>JAWVDC010000150.1:0-15176 GCA_033857715.1 Gaiellaceae bacterium | reverse complement strand
TCGAGGGTTCAAATCCCTCCCGCTCCGCTCATGCGGCCGGGCCTCGCGCCCGGCCGCGCTACTTGTAGTACTGGGGCGCCGTCGCTCCGCTCTGGCGGGTGGCGAGGACGTGGAGCGGGGAGGAGGCGGTCACCATCGTCGCGCCCTCGACCACCTGCCACGTGTGATGGAGCGTGCCGCCGGCGACGCAGTCGTCCGCGGGGAGGCACCGTGGCCATTTCTCCGTGAAGGTGACGGTGAGCTCGGGCTCATGCGTGTCGGCCCAGCGGATGCTTGTCGAGCAGGTCCCGCGCAACGGCTGGAAGTGAATCCCGCCCTCGGGGATCGCGCACGTCTTCTCGCCCGGCTTCGCCGGAAAGATCGAGAGGAGACCGTTCGAGGAGCGCGCAAGGGCGATCTCGTGGGTCGACGGCGTGACCGAAGGCGCAGTCGTCGTGGGCGGCGCCGTGTGGGCGTCTCCGCACCCGGCGACGGCGAGAGCCATGGCAGCGGCGAGCGCTGTGATTGCGGCGCGCATCGCGCTACGTACGGCGCGGCACCGGCGAAATGTCACGTCAGCTCCGCCCTTGCTTTTTCCGGCCGGGCATGCACTCAATGCACGTAACGACGGAGGAGTGAAAATGAAGCGGCGGTTGGTGGTAGCAAGCGCGATGGCGGTCGTAGTTTCGGCGGTATTCCTGCCTGGGTCTGGAGTCGGGTCGTCCGTCAGCGGGCGCTATGCGCGCGCGCTTCCGGCCGGTCTGGCCAAGGCGATCCACGCCCGGCTCGGACCGGGGGCGATCAGGCTGAATTCTGCCGCGCTCGCCGTGCCAGCCCCTGAGCTGGGTCTCTCCGTGTCCCTTTCGGCCGACGGCACTACCGCGCTTGTCGGCGCGGACGGCGCCAGCAACGGGAAAGGGGCCGCCTACATCTTCCACGTCCCGGACGCAGGCTCCTGGGGATCGACCGGGATGCCAACAGCGAAGCTGATGAACACGCCCGGTCCCACGACGAAGCAGTACTTCGGCAACGGCGTTGCCCTCTCCGCGGACGGGACGACGGCCGCCATCGGCGCTCCCCTCGCCGGCGGCGGAGACGGCCTGATCTACATGTTCCACGTTGCCGCCGAGGATGCGTGGGTCTCCTCCTCTACCCCGATGGCAACCCTGCGGGTGAGCGACGGCCTGCTCGGCTTCGGGCTCGCGCTCTCTCCCGACGGGACGACACTCATCACCGGTGCGCCGTATTACGACTTCCTCTACGGAGGCGCCTACGTGTTCCATGTCGCGAGTGAGGATGCGTGGGCCTCGACCTCGACGCCGACCGCAACGCTGAGCTACGCAAACGAGAGCCCGGATGACGCGGGCGTTGGCTGGGAGGTGGCGCTCTCCGGGGACGGGAAGACGGCGCTCCTCAGCGACTTCTACAACCCGAACGGCGGCGGCGCCTTCGTCTACCACGTCTCCGCCGAAGACGCCTGGGCCTCGACGACGACGCCCGACGCGATCCTGTCCGACGCCAGCATCGCCGGCAGCGACGTTCTCGGAAGCTCCGTGGCGCTCTCGAGCGACGGCAGGCTGGCGCTGCTCGGAAATGACGGCGCAAACTCGCATACCGGCGCGGTGGACGTGTTCCACACGTCCGACGCAGCTGCCTGGGCGTCGACCTCGGCTCCGACCGCGACCCTCACCAAGGCGGGCGGCACTGCGAATGCGCGCTTCGGGGGCAGCGTGGCGGTGTCCAGTGACGGAACCACCGCGTTCATCGGCGCCGACGGTGTCGGCAACAACCGCGGTGCTGCCTACATCTTCCGCGTGGCGGACGAAGGGTCATGGGTCTCCAGCTCCACGCCGACGGCGACGCTGACCAACTCCAGCGGCCACGCCCAGGACTATCTCGGATACGGGCTGGCGCTTTCCGCCGACGGAGCGACGGGGCTCGCCGGAGCCTCCGGCGTGCGCTTTGACACCGGGGCTGCGGACGTCGTCCATGTGTCCGATGCGAGCTCTTGGGCATCGACGTCGACGCCGACCGCGATTCTCACGGTCAATGCGTTGAACCGGTGCGTGGTCCCGAAGCTCAAGGGAATGAAGGTTCTCGCCGCGAAGGCGGCGCTCGTGAAGAGGAGCTGCCGCCTCGGGACGGTCAGCAGAGTGGTACACGCGGGCGGAACGCGGGGCCGCATCTTCTTCCAGAGCCGGCCGCCGGGCACCCGTCCGCCCGTCGGCACGAAGGTCAACGTCAAAGTCAAGAAGTAGTGGTGGTGGTCGCCCGTGTCCTCAGTCGAGGATGCGGGCGATCAGCTCGTTGCGCTTGATCACACGCTGAGCGGTGCCCGCGAGGCGGACGTCGTAGCCGGCGTCCTTCGGGAAGAGGATCTTGTCGCCGGGCGAGACCCCCTCCGCGTCGGGGCCGACCGCGATGACGATCCCGCTGCGGCAGTGCGCCTCGAGGCTCGCAGGAAGGATCAACCCGGCGCGCGTCTCGGCCTCCTCCTCGGCGTACTCGACGACGACGAAGTCGTCGAGCGGCTCGAGCGCGAGTCTCGTGGGACGCGGATCTCCCAGCACGACCGCCACAATACCCCCGCAAATGGCCGACTCCCCCTTCATCGAGCTCGAGGTCGGGAAGCGCACCGTCAAGGTGACGAATCCCGACAAGGTCTACTTCCGCGAGCGGCAGGAGACGAAGCTCGATCTCGTCCAGTACTACATCGCGGTCGGCGACGGCATTGTGCGCGCGCTGTACGAGCGGCCGACGCAGCTGAAGCGCCACCCCGACGGCGCCGAGGGCGAGGCGATCTACCAGAAGCGCGTGCCCGAGAACCGGCCGGACTGGATCGAGACCGCGACGGTGACGTTCCCGTCCGGCCGCACTGCCGACGAGCTCTGCGTCACCGAGCTCGCGCACGTCTGCTGGGCCGCGAACCTCGGCACGCTCGACTTCCACCCGTGGCCGTCACGCCGCCGCGACGTCGAGCATCCCGACGAGCTGCGCATCGACATCGACCCGCAGCCGGGCACGACGTTCAAGCACGCGAAGCAGGTCGCCGCGATCGTCCACGAGACGCTCGACGAGCTTGGGTACGTCGGCTGGCCGAAGACGTCGGGGAACCGCGGCATCCACATCGCGTGCCGGATCGAGCCGAAGTGGGGCTTTCAGGAGGTGCGCCGCTGCGCGCTCGCGTTCGCGCGCGAGGTCGAGCGGCGCGCGCCGAAGCTCGTCACGACGGCGTGGTGGAAGGAAGAGCGAGGCAAGCGTGTCTTCATCGACTACAACCAGAACGCGCGCGACCGCACGATCGCGTCCGCGTACTCCGTGCGCGCGCGGATCGACGCGACCGTCTCCGCTCCGTTCCGCTGGGACGAGCTCGACGATCTCGTGACGGAGGACTTCACCATCGCGACGATGCCGGCGCGATTCGCCGAGCTCGGCGACGTCCAGGCGGGCATCGACGACTCGCTCTGCGACCTCCGCAAGCTGGTCGAGTGGGTCGAGCGGGAGGAGGCTGCCGGCGAGGGCGAGGCGCCGTATCCGCCGAACTTCCCGAAGATGCCGGGCGAGCCGAAACGCGTCCAACCCTCACGCGCGAAGAAGGAATAGCCCCCGCGGGACGGAATTCGTGCCACCGGTCACAACCGGAGGTGCAAATGAAGGGTTCAATGGAAAGGTTGGCGGCGTGGACCGGCCTCGGTTTCGCCATCTTCCTCATGGTCAGCGGGTTCTTGCCAGGCAGCCCAGAGAAGTGGAACGCCTCGCCAGGTGACATCCAGGTGTACCTGGTGGGCAAGCACACGCAACTCCTGGCCGCGGCGGTGCTCACGGGAATCGCGTACGTCCTCTTCCTCTGGTTCCTCGCGAGTTTCGCAGGAATGTTCCGCGATGCCGGCGAGGGCCAACTCGCGACGATCGTTTACGGCGCCGGTGTTGCGACGGTCGCTATCGCCGCGGTCGCCGATGGTCTCCAGCTCGCGATGGCGAAGATCACGTACACCGCCGACCCGAACACGATCGCCGCGATGTACGGAGCCGGATCGTGGCTCTACAACCGGATCTTCTTCGCGCTCGCAGCGCTGGCTTTCGCGAGCTGGCTCGCGACCAAGCGTTCGAACGCGATGCCTGCTTGGTATGGGTTGCTGTCACTTCTCGCCGGCGGCATCTGGATCATCAGCGGGGTCTCGGTCGGTGACGACGGCTTCTTCTCGGTTACCGGCGCGATGGGCATGATCGGCTTCATCTCGATCGCGGTCTGGGCTGGAGTCTCGAGCCTGCTGCTCGTGCAGCGCGTCGGCGCCGAAGCGCCGAGCGCCGCGGCCGCGATGGGCTAGGGCTTCTCCTGCGAGGCCGTCCGGCTCTCGGGCCGGGCGCCCTCTTACCTTGACATGTAAAGCGTGCTTGACGTAAAGTACGCTTTACATGGACAACGATCTGCGGGATCTGAGGACGGAGCGCGGTCTCTCCCAAGTGGAGCTGGCCGAGGCTCTCGATGTGACGCGGCAAACGATCATCTCGATCGAGAAGGGCCGTTACGTCCCGTCACTTGGGCTCGCGCTCGCGATCGGCCGCTACTTCAGCAGGCCGGTCGAGGAGATTTTTCGAGAGGAGTCGAGATGAAGGTACGGCGCTATCCGAAGTGGTTCATGCCGGTGTTCTCGCTCGGGCTGGGTGGCGCATGTCTCGCCGCGTTCTGGTTCGGCGGGGACCGCAATCAGGGTCTGATCTCGTTCGCGCTCATGGCCGGCATGGCCGCGGTGTTCACGTTCGGCGGCCGGAGCGAAGCGATCCGCGGGCTGCGCGGCGACGGCCGCGACGAGTACTGGCAAGGGCTCGACAGCGGCGCGACCCTCCTCGCCGGCGTCGTCCTCATGGTCGCCGTGATCGGGATGAGCATGTGGGAGTGGGCGCACGGCCGCGACGGCTCGCCGTACGTCCAACTCTGCGCGCTCGCCGGGCTCGCGTACAGCGTCGGGCTCGTGGCCCTGCGGTTCCGGCGCTAGGCGAGCAGATCCTCGACGGCGAGATCGCTCGCGCGGCGCGGCGGGCGCACCTCGTGCCACGTGCACTGCGCGGGATCCTTGTCCGGGCGGAAGCGGAGGAGCCGCGTCCCGTGGCGGAAGCGGTGCTTCTCGAGCTTGTCGAAGCGCACCTCGACGACGAGCTCGGGCTTGAGCGGAGCCTCCTCGAGGCCGTCGGTGCCCCAGCGGTTCGGCTCGCTGAAGCGGCGGTCGCTCTCCGTGTCGAGAAGCGGGAGAACTTTCGCGGCGATCTCCGCCTGGTTCTTGGCGCCGACGGCCGCGGAGCCGACGTAGTGGAGGTCGCCCTCGTCGCCGTAGAGGCCGAGGAGGAGCGTCGCGATCGTGTCGCGGCCCCCTTTCTTCCAGCGGATCCCGGCGACGACACAGTCGGCCGTCTTGTGCGGCTTGACCTTGACGACGCCGTCGCGCGAGCCGGGGAGGTAGGGGAGACCGAGCTTCTTCGCGATCACGCCGTCGAAGCCGGCCGCCTGCAGCGTCTGTAGCCACTCGCGTCCCTGCTCGACGTCGTCGGAGACGGGCGAGAGCTGGATCTTCCCGGCCGCGACCTTCTCGAGCTCGGCGCGCCGCTTCTCGATCGGCTTCTCATGCACCGGCTTCCCCTTCCAGAGGAGCAGGTCGAAGGCCACGAACGTCGCGGGGATCTCGGCGGCGAGCTTGCGCACGCGCGATTCGGCCGGGTGGAGGCGCATCTGCATCGCGTCGAAGTCGAGTGCGCCTTCGCGCGCGATGACGATCTCGCCGTCGAGCGCGGAGCCCGGCGGAAGCGCGTCGCCGACCTCGCGGAGCTCGGGGAAGTAGCGGAGGAGAGGCCGCCCATTGCGCGACCAGAGCGCTAGCTCGCCGCCGTCGTTCTCGAGCACGCCGCGGAAACCGTCCCACTTCGGCTCGTATCGCCAACCGCCGCCACTCGGCAGCTCGGCAACGAGCTCCGCCTCCATCGGCGGGAACGGGACGTCGGGGCCGGGGCCATCGGGCACGCCCAGACTCTAGGCTCTGTCGAGTGAAGCGAGTCGTGGTGACGGGGCTGGGCGCGGTGACGCCGATCGGAGGGGACGCGCCTTCGACGTGGCGTGCCGCCGTCGCGGGCGAGAGCGGCATCGACTGGATCAGCTCCTTCGACGCGAGCGAGTTCCCGGTGCGCGTCGCGGCGGAGGTGAAGGACTTCGACCCGACCGCGGTCGCGCCGCCGAAAGAGGCGCGGCGGCTCGACCGCAACGTCCTGCTCGCGCTCGGCGCCGCGAAAGAGGCGGTCGCCGACGCGAAGCTCGACGGCGCCTACTCGCCCGACCGCGTCGGAATCCTCTTCGGCACCGCCATCGGCGGGATCGCGGGGATTGTCGAGCAGGTGGACGTCCTGCGCGAGCGCGGCCCCGATCGCGTCCTGCCGACGTTCATCCCCAACGTTCTCGTCGACGCGGCAAGCGGCCAGCTTGCGATCGCGACCGGCTTCCGCGGCCCGAACTACGCGCCCGTATCCGCGTGCGCAACCGGTTCGACCGCAGTCGGCGAGGGCGCGGAGCTGATCAAGCGCGGCGACGCCGACGCCGTTCTCGCCGGTGGCGGCGAGGCGTGCCTGACGCCGCTCATCCTCGCGGGCTTCTCCGCGATGCGCGGCCTTGCCGTGGAGGACGAGCATCCGCCGCGCGCCTCGCGCCCGTTCGACGCGACCCGCGCCGGCTTCGTCATGGGCGAAGGCGCATGCATCCTCGTGCTCGAGGAGATGGAGGCCGCGGAGCGCCGCGGTGCGACGATCTACGCGGAGGTCCTCGGCTACGCGATGTCGAACGACGCGCACCACATCGCGCAGCCGGATCCCGAGTCGACCGGCGTCGCCGAGATGATGCGCCGCGCGCTCGAGCGCGCCGGCGTCGAGCGCGAGCGCGTCGGCTACATCAACGCGCACGGCACGTCGACGCCGCTTGGCGACGCGGCCGAGACGAAGGCGATCAAGGACGTCTTCGGCGACCACGCCTACCAACTCGCTGTCTCGTCCACGAAGTCGGTCACCGGCCATTGCTTCGGCGCGGCCGGGGCGATCGAGGCGATGATGTGCGTCCTCGCCGTCCGTGACGGCGTTCTGCCGCCGACGATGAACTACGTCCATCCCGATCCCGAGTGCGACCTCGACTATGTGCCGAACGAGGCGCGTCGCGTGCAAGTCGACATCGCACTCTCGAACGCGATGGGCCTCGGCGGCCACAACGGCTGTGTCCTGATAGGGAGGCTGTAGATGCCATACGACTTCGAAGAGGTACAGGCATACGCGGAGGCGAACACGACGCCGCCGCTCGACGCGCTCCGGCGGCTCGGGGAGGAGACCGAGGCGACGCAGAAGGCGCCGCAGATGTCGGTCGGGGCGAACGAGGGTGCTTTCCTCCGCTTCGTCGTCTCGCTCATGCAGCCGCGCCAGGTGCTCGAGATCGGCGTTTTCACCGGCTGGTCGGGGATCGAGATCGCGCGCGGCCTGCCGGCCGGGGGCAGGCTCATCGCGATCGACGTCGAGGAGGAGACGACCGCGATCGCGCGGCGGTACGCCGAGGAGTGCGGCGTTGCGGACCGGATCGAGTACATCGTCGGCGACGCGCTCACGCTGATCGACGAGTTGCCGGGGACGTTCGACCTCGTCTTCATCGACGCATGGAAGCCGGACTACGTCTCGTACTACGAGCTCGTCCTTCCGAGGCTCGCACCTGACGGGCTGATCCTCGCGGACAACACGCTCGGCGCGCTCGAGGGCAACGAGGGGATCGCAACCTTCAACGCGCATGTCATGGCCGACGACCGTGTCGAGTCGGTGCTCGTGCCGATTCGCGACGGCGTGACCTTCATCCGCCGGGTCTGATGGGAGAGTGGCCCGGACCGCCGCCGCCGTACCGGATCGAAACTGAGCGTCTCGTCATCCGCTGCTACGAGCCGCGCGACGCGGCGGTGATGAAGGACATGATCGACTCGAGCCTCGACCACCTGCGGCCCTGGATGCCTTGGGCCGAGGCCGAGCCGCAGACGCTCGACGAGAAGGTCGAGCTGTTGCGGAGGTTCCGCTCCCAGTTCGACGCGGGCGACAACTTCGTGATGGGAATGTTCTCCGCCGACGAGTCCGAGCAGCTCGGCGGCACCGGGCTCCATCTACGGGGTGACCCCGGCGGGCTCGAGATCGGCTACTTCGTGCGCGCGAGCGCGACGCGCCAGGGATACGTGACCGAGTCGACGGCGGCCTTGACGCGGGTCGGGTTCGAGGTGTGCGGCGCAGACCGGATCGAGATCCGCATCGACCCGACGAACGAGGCGAGTCTCGGCGTGCCGCGGAAGCTCGGCTTTGTCGAGGAGGCGACGCTACGCCAGCGGCTTCCCGGCCGCGCGGGCGGCCCACCGCGCGACGTCACGATGTTCACCATGTTCCGGGACGACTTCGACCCGTCGATCGCGCCGCGGATCCGCGCCTTCGACGCCCGCGGCGAACAGGTCCTTTAGGGCCACGTCCGCGGCACACGTTGGGGTCAGACCCCTTGATCTGTTCGGGCGTGTCCGTGGTGGACATGTTTGGCCTTGCTCGGGGCTCTTAGGGGCCGGAAACCGTCACGAAAGTGAGATCACTTAGTGACGCGAGCCTGACGTCCGCGAGGGCGAGCGCTTCGTCGTCGGGCGGGTAGCTCGCGTTCGGAATCGCGATCACGCGCATCCCGGCCGCGTGGGCGGAGCGGATGCCGGCGTGCGAATCCTCGATCGCTGCGCAGTGCTCGGGCGCGACGCCGAGCCGGCGTGCGGCTTCGAGGTAGACGTCGGGAGCAGGCTTGCCCAGCGCCACCTCCTCCGACGAGACGGTTGCCTGGAACGCGTCCGCGAGGCCCGCGAGGCGGAGCACCTCCTCGAATATCGCGCGGTTGGACGAGGACGCGAGCGCGAGCGGGAACCGCACAGCGAGACGCCCGACGACCTCGACCGCGCCCGGGAGCAAGGGCAGCTCGCGCCGGTACGCCTCGAGCATCAGGTCGACGACATCGGCGTTGATCTGCTCGGGCGTGCCGGGAACTCCGGCGTCCTCAGCGAGGAACGCCGACCATTCGGGCGCGGACATCCCCATCATCGCCCGCTGCACGTCCTCGTCGTACCGGCCGCCGCGCTCGCGAACGTACCGCTCGCGCACCGCGTCCCAGACCTCCTCCGACCGGAGCAGGACGCCGTCGAGGTCGAAAACGATCGCGTCGATCATCAGAGCGCACTGTAATTTCGGACCCGTGCCGGCCATCTCCTCAGTGATGGCGGATGACAGAGAGCGGTTCGAGCGGATCTATCGGGAGAACTTCCGCGCCGTGCTGCGCTTCGCGGCGCTGCGGATCGACCCGGAACGCGCGAAGGACGTCGTCGCGGAGACCTTCCTCGTCGCTTGGCGTCGTCTCGACGACGTGCCGGCGGAGCCGCGGGCGTGGCTCCTTGGCGTCGCGCGCAAGGTGGTTGCGGACCAGTTCCGGTCGCAGACGAGGCGCGACGCGCTTGCGGTGCGTATCGGCGAGGCGTCGCACGATGGCGTCCCGGATCCCGCTGGATCTCTCACGGATCGCGACGCGGCCCTCACCGCTTTCGCGACGCTCGGCGAGCGAGACCGGGAAGTGCTCCGGCTCGTCGCGTGGGACGGGCTCGACGCTGGTGAGGCGGCCGACGTTCTCGGGATCACGCGGCTCGCCTTTGCCGTCCGTCTCCACCGCGCGCGGCGGCGGCTCGAGCGAGCGCTCGAACCGGAATCCGCCGCGCCCCAGACGCCAAGGAGGCACGTTGATGCACACTCGTAACGCACTCGAAGGTCTCGCCGCCGCGGGTCGGCCGCTCGTCGCCGCCGCGGAATCGCTCGTCGACGCGGCTGAGGAGGAGCGGCTGCTCGCGCGCATCGTCGGGACCGAGCGACGGGCCGTCCGCCACCGCCGGCCCTTGGCAGTCGCGCTCGTCGGCGCGGCCGTGGTCGGTGCCGGGGTGGCGGTTGTGGTGACGTACGACCACGCGGCTCCATCTCCGGACGCACGCGGTGGGCATGGTCACCACGTGGCGCTGACCGGCTCGCGTATCCAGCTCGCCGGGTACCGCTTCAAGACTCCCGCCGGCTTCGCGGCGTCGAACAAGAACTGCATGACTCCGACCGACGGCGGCGACGCATTCGCCGCCGCTGCAGCAGCCGACGGAGCCTGTGTCGAGGCCGCATTCATCATCGGCGGAGACTGGCTGAGAGCTCACGATCTACTCCCGGAGACTGCGGTTGCGGTCGACGTGGGCGGTAGCAGCGGGTACTACGTCCCGGCGGACCCTTCGGGCGACACAAGCAGCCTTTACGTCGCGCTGCCACCGGAAGCGCACGTACACGGGGTCACCTACGTTCAGCTCATCGCGCACGGCGTACCGGAGGACGAGCTGATCGCAATCGCCGCATCCGGTCTGCCGGCACTTCCGCCGGAGGTGCAGCCGGTGACGACGACCGGCTAGACCGAGTGGTACGTGCTCTCGCGGTAGACGAGGGCGTTGCGCGACGGGCCGTGCTCGATCGAGAGAACGTCGGCGATGAAGAACGTGTGGTCGCCGGCGTCGGCCTCGGCGCGCGTCTCGGCTTCGATCCATCCGAGCGCGCCTTCGATGAGCGGCGCGCCCGCGCCGTCCCGCGTGGGGACGCCTTCCCAGTGCACGATCGGCGGGAAGCCGGCGGCGAAGCGGCGCGCCAGCTCCTCCTGGTCGGAGCCGAGGAGGCTGATCGCGAACCGGCCCGCCGCGCGGAGAAGCTCGTAACACGACGCCTCCTTCCCGATCGAGACGCCGACGAGCGGCGGCTCGAGCGAGAGCGACACGAGCGACGAGACCGTCACGCCCATCCGGTCACCGTCGACGTCCACGCTGAGGATCGAGACGCCGTGCGGCCAGAGCCGCATGAGCCCGCGAAGGTCGTCTCCCGTCGTCATCCGTGACAAAACTAGCGGCGGGGCTGGGATTTGAACCCAGGGATCCGTGAAGATCAACGGTTTTCAAGACCGCCCCGTTCGACCGCTCCGGCACCCCGCCGCGCCGTTGTATTGAAGCCGGTTCGTCACGGTGCTCGGATACGGTGCGCGACCGATGGATCCGAAATGGCTTTGGGTGGGGGACATGCGCCTCTCGACGGCGCTCCTCTTCTTCGGCTTTCTCTTCGTCGGCTTCCTTCGCCGCGACTTCAAGTCCGCCATCCTCGCGGGGATGACCTGGCTCCTCGGCTGGGAGATCGCGTGGCAGTTCACGAACGAGCTGCACTCCGCGCGCACCCTTGGGTGGAATGCATTTCTCTTTCTCGCGTCGGCCGCGATCGTTCTTCTCTTGCAGCGGTTCGCGGTGCATCCCTATCCACCGCTGATCGGGCTTTCGCTCCTCATAGGCGGGGTCTGGCTTGCAACCGGCTTCCACGTCAACGGCTTCGACCACCTCGCCCACTTCGATCCGCTCGGAGAGGCGCTCAATGAGGGAGCGAAAACCGCATGGGGTCTCGCCTATCTGATCCCGCTCGCTCGGCTTCCCGCCGCTCCGGTCGCGACCGCCGCGTCGCAGTAGTGTCGCAGCCGTGGCGACCATGAGCGATCTCGACAAGCTCGCGCTCGGACTCCCCGAGGTGACGCGCGAGGAAGAAGACGGACGCCCGTCGTACCTCGTCGCGGGCAAGGTCTTCTGCTGGCACCGCAAGCCGCGCCCGGACGCGGTCGACTCCGAGACGGGCGAGCGGCTTGACGACGTGCTCGTCTTCTGGGTCGAGGATCTCGAGATCAAAGACATGCTCGTCGAATCGGGCAGCGTCTACTTCACGACGCCGCATTGGAAGGGCTACTCCGCGGTCCTCGTGCGGATCCGCGACCTGAAGAAGCTCAAGAAGGCAGAGCTACGCGCCCGGGTCGAGGAGGCGTGGCTGAAGCGCGCGCCGAAGAAGCTCGCGAAGGAATGGCTCGCCGCTAGGAAGTGACGCGCTCTGGCGCGCCGTACTCGCGCAAGACGTCAGGCACCTCGCCGCCGAAGTTCTCGAGGACGGCGAGCGCCATCCGGTCGACGACCGCCGTGCCGTTCAGCAGGTGCAGCGGCTCGAGCCCCTTCCCCTCGCGGTAGCGAATCCCGAGCCGCCGCGCCTGGAAGTCGGTCGTGTTCGAGACCGACGCCGTCTCGCGGTAGCGGCCCATGCTGGGGAACCAGATCTCGACGTCGTACGTCTTCGCGGCGGCGGAGGAGATGTCGCCGGCTGCGAGCGTGACGATCCGATAGGGAACGCCGAGGTCTCGCACGATCTCCTCGGTGTTCGCGAGCAGCATCTCGTGCTCGTCCCACGAGAGCTCGGGGAGGCAGAGCGAGAACTGTTCGACCTTGTTGAACTGGTGGACGCGGAACATCCCGCGCGTGTCCTTGCCCGCAGCCCCGGCCTCGCGCCGGAAGCACGGGGAGAAGGCGACGTACCGCAGCGGCAGCTCCTCGGCGTCGAGGATCTCGCCGGCGTGGAGGCTCGAGACGGGGATCTCCGCCGTGCCCGCGAGGTAGAGGCCGTCTGCCTCGATGGCGTAGACGCTGTCCGCGTCGGACGGGAAGTGCCCGGTTCCGTAGAGCGCCTCCTCCCGCACGAGAACAGGCGGCAGAACGGTGAGGAAACCCTTTGCCGCGATGCGATCGAGGGCGAGCCGGTACAGCGCGAGCGCAAGCTGCGCCGTTCCACCGATCCAGTAGCCGAACCGCGCGCCACTCATCCGCGCGGCACGTTCCATGTCGAAGCGGCCGATCTCGAGGCTCTCTTTCGGGTCGTCGAGCTGCGGCGGCTCGCCGACGACCCGCTCGACCCGCGCGTCGTCCTCGCCGCCGTCGGGGATGTCGTCCGCCGGAGGGTTCGGGATGCGGAGGCCCAGCTCGTCGCGCGCCTGCTCTGCTGCCGAGAGCTCCTGCTCCGCCGCCTGCAGCTCCTCCTTCACGCCGCGCATCTCCTCGAGCTGCTCCGGCGTCGGCTTGCCCTTGAGCTTCGTCTTCGAGCGCAGCTCGTCGATGCGGGGCACGAGCGCGCGCCAGCGCTCGTCGGCGGCGAGCCACGCGTCGAACGCCTCGGCCGCGCCCTTGCGCGCGAGCCGGCGCCGGAACTCGTCCGGGTCGTTGCGGGCTGCGCGCGCGTCGATCATGCGAGGGAGTCTAGGTAGGTCTCCAACAACGCAGCGACGCCTTCTTCCTGCACCGGCGGGACGATGAGATCCGCGCGCTCGAGCACGTCGGGATGCGCGTTCGCGACCGCGACGGCGAACCCGGCCCAGTCGAGGAGCTCCCGATCGTTCTCGCCGTCGCCGCAGGCGACCGTCTCCGCCGGCGCGAACCCGAGCAGTGAGGCGACGAAGGCGAGGCCGCTGCCCTTGCTCACGTCCGGATGCGCGAACTCGAGGAAGTACGGCAGCGACTTCGAGATGAAGAGGCGGCCTGCGAAGCGCGGCTTCAGCTCCGCCTCGAGCGCGCTCAGCTCGTCGGGGTCGCCGACCGCGACGAGCTTCGTCGGGTCGCGCGACAACCACGCGCGGAGATCGCCGACGGCGTTGACCGGAATGTGCTGGAACTCGGAGTACCGCTTCGCCTCGGCGTTGAGCTCGGCGACGTACAGGTCGTCGTCGACGTACGCGTTCAGGTGGAAGCCGGCCGCGAGCACCGCATCCATTGCGTCGCGCGCGTCGGCGAGCGGGATCGGCACGTGCAACAGGAACTCGCCACTCGAGGGATCGGCGACGACGGCGCCCTGGTAACAGACGACCGGATCCGTGAGGCCCGCCTCCTCGAGGTACGGCCGCACGGCTCGGAACATGCGGCCCGTGACGACGACGACGTGCGAGCCGGCGTCCCGAACCGCCGCGAGAGCCGCGCGCGTCCGCGGACGCAGCGTGCCGTCCTCGGCAATGAGCGTCCGGTCGAGATCGAAAGCGAAGGCGGCGACACGCCGCGGGAAGTTCGCGGGGAGGTCTACGGTGCCGTGCCGCCGGTGGCGGTGACGACGTACGCCGCGACGTCCGCGATCTCCTGGTCAGAGAGCGAGTCGCCGAACGGTGGCATCGACGCGCCGCCGTTCGTGACCTGGGCGGTGGCGGCCTGGTAGTCCGGCTTGATGGAGTCGAGGTTCGGGCCGAAGGTGCCGGTTGTCCCGGCGTCGGCGAGCGTGTGGCAGCTACCGCAGTTCCCGAGGAAGGTCGTCTTGCCCTTCGTCGCATCTCCCTTGAGATGGAAGGCCGCGACGACCGGGAACGTGACGGTCGGCGTCGTCACCGTGCCGATCACCGTCTGCGGAACCGGCTTGGTCACTCCCTGCGACTGGCACGCCCCGAGCACGGAAGCTCCAAGGAGAACGGCAGCGATGTAAGCGAGCCGGCGCACGGGCGAGACTCTAATGAAGCGCTAAGACCGACCGCGGGGCAACCGGTAGGCCAAGCCGCCGGAGTACCATCCGTCGCATGAATCGCCGCTCGTTCGGTCGCGACAGAGGGCTCTCACTGCGGATGCTCTTCACGAGCTCGCTGCTCGGGCTCCTCTACGTCATCTTCGCCGTTGTCCTCTTCAACGTCTTCAACGTCGGTCTCGCCCCGATGCTCATCATCGTCATCGGGATCGCGTTCTTCCAGTACTTCACGTCGGACAAGCTCGCGCTCGCGGCGTCGGGGGCGAAGGTCGTCTCCGCCGAAGAGGCGCCGGACCTCCACGCGATGGTCGAGCGTCTGTGCGCGATGGCCGACCTCCCGAAGCCGCGCATCGCGGTCATCCCGACCGACGTGCCGAACGCGTTCGCGACCGGCCGCAACCCCAAGCACGCGGCCGTCGCCGTGACCCAGGGCCTCTGGAGCCGGCTCGAGAAGCAGGAAGTCGAGGCCGTGCTCGCCCACGAGCTCTCCCACATCGCGAACCGCGACGTCCTCGTGATGACGGTCGCGAGCTTCTTCGCGATGCTCGCCGCGATGCTGACGCGCTTCGGCCTCTACGCCGGGATGTTCGGCGGCGGCTACGGAGGCAACCGCGACAACAACAACAATCAGGTTCCGGTCTGGCTGATCGTGATGCTCGTGTCCATGGTCGTCTACGCGCTCAGCTTCGTCCTCATCCGGACGATCTCGCGCTACCGCGAGTACGCCGCCGACCGCGGCTCCGCGCTCATCACGGGCGCCCCCGAGA
>JAWVDC010000149.1:0-2953 GCA_033857715.1 Gaiellaceae bacterium | reverse complement strand
CGGCGGTCGCGGCCCAGAGCGGGCCGTCGCCATCCCGCTCCTCTGCGCGCAGCTGACTGGTGAGGGTGTTGAGCTCCGAGAGATCAGCGACCGCGTCGACGTCGTGGGCCGCGGCGATGCGGACGAGGCCGTGCGCGTAGAGGTAGTCGCCGAGAAGAAGCGCCGTGTCGTCGTCCGCAGGCTCGAAGAGGCGCGAGCGGCCGTAATGGACGAGGTAGCCCTCGTAGATGGTCTCGAGTCCGAGCGCGTGCCGCGGCGCGCCTAGCGGGGAGAAGACGGCCGCGCGGTCAGGATCGGGAGAGAGGCAGTCGGCCCAGAGGCTGCTCTCCTCCGCCGCTCCGCCTGCGATCTCGTCCCAGAGGTCAGCCAACGAAGCTCGCCACTGCGTCGACGGTGCGCCGGATCTCCTCGTCGCCGTGCACCGTCGACGGGAAGAGCGCCTCGAACTGCGACGGCGGGAAGTAGACGCCTTGCTCGAGCAGGTGCCGGAACAGCGCGCCATAGCGCTCGGTGTCGCACGCCTGCGCCTCGTCGAAATTCCGCACCGGGGCGTCGGTCATGAAGAGCGTGAGCAGCGCGCCGACCCGCTGGACACGGCCGTGCGGCGCGAGCCCGTCTTCGAGCTGTGCGGCGCGACGCTCGAGCTCCTCGTAGATCCGCACATCGCGGAGGCGCCGAAGAACGGCGAGCCCCGCGGCGGTGGCGAGCGGGTTGCCGGAGAGCGTTCCCGCCTGGTAGACGGGGCCGGCCGGCGCGAGGAGATCCATCACGTCGGCGCGGCCCCCGAACGCCGCGAGTGGCAGCCCGCCGCCGACGATCTTCCCGAGCACGGTCAGGTCCGGCGTGACGCCGAACCGCTGCTGCGCGCCGCCGCGCGCGACGCGAAATCCGGTGATCACCTCGTCGAAGATGAGCAGGGCGCCACTCGCGTCGCACAGGCGGCGCAGCGTCTCGAGATAGCGCGGCGCGGGTGGGACGACGCCCATGTTCGCGGCGACCGGCTCGACGATCACGGCGGCGATGCCCTCGCTGTGCTTGAGGAACGCGTCCGCAGCGGCGTCGAGGTCGTTGTACGGGACGACGATTGTGTCGGCCGCGGCGCCGGTCGGCACGCCGGGCGAAGCCGGGATCCCGAGCGTCGCAAGACCCGAACCGGCGCTCGCGAGGAGCGCGTCGGCGTGTCCGTGGTAGCCGCCCGCGGTCTTGACGATCCGGTCGCGATGCGTGAACGCGCGCGCGAGTCGCAGCGCGCTCATCCCGGCCTCCGTCCCCGAGGAGACGAGCCGCACCTTCTCGATCGACGGCACCGCTGCGGCGATCTCCTCGGCGAGCTCGACCTCCGCCTCGGTCGCCGCGCCGTACGAGGTGCCGCGCAGCGCCGCCTCTCGCACCGCCTCGACCGTCTCGGCGTCGGCGTGCCCGAAAACGAGCGGCCCCCACGACATGACCCAGTCGAGGAAGCGCCCGCTCTCCGTGTCGATGTACGCGCCGGCCCCGCTGCGCACGAACAACGGCTCGTCCAAGCCGACGCCGCGCATCGCGCGTACCGGCGAGTTCACGCCGCCGGGGATCAGCTCGAGCGCGCGCCGGTAGAGATCCGAACGCGTGGTCAGAGCCACGCGGGAAGGTCGCGCGTCCAGTAGCTGACGATCAGATCCGCGCCAGCGCGCTTGATCGCGGTGAGGGACTCGAGGGCCGCCGCGCGCTCGTCGAGCCAGCCCGCCTGCGCCGCAGCCTTGACCATTGCGTACTCGCCCGAGACGTTGTACGCGGCGAGCGGCACGTCGAAGCGCTCCCGCGCCGCGCGGATCACGTCGAGATACGGCAGAGCAGGCTTGATCATGATCGCGTCGGCTCCCTCGGCGATGTCGAGCTCGCACTCGCGCAGCGCCTCGCGGGCGTTGGCGGGATCCATCTGGTAGCCGCGCCGGTCGCCGAACGACGGCGCGCTGTTGGCCGCCTCACGGAAGGGGCCGTAGAACGCGGAGGCGTACTTCGCGGAGTACGCGAGGATCGGCGTGTGCTCGAAGCCGTGGTCGTCGAGCGTCTCGCGGATCGCGGCGACGCGGCCGTCCATCATGTCGCTCGGCGCGACGATGTCCGCTCCCGTCTCGGCGTGGCTGAGCGCGGTGCGCGCGAGCAGCTCGACGCTGCGGTCGTTGTGGACTACGCCGTCCACGACGACACCGCAATGGCCGTGAGCCGTGTACTCGCAGAGGCACACGTCGGTCATGAGGACGAGCTCGGGAAAGCGCGGGCGCAGCTCACGGAGCGCCTGCTGGACGATCCCGTCGTCCTCCCAGGCGCCGGTCGCCTCGTCGTCCTTCTCCGGCGGGATCCCGAAGAGCATCACCGCGCGCACGCCCGCAGTCGCAAGCGCGTCGACCTCGCGAACGAGGCCGTCGAGGTCGAAGCGCGCCATCCCCGGCAGCGCCTCGTTCGCGAGCGCCTCGGGCGCGACGAAGAACGGCATGACGAACTGGTCGAGGCTGAGCGTCGTCTCGCGCACCAAGCCGCGAAGCGAGGCGGTGCGCCGAAACCGCCGCAGCCGAGTGACGGGAAACGCGCTCACGCGCGCAAGGGTACTCCTCGACCTATTGCCCCTCGGGACGTCAGGCGAGAATGGACACGTGCCGACTGATCCGGACCTCGCCGCACTCGACGACCCCGACTACCGCGTCCGTCTCCGCGGGGTCTACTCGCTGATGCCACCCTCTGACATGAAGGGACGATTTACGGATGGCAACCCGCTCTTTGTCGCGCCGCTCTTGGATCTCGCGGGCGACCCCACCAAGAACGTGCGAAACGCCATCGTTTGGCCAATTGGCGTCATCGCGAGCACGGAACGCGGGCGGGACGGAAAAATGATTCTTCTAGCGGCACTCCGATCGCCAGAGTGGCGAGTTCGCTTTGCCGCGGCGCGGGCTTACACCTGGCTGCGCGATGAACCGTT
>JAWVDC010000148.1:0-10434 GCA_033857715.1 Gaiellaceae bacterium | reverse complement strand
GGCTCGACGCCCATCCCGAGCTGGCGAGCGACGAGGAGGTCGCCCACAAGCGCGCGACGAGCGTCCTCCAGGTCTTCGATGTGAAGAACGAGCGGGTGCGCGCCGCGCTCGAGGACGCGCCGCAGATCGGCGACTCGCTGTGCGACGACTGCCGCGCGCATTTCGACGCGGTCAAGGCGCACCTCGAGGCGTACGGCATCCAGTACACGCTCGACCCGGCCCTCGTGCGCGGCCTCGACTACTACGCGCGCACGACGTTCGAGTTCGTCGGGCCGGAGGAGAACGTCAATTCGACGATCGCCGGCGGTGGCCGCTACGACGGCCTCGTCGAGGCGATCGGCGGCCCGCCGACACCGGGCATCGGCTTCGGCGCCGGCCTCGAGCGCCTCCAGCTCGCACTCGAGCGCGCGGGCACGACGGCCGCCGAGCCGCGACTCGACATCTTCGTCGCGTTCGAGGATCCCGGCATGCGTCCCGGGCTCCTCTCGCAGATCGCGGCGTGGCGAGCGGAGGGCCGTGCTGTCGACACCGACTACGCTGGCCGCTCGATGAAAGGACAGCTCACACAGGCGCACCGGCTCGGCGCGGAAACGGTCGTCGTTGCGCTCGCCGACGGGACGTATCAAGTGCGCCGCCGCGGGGAGGACGACCGCGTCGTGACCGACCTCACGGAGATCTAATGCCCTGGCGCGACGTCATGTGCGGCGAGCTCCGCGCGACCGACGCCGGTCGCCGCGTCACTGTCGCGGGCTGGGTCGACACCCGCCGCGACCACGGCGGTCTCGTCTTCATCGACCTCCGCGACCACACGGGGAAAATCCAGCTCGTCCTCAAGGAATCCGACGCGGCGCACGAGCTGCGCAACGAGTTCGTCGTCCAGGCCGAGGGCGAGGTCGTCGCGCGCGAAGGCGGCGCGGTGAACCCGAACCTCGCAACCGGAGAGGTCGAGATCCAGGTCGACGAGCTGCGCATCCTCTCGCGCTCGACGCCGCTCCCGTTCCAGCTCGACGACGAGAACGTCGACGAGAACACCCGTCTCCGCTACCGCTGGCTCGACATGCGCACGGACCGGATGCAGCGCAACCTCCGCATCACGCACACCGCCATCGCCGGCATGCGGCGCACGATGGACGAGCTCGGCTTCGTCGACGTGTGGACGCCGTCGATGACGCGCGGCACGCCCGAGGGCGCACGCGACTTCCTCGTGCCCGTGCGGCTGCAGCCCGGGACGTTCTATGCGCTCGCGCAGTCGCCGCAGCTCTTCAAGCAGCTGTGCATGGTCGGCGGGATCGACCGCTACTACCAGATCGCGACATGCTGGCGGGACGAGGATCTCCGCGCCGACCGGCAGTTCGAGTTCCGCCAGCTCGACCTCGAGATGGCGTTCGTCGAGCAGCAGGACGTGCTCGACGTGATGGAGGCCGCGGTCATAGGCGCGTTCGAAGCGGTCGGCAAGACGCCGCCGCCGCGCCCGTTCCCGACCATCGGCTACGACGAGGCGATGCTCCGCTTCGGCTCCGACAAGCCGGACATGCGCTTCGGGATGGAGATCCAGGACGCCACCGAGATCACGCGCGGCTCCGAGTTCGGCGTCTTCAAGAACGCGCCGTGCGTGCGGTACATCGTCGTGCCGAAGACGTTCTCGCGCTCCGAGCACGAGCGGCTCGAGGGCTTCGCGAAGGAGTGGGGCGCGAAGGGCCTCGCGATGCTGTCGCAGATCTCGAAGTTCCTGTCGGAAGCCGAGCTCGCGTCGTTCGGCGTGGCCGAGGGCGAGACGGCGTTCTTCGTCGCCGACCAGCAGGAGACCGTCGAAAAGGTGCTTGGCCTGCTCCGGCTCGAGCTCGCGGGCGAGCTCGGCCTGATCCCCGAGACCGACGTCTTCCACTGGGTCGTCGACTTCCCCTTGTTCAAGCGCGACGAGGAGACGGGCGCGTGGACGTTCATGCACCACCCCTTCACGGCGCCTGCGCCTGGCACCGACGCGTGGGACGAGTCGGACCCGACCGGCGTGCGCGGCCAGCACTACGACCTCGTGTGGAACGGCTGGGAGCTCGGCTCCGGCTCGATCAGGATCCACGACGTCGAGATGCAGCAGCGTGTCTTCCGCACGATGGGCCTCGGCGAGGACGAGCAGCGCGACAAGTTCGGCTTCCTCCTCGAGGCGCTCGCGATGGGCGCGCCCCCGCACGGCGGCTTCGCGATGGGCATCGACCGCTTCTGCGCGCGTCTCGCCGGCGAGCCGGATATCCGGCAGATGAACGCGTTCCCGAAGGTGTCGAGCGGGAGCGACCCGCTCACCGGCGCGCCGACCGCGTACGACGATGCGGCGCTGAAGGAACTCGGGATCCGCCTCACAGCACCCGAGAAGTGAGCTAGCCTGCGTGCGGGCCCGGGCGAATGGTGAACCAACAGCACCATGAAGGGAGCCCGCGTCCACGCTTGCGTGGCAGGGCACCCACCTGAGTAATCAGGTTCCCTAGTCCGGGCCCACTACTTACTCGAGTTCGCTGGTCGTCGTCGCCACTCGCTCACTGCGACAACGGCGAAAACGGCCGAGAACGCGAGAACGCCAATACCGGCTCCGGTCTGACCGCCGGCGAGGATGGCGATACCTGCGATCAGGGTGACCACCGCCAAGGCCGCGGATGTGACGGCCCTGTCGACGTGGACCCGCGGCGCAGCGTGCGCCGGCCTCGGCTCCGTGTCCACCCGCGGTGTCCCTCTCCACTTGCGGAGCGCCGCCCCTCCGGCGAAGAACAAGGCAAGCGGGATCCAGAACCACCACGGATCCCCGTAACCGCCGATGATCACGGGTAGAAGCTACTACCGTGGCCGACGTGCAGGAACTTTTCGGAGACTCGACACGTGGCGGCGAGTGGGCTGCCGTGAGACTTCGCGTCGACGGCGACCGGATCGTCGAGGCGGACGCGCCCGGCCTGGTGCGCGACCTTGCCGGGCTGACCTTGCTGGAGGCGGCAGCCGTCGAAGGAGAGACGCTCGCGGTCGACGCGCTCGCTAACGCGATCGGGCCGGCCTTCCGCGCCCCGGCGTCGGCGACCCGTGCCGCGGTCGCGATGAGCGGGGGCGTCGACAGCGCGGTCGCGCTGCTCCGCTCACTGCCGGACGCGGTCGGCGTGACGCTTCGCCTGTGGCTCGACCCCGAGGGCTCGGACTCGGAGCGCGCGTGCTGCTCGCCCGACAGCGTCATCGCCGCGCGTGAGACGTGCCATCGGCTCGGCGTCCCGCACGTGACGCTCGACCTGAGGGAGGAGTTCCGCCGCGCCGTCGTCGCGCCGTTCGTCCGCGGCTACGCCCGCGGCACGACGCCGAACCCGTGCATCCGCTGCAACGGCGGCTTCCGTTTCGCCGAGCTGCTCGCATTCGCGCGGCGCGCGGGGGCCGCGAAGCTTGCGACCGGCCACTACGCGCGCATCGTCGAGCGCGACGGGCGGCTCTTCCTCGCGCGCGCCACGGACCCCGCGAAGGACCAGAGCTACATGCTCGCCTCGCTCGACCCGAAGAAGCTCGCCCGCGTCGTGTTCCCGCTCGGCGAGCAGGACAAGGACGCGACCCGGGCCGAGGCCGAGCGCGCCGGGCTCGCCGCAGCGCGCAAGCCGGAGAGCCAAGAGGCCTGCTTCCTCGCGGGCGACGACTATCGCAACTTCCTCGAGCGGCAGGGGATCGCGGCACGCGGCGGCGCGATCGTCGACGAGGACGGCCATGAGCTCGGCCGCCACGACGGCTTCTGGCGGTTCACTCCCGGCCAGCGGCGCGGCCTCGGCCTCGCGACTCCGGAGCCCCTCTACGTCCTCGGCAGCCGTCCGGCCGCGAACACTGTTGTTGTCGGGCCGCGCGAGTCGCTTGCCCGACGGACCGTCGAGGCGCGCGGCCGTCTCCATGCCGACGTCGAGCGCGTCGAGGCGAAGCTCCGCTACCGCTCGCCGGCCGTCGGAGCGACCGTCGAACCGACCGCGCGCGGTTTCCGCCTCGATCTCGACGAGCCGGCGTACGGCGTCGCGCCGGGCCAAGCGGCCGTGCTCTACGACGGCGATCTCGTTGTCGGACAGGGAACCATCACCCGCGCGGAGTAGGATCGCGCGCGGATGCTCGCGGCGTTCACCTGGGGGGATCTCTGGCGACTCGCCCTCGCCGTGCTCCTGCTCGCCGTCGGCCTTTCGACCGCGTGGGTCTTCGTGCGCCTGGCCGGAACCCTTGCGCGCCTTTCGTCGTTGATCCGAGGAACGGAGGAATCGCTCCTACCGCTATTTGAGAAGGTTGGAGGAAGCGTGGACAGGGTGAACGGGCAGCTCGACAAGGTCGATCGCATTACCGATAGCGCCGTCGACGCGGTCGACAGCGTCGATACCGCGGTGCGCGCGGTGAGCATGGCCGTGACGCGGCCGGTGCAGAAAGTCTCCGGCATCGCCGCGGGCGTGAGCTCCGGCGCCGCCGATTTCAAGAGCCACGGCGACTGGCGGCACGCGGTGCAGGCCGGTAAGCACGCGGCGGCGCTGCGCGAAGAGGATCTCGCGCAGAAGCTCCGGGACGCGGGGACGTTATGACCTCCGAAGAGGTCCGGCTCGTGAGTCCCGCGGAGGAGGACTTCCGCCCGATCGTCCATCTCGTCGCCGGCGGCCTCGCGTCGCGCCTCGACGTGACGTACGACGATCTCGAGGACATCCAGGTCGCGGTCGACGCCGTGCTCGCGCTCCGTCACGACGACGGGGAGCTCACGGTCGTCCTCAGCGCCGATTCCGGAGTCGTGCGCGTGGCAATCGGCCCCTTCGAGCCGGACGCGCTCCACGCGGCCGACGCGTCGGACGGCTCGCTCGACCTCGAGCGCGTGCTCGAGACCGTCTGCGACACCCACGAGTTCGAGGCGCGCGACGACGGAGCCTGGGTCGAGCTGACGAAGCGGATCGCGACGGTGGAAGCCGCATGACACGCATCGACGACAAGATCCTCCTGCGCCGCTACCACGAGGAGGGCGATCTCCAGGCGCGCGAGAAGCTCATCGAGCAGTACATGTCGCTCGTCCGCTCGCTCGCGCGGCGCTACTCATACCGCGGCGAGCAGCTCGAGGACCTCGTCCAGATCGGCGCCATCGGCCTCATCAAGGCGATCGACCGCTTCGACGTCAATCGCGGCGTCGAGCTGACGACGTACGCGACCCCGAACATCATCGGTGAGATCAAGCGCCACTTCCGCGACAAGGGCTGGGCCGTGCGCGTGCCGCGCGGCCTGCAGGAGCTCAACGTCCAGCTTTCGAAGCTCATGGAGCAGCTGACGGTGCAGCTCGGGCGGTCGCCGACGATCCCCGAGCTCGCGAAGGCCGCCGGCGTGGAGGAGGAGCAGGTGCTCGAGGCGATCGAGTCCGGCCGCGCGTACACGTCGCTCTCGCTCTCGGTCGGCGGCGGGGGAGACGACGACGACCTCGACCCGCTCGAGTCGCTCGGCACCGAGGAGCACCAGTACGAGGTTTCGGAGGACCGGGCCGTGCTCGCGCCGGGCTTCCGCGCCCTCGACGAGCGTGAGCGGATGATCCTCCAGCTCCGCTTCTTCGACGGGCTGACGCAGTCTCAGATCGCGCAGCAGGTCGGGATCTCGCAGATGCATGTCTCTCGCCTCATCCGGCGCTCGCTCGAGAAGATCCGCGAGACGATCGCCGCCGATGAGGAGACGCTGACGCTCTAGGTGATCCGCGAGGAGCTGAGCCGGCTCGGCACCTGGAGTGAACGTCACGAGCGGCTTCTCGCGCGCGTCCTCATCGCGGCCGCGCTGTCTCTCGTCGTCGACTTCGTCGGCGCGCTGCTCATGTGGCGATTCGAGATTCACGGCTTCGGCAACGCGCTCTTCTTCACGACGGCGCAGGTCCTCACCGTCTCGTCGTCGATGCAGAACCCGGTGACGCATGCGGGTCAGATCGTCGACGTGTGTCTCGAGTTGTGGGCGGTCGTCGTCGTCAGCGCGGTCGCCGGCTCGTTCGCCTCGTTCTTCCTCGCGGCGGATAAGTAGGTTTCCGGCATGGGCGACTGGACGCTGCGCAACCTCAGGGACGACGTCGACAACTCCGCCGAGCAGTACGGCCTTGCACCAGATCTCGAGACGCGCTTCGCCCGGAAGGCGCTCGACGTCGAGGGCGGCGGTTTCAGCTACCAGCGGATGGCGCCGGACTACGTCCTTCCATTCGGGCATCGCCATGGGAACCACGAAGAGGTCTACGTCGTGCTCGCCGGCTCCGGGAAGGCGAAGCTCGACGGCGAGGTCCACGAGCTGCGCCAGTGGGACGCCCTTCGCGTCGGTTCACCGGTCAAGCGGGGCTTCGCCGCGGGGCCAGACGGGATGGAGCTCCTCGTGATCGGCTTCGGCCAAGGCGGCGACGCCGAGATGTTCCAGGGCTACTGGGACGAGGCCTGATCTGCGCGCATCAACCGGGTCATATCGGGGCTAGCATCGCGGGGTGGATACCGGCCCGGATGCGACCGAGGACGAGGAGCGCCTTGCAAAGAACGAGGTGCTCTTCAGAACGGTGAACGAGGCGATCGAGCAGCAGGCGCTGCGTTTCGGTGCTGTCGACGATGAGTATGAGTTCATCTGTGAGTGCGCCAACACCGGATGTACTGAGAGGGTCACGTTGACGCTGCGTGAGTACGAGCGGATTCGCTCGGGAGGCGCTCGCTTTGTCATCGTTCCAGGCCACGCCGACCCGCGAGTCGAGCTCGTGGTCGAGCGGGCCGAGAACCACGAAGTCGTCGAGAAGGACGGATCGGCCGGGATAATTGCCGAGCAGATGGATCCACGCAGCGCACAGACCCCATCGGACTTCGAGCCCAGCGAATGACGGAGAGCCTCGCCGAGATGCGGAAGGCCCGCAGTATGCTCGTCCTTCTGCTCGCCACCTGCCAGCAGACCCTCGTTGCCCTCGAAGCGGCGGGGAACGTGCTCGACACCGATTTGACCGACGATCTGACGCGAATGATCGAGCGGACGGAAACCGAGCTCGAGGCTCTGACGGCCAAGATCGTCGCTGCCTCCGCCTAGCGCGTGGGCTGAGAGCTCTAGACCTCAGCCTCGCTCACGAGCACGGCTTCTCGTGTCCGGTCTCGAGCATCCCGATCGGCGGGGACGGATAGAGACACCGGTTCGCAGCCCACTCACCACCCTCTCCTTCGCCGCGGCTAATGCCCTCGGTGAACAGGAAGGGCCGGCCGTGAGCGTCTTCCGCGGCGAAGAAGAATCCCTCGAAGGTCAGAGCGGTTCGGTTTGCCGCACTCGAGGCCGGATCCAGCAGGCTCATGATCTTCTCGACCTTTTTGGCAAATGCCTTCCGTGGCCGATTCGTCTTGACGACGAGGACCGGCGCGAGCTGCTCTGGACGAAGCAGTCGAAGGGATACGACGCGGAAACCGAAGCGCTTTCCGACGAGCGCGACGCGGTGCCTGAACTCCGCGGGCGAGGGATTGGGAAAGCGCTGCTCGAGCGCGAACACCTTGTTCGCCATCCCACCTGCGTCGCCTCCGACCCAGGTCAGGGAGACTCCTCCTGCCGTGCAGAAGTCGTCGCGCAGCGCTCCGGCGACGAGGCCGGCTTCGAACTGCGCGATGCCGTACGCCAGGTGCTGCGCGGGGGTGGGATGCTGCGCCTCATTCCGATCGTTCGCCAGCGGCGCATGGACGAACGCCTCGAGCGCGTCGGCCGGAGGGTGACCGTCCGCGTAGAGGACATGGACGTTATGGCCCACCGCGGGCGGGGGCGAGCCGAGGGTGATCCCGCGGATGTAGCGTCGGTCGCCGAGCCGCGAGAGGAACCGCTGCACGATCTCGTCGGGTGGCGTTGGGTGGGCCAGGCGCGGCGGCGCGTAGCTCGGCGCAACCTGCATCTCCGGCATCGGAATCGACTTTGGCGGTGGGGGAAAGACCGGCCGGCCCCAGCACGAGTGCTGCGAGAAGTGCGGGTACTTCGGCCAGGTCGCGGGGGACGGTGGCGGGTCGGCCGGGATCGGAGCCTGCGCATTCCGGGTGGCCAGGGGCGGGACCCCGGCGTTCGAGTGGGCGCCGGCGCATCCCGTCACCCCTGCGATGACGGCTGCGGCCGTCGCGACGACAAGCACGCGTTTCACGTGCCCCTTATACGCCGCCAAGGCCAGATCTGTCACGCGCGGCGGGTTGGTCCGTCATTAGGGCCGCGGCGTACGTTGCCGCCATGTCCCGTCGTACTCCGTTCGGTCTCACGCTGATCGGTTCCCTTGCGGCCGCGCTCGTCGTCGCCGGCTGTGGCGGGGGACGGATCGAGGCCAGGCGACCCGCCGGATTGACCGGTCCGAAGGGGCCGCCCGCCGGGCCGACCGGCCCGAAGGGACCGCCCGGCGGGCCGATCTACGGCACCGGATTCGAAGGCGAAACGGGCGAGTTCGGGGCGACCGGGAATATCGACGAGTACTGCGGGTGTTTCCGCTCGGTCTCGCGGATCGGGCCGATCCTGCTTTCTTCCGCAGGGCTCAAAGCTGAGGCAAACCGCATAGGGCAGTTCTACTGGGCTGGGCCGAGACCCGGGTTTTCGTATGAGTTCACGCGCACGAAGGTCGGGAACGCGTACGTCCGCTATCTGCCGCCGGGCGTGGAGGCCGGAGCTTCGGGCGCGCAATTCCTCACCGTCGGCACGTACCCCTACACCAACGCATACGAGGAGCTCAAGCCCAACACCAGCGCGCCCGAGATGGCCGTCTGGGCGGCGCCCGACCATCCGAAGAACGCTCTCATCGCGTTCCGGGGCGATTGCCCGGAGTCGGGCTGGGTACAGGATTGCGGTGTTCCGTTCGAGATCGAGGTCTACGACTCCGAATCGGCCGGCTCCGCAAAAGTCGCGGTCGAGTCGGGCCAGCTCCGGGTGACGCCGGTCGGCTGATCGCTTAGTGAGGTAGAGACCCTCCTAGAATGGCCGTCATGCGGACGACGGCCGAGTTGCGCGAGGGGTTCCAGGCGTTCTTCGAGGAGAAGGGCCATCTGCGCTGCCCGTCGTATCCGCTCATCCCGCGCGCCGACGATCACTCGACGCTCCTGACGAGCGCTGGGATGCAGCCGCAGATGCCGTTCTTCCTCGGCCGCGAGAGGCCGCCCGCGCCGCTCACGACCACCGCGCAGAAGGTCTTCCGGACGGTCGACATCGACATCGTCGGGCTCGACACGTACCACCTCACGTTCTTCGAGATGCTCGGCAACTTCTCGTTCGGCCAGTACTTCAAGGAGGGCGCGATCGAGTTCGCGACCGAGTTCATCCAGCAGCGCCTTCGCCTGGACTGGGACCGCGTCTGGGTCAGCGTCCACGCCGGCGATCCCGACCTGAAGATCGGCCCGGACGAAGAAGCGATCGGGATCTGGGAGAAGATCGGGATGCCGTCGGAGCGCATCGTCCCGCTCCCGTCCTCCGAGAACTTCTGGTCGGTCGGTGGGCCGGGGCCGTGCGGGCCCGACTCCGAGATGTACTGGGACTGGGGCGCCGAGGTCGGGTGCGCCGAGGGTTGTCTGCCGGGCTGCTCCAAGTGCGAGCGCTTCCTCGAGTTCGGGAACCTTGTCTTCATGTCGTACGAGCTCCACGCCGACGGCACGCTCACCGATCTCCCGAACAAGAACATCGACACCGGCTGGGGTCTCGAGCGCGTCGCGCGCGTCGTGCAGGACGTCCCGTCCGTGTACGACACCGACGGCTACCAGCTGATCATGAAGTGGGTGGCGGAGCAGGGCGGCGCGGCGTACGGCTCCTCTCCGGACGCCACCAAGGCGCACCGCGTGATCGCCGACCACGGTCGCGGGATGACGTTCATCTCGGCCGAGGGAGTCGCGCCGTCGAACGAGGGACGCGGGTACGTGCTGAGGCGCGTCATCCGCCGCGCTGCGCAGCACGGCTTGCGCATCGGGATGGAGCCGCCGTTCCTGCCCGGCCTCGCCGGCGTCGTGATCGAGCAGATGGGCGAGGCGTACCCCGAGCTCGTCGAGCATCGCGACGAGATCCTCCGCACGCTCGCCGCCGAGGAGGAGCGCTTCGGCGAGACGCTCGAGCGCGGCATGGCGATCTTCGAGGAGGCGGCCGCGAAGGGCGAGATCACCGGCGAGGACGCATTCGACCTCCAGGCGACGTACGGCTTCCCGATCGAGCTCACCCAAGAGCTCGCGCGCGAGCGCGGGCTCGGAGTGAACGACGAGGAGTACACGCGGCTCATGGAAGGGCACCGCGAGATCTCGCGGCAGGGTGGTGGCGCGCGCCACGAGCCGCGCTTCAGCGGCGCGCCGCGCACCGACTTCGTCGGGTACGAGCGCACCGAGGTGCTCACCGCGATCACCGCGTGCGCGGATCTCGGCGACGGCCTCTTCCAGGCCAAGCTCGGGCAATCCCCGTTCTATCCGGCCGGCGGCGGCCAGGTCGCGGATACGGGCGTGA
>JAWVDC010000147.1:0-11032 GCA_033857715.1 Gaiellaceae bacterium | reverse complement strand
CGAGCGGCGTCGCTGCGATGGCGGCCTCGTGACCGGTGTGTCGGCGGTCGGGCGAGCGCCCCAGTCCGGGTGCTCGGCGGCCGACGACTCGACAGCGGGCCACTCCGGATAATTGCCCCAGCCGTATTTCCCGGCGTCGGGGTCGATGGGCTCCGGAGGCAGCTCGACGCGGTCCTCGTCCTCCGCCGGAGGCCCCCAGGGATCCCAACCGCTCACGCCTCGATGCCTACCACGTGGTCGCGCCGCCATGCCTCGATCCGCGCGTGGTCGCCGGAGAGGAGCACGTCCGGCACCGTCCAGCCGCGAAAGTCGGCAGGGCGCGTGTAGTGCGGGTACTCGAGGCCGCCGCCGAGCTCGGCCGAGAAGCTCTCGAGCTCTCCGGAGCCCTCGGCGAGCGCGCCCGGAAGCCGTCGCGCCACGGCGTCGAGAACGAGCATCGCGGGGAGGTCGCCGTTCGAGAGGACGTATGGGCCGACCGAGATTGCGTCGGTCGCGAGCTGCTCGACGATGCGCTCGTCAAAGCCTTCGAACCGGGCGGAGAGGAGGGCCAGCGACTGCTCCGCAGCGAGCTCTTCGACGATCGCCTGCGTCAGCGGGCGCCCCTTCGGCGTGAGCGCGATCACGGGGCCTGGGGCAGCGGCTCCGCCGTACGCCGCCTCGAGCGCCGCAGCGACGACGTCGACGCGCAGCACCATTCCCGCACCGCCGCCGTACGGCTCGTCGTCCACCTGGCCGGCGCGGAGCGGCGTCGAGTCGCGGTAGTTGAAGAGGCGCAGCTCGAGCTCGGTGCCGAGGACGTTCGCGACGGGCACCTGCTCCGTGAGCCAGGCGTAGGCGTGCGGGACGAGGGTGAAGACGTCGATTCTCATTCCGGGTCTGCGAAGCCTTCTGCGACGACGATCCGTCCACCCTCAACGTCGACCGACCGCACGCAGGCTTCGACGAGCGGCAGGGACACGCCCGAATCGAGCTCGAGCACGTCGTTGGCAGGGTACTGCAGCACCTCGCGGACTCTTCCGAGCAGACGGCCGTCCTCCTGCTCGACGCTCAGGCCGACGAGGTCGAAGACGTAGAACTCGTCGTCGTCGAGCGCCGGCAGCGCCGCGCGCTCGACCATGAGCTCGGTCCCGCGCTCGACGTGCCGGTCGAGCGTGATCACGGGACGGCCACCGGAGCCACGCGCGAAGGAGACGACCTTGGCCGGCTCCCCGCCCGCGAGCACGACCGCGCCGACCGCAAATGCGTCCTCGCGCTCGCTCGGGCCCTCGACGAAGAACGCGCCGCGCACGCCGTGCGGCTTGCCGACACGGCCGACGATGACGAGATCAACGTGTGACGGCACGGGCCTCGCACCACTCGAGCCACGCCTCGCGCGTCGTGGCTGCCGGCTGCATGCCGGCGTACGCAGTGCGCCGCGGCTCGAGGTCGAGCGTCCAATACGCGCCCGGCTCGTCCTCGTACGGAGAGCCGACGCTGCCCGAGTTGACGACGCGCTTGCCGGAGATCTCGCGGTCGAACTGGACGTGCGTGTGGCCGCAGACGACGACGTCCGCATCGATGTCGGCGAAGACGAACGCGACCTGCTCCTCGGGCGTGCGCTCGGTGAAGATGTCGAGGTCGTTGCGCGGCGTCGCGTGGCAGTAGAGCGTGCGGCCGATGACCACGTGGGGCGGGTTCGACCAGAGGAAGTGGAGCTGCTCGTCGGTGAGGGCCGCGCGCGTCGGCTCGAGGACGCCGGGCGGCGCGAGGCCGGGCTCGTCGGGGTTCAGCTCACGGTCGGCGTTCCCGCGCAACCAGAGGACACGATCGCCGAGACCGCGAAGCCGCTCGAGCGTCCCGGCCGGATCCTCACCGCCCGCGACGACGTCACCGCCCACGACGATCGTCGCGTCGTCCGGGACTTCCGCGAGCACCGCTTCGAGCGCGGCGAGATTGCCATGAATGTCGTAAAGAGTCGCGACCGGGGCCACAGGAGCTAGCTGCTAGTCGACGATCTCGAGCGCCAGCCTTCGCCCCGACGCGGTGCCGCCGGCACGGACGATCGTCCGCAGCGCGCGCGCCAGTCTCCCCTGCCTGCCGATCACCTTGCCGATGTCGTCCTCGGCGACGATGAGCTCGTACACGATCGTGCCGTCGTCCTCGGTGTACTGCTCGACGCGCACCTCGGAGGGCTCGTCGACGAGCCGCCGCGCCAGCTCCGCGATTAGCTCGTCCACGCTAGTGGTCTCCGTGGTGGCCGGCGTGCTGCTCGGGGGAGCGAAAACCGAGCAGGGCAAGGACGCAGGGAGTCCTGATAGTTCCCACTATCGGGACGACCGAGGACGCGGCGATGCGACGCGTTTGCAGCCGCCCGAGTGGTGCGGTGGCCGCCGCGGAGGCCACTACTTCGAAATGCCCTGCGTCTTGAGGAGCTTCGCGACCGATGCGGTCGGCGTCGCGCCCTTCTCGAGCCACGCCTTGGCCTTCGCCTCGTCGATCTCGATGAGGGACGGGTTGTGCTGCGGGTTGTAACGCCCGACGATCTCGAGGAACTTGCCGTCGCGCGGGGAGCGCGAGTCGGCTGCGACGACGCGGTAGATCGGGTTCTTCTTCGAGCCGATCCGCGTCAGTCTGAGCTTCACTGCCATGGGTTACCTACCTCTTCGCTTTCTTCTTCTTCCGCTTTGAACTGGCCTTGCGGGTCGCGCTCGGGCGCGGACCGCCGCCCATGGTAGGCGCTCCCGGCCCCATCCCGGGCAGCGACGGCATTTTCCCGGAGCCGAGCATCTTCATCATCTTCGCCATCTGCTTGCGCGACTCGAGCAGCTGGTTGACCTGCTCGACGGTCGTGCCCGAGCCGGCGGCGATGCGCTGACGGCGCGAGCCGTCGATAGCGTGCGGGACGCGCCGCTCGTGCGGCGTCATCGAGAGGATGATCCCCTCGACGCGCTTCAGCTGGCGCTCGTCGACCTGGTCGAGCCCCTCGAGCTGCTTGCCCATGCCGGGGATCATCTTGAGCACGCCCTGCAGCGGCCCCATCCGGCGCAGCATCTTGTAGCTCGAGAGGAAGTCGTCGAAGGTGAACTCGCCCTGCATCAAGCGGCGCTCCATCTCGGCCGCCTCGTCCTGCTCGATCGCCTTCTCGGCGCGTTCGACGAGCGTGAGGACGTCGCCCATGCCGAGGATCCGCGAGGCCATGCGGTCGGGGTGGAACCAGTCGAGGTCGGCGAGCTTCTCACCGGTCGACGCGAGCTTGATCGGCTTGCCGGTGACGCTGCGGACGGAGAGCGCTGCGCCGCCGCGCGCGTCACCGTCGAGCTTCGTGAGGATTACGCCGTCGAAGGCGATCCGCTCCTGGAACGCTTGCGCGACGTTCACGGCTTCCTGGCCGGTCATCGCGTCGAGGACGAGGAGCGTGTTCGTCGGCTTCGCCTCGTCGCGGACGGCGGCGAGCTCGTCCATGAGCGCCTCGTCGATCTGGAGGCGACCGGCGGTGTCGAGGATGACGAGGTCGCGACCGTCGGCGGTGGCTGCGGCGATGCCGTCGCGGACGGCTTTGACCGGGTTGGCGCGCTCCTCGGCGTAGACGGGGACGTCAAGCTCGGCCCCGAGCTGGCGGAGCTGCTCGATCGCGGCCGGACGCTGGAGGTCGGCGGCGACGAGCGCGGGCTTCTTCCCCTCCTCGCGCAAGAGCCGCGCGAGCTTGGCGGCCGTCGTCGTCTTGCCTGAGCCCTGGAGGCCGGCGAGCAGGATCGTCGTCGGCGCTTTCGCGGCGAATGCGAGGCCGGAGTCTTCCGATCCGAGCAGCTCGGTCAGCTCGTCGTGAACGATCTTCACGACCTCCTGGCCCGGGGTCAGGCTCTTGCGAACCTGCTCGCCGAGCGCGCGCTCGCGCACCTGCGCGACGAAGTCCCGGATGACCTCGAGGTTGACGTCGGCCTCGAGCAGCGCGAGCCGCACCTCGCGCATCGCGCGCGAGAGCGCCTCCTCGTCGATGACCCCCCGGCCGCGGAGGTCGCCGAGGGCGCTTTGAAGCTTGTCGCTGAGGGCGTCGAACATCAGGCCAGGGTATCGGGGGAGTCGAGCCGGAAGAGGCGCTCCACAACCTCCCTGCCGATCCCGGGCGCAAAACCCGTGTCCGTGCCAATCTCGACGAATCCGTTGCGGAGAAGCACGTGCGCGGAGCCGACGTTGTGCTCGGCGACGCGTCCGTAGAGCGGTCGCGTCGGCTCGCGCTCGAGGAACGCGGCGAGCGCGCGGGAGGCGATGCCTTCGCCCCAGCGCGCGGGTGCGACCCAGTACGTGACTTCGCGGTCGCCGTCCATCGAGTAGCTGCCGATGGTCCCGACGAACTCGCCGTCCTCCTCGATCGAGAGAAGCGTGTTCTCGGGGTTCGGGCGGATCCGTTCGTAGTGCGCGTCGAACGCCGCGCGATCGGAGGGGTCGGCACGTGTGAACGCGGCGAGCTCGACGGCGCGCGGGTCACTCTCCCAGACGAAAAGCCTGTCGAGATCCTGATCTGCGAGTGGGCGAAGCGTGATCGTCATCCGGATACGAGCGCGCGGGCGTAGTCCTGCGGGTCGAACGGGCGCAGGTCGTCGATGCCCTCCCCCACGCCGACGAGCTTCACCGGCAGGCCGAGCTCGTAGACGATCGGGATCGCGACGCCGCCCTTCGCCGAGCCGTCGAGCTTCGTGAGAACGACGCCCGTGACGCCGACGGCCTCGCCGAAGAGCTTCGCCTGCTGGAGGCCGTTCTGGCCCGTTGTTGCGTCGACGACGAGGAGCGTCTCGTGCGGCGCGCCTTCGAGGCGACCCGCGATCACGCGGCGGACCTTGGCCAGCTCCTCCATGAGATCCGTTTGCGTGTGGAGGCGTCCGGCTGTATCGACGATCACGACGTCACGACCGCGCGCGGTCGCCGCGTCGAGCGCGTCGTACGCGACTGCCGCCGGGTCGCCGCCGCGCTCGGAGCCGACGAAGTCCGCACCTGCGCGCTGCGCCCAGATCTCGAGCTGCTCCTCCGCCGCGGCGCGATACGTGTCGGCTGCCGCAACGAGGACGGAGCGGCCGCGCTCGGAGAGCTTCGCGGCAAGCTTGCCGATCGTCGTCGTCTTGCCCGTCCCGTTGACGCCGACGACGAGGATCACGGCTGGCGTGTGCGCGATGTCGAGCGTCGGCGGCTCACCGAAGAGCGCGGCGACCTCGTCGGCGAGATGCTCAACCCCGCCGCGTGCCTCGAGCCGCTGCACGAGCTCGGCCGTCGCCGTGACCCCGACGTCTCCGGCGATGAGCGCTTCTTCGAGCCGCTCCCAGTCGAGGTCGTCTCCAGCGGCGACCACCGCAGAAGCAATCTCGCCGGTGAGCGCCTTCCGCGACTTCGAGAGCGAGTCGCGGAGACGGGAGAAGAACCGTCCGCCCTGCTCGTCGGATTCCGGCACAGCGCCGTCCTCGCCCAGCAATTCCCCCCAGCTCCGCGACATCGTCCCAGCCTAGATAGACGTTCAGTCCCATTAGTTGAAGAGCGCTTCGCCGAGAGTGCCGGGACGCCAGTAGGCGATGTCGCTCGGCAGGACACCGGGCCATGCGGCGGTGTCGAGCGGGCCGTCCAACTCCGAAGAGTCGAGCACCTGGAAGCCGGGTCGTTCCGCCAAAGCGGCCGCGAGCTCGGGCGCATCGACCCACCTAAGGGGGCCAGAATCCTGCACACCATCCGGGAAGCCGATGTTCCGGGGCTCGGCGACAGCGAGGATCGCGGAGTCGCGCGTGCACACGACGGCCACCTCACGGTCACGGTAAGCGACGATCCCCTGGTGGAAATTGGGCGTCACATCGTCAGCTATCCGGAACTCGACCACTCGCCCCCCGGTGGCGCGAGCGGCCGCGTGGCAGGCAGACCGGAACTCCCCGACATCGACCATCCGACGATCGTAGACCCCGCCGGCTGGGCCCACGGCGAGGGTCAGACGGAGAGCAGATGCGCCGCGAGTTCCTCGGGGCGCGAGAGGAAGGGCGAGTGGTCCGTGTCGATCGTCTCGACGCGCTCGCACGGGCGCGCGGCCCACATCTCGCGCTGTTTTGCGATCCCGATTGCGTGGTCGCGGACGCATTCGACGTAGATCCGCCGCACGGAGCCCGCGCGCTCCTCGGAGATCGACACGGGCACGCCGAACGCGGCGAGGCTCTCTGGCGTGAGGCGAGCTGACGCCGCGGCCGCCTCCGCCGGATCGCACTCCTCGTAGAAGCACGCCACATGCGCGACCGAAGCGACCTCGCAGACACCGGCGGCCTCGTCGACGACGAGATTCGGCAGCACCTGGCCCACCGGGTCGCCGTCCGCGAGATCTCCGAGCGACTGTGCGTTCGTCGGCAGGAACGCGCATACGTAGACGAGCGCCGCGATCTTGTCCGGGACGTACTCGGCGGCCTGGGTGATCGCCATCCCGCCCATGCTGTGCCCCGCGAGGATGACCTGGTCGCCCGCCGCCTCGACGGCGTCGGCGACACGGCGTCCGTACTCAGCCTGCGTGAGCCCGCCGAGCGGGGTCGTGTCACTCCCGTGTCCCGGCAGATCGACCGCCGTCACGGAGTGACCCTCCGCTTCGAGGAGCGGGACGACCTTGTCCCAGCACCACGCTCCGTGCCAGGCGCCGTGGACGAGCACGTACGCGCTCACGCTGCGAGCTGCCAGACCTCGTTGCGGATGAGCGGGACGACTGTCCCGTCCGCGAGGAGCGCGTCGACCTCGAGCTCCGGGCCGCCGACCATGAAGTCGACGTGCGTGTCGCACTGGTTCATGTTCTCGTCCGGATCGCCGTCGAAGCAGTACTCGAGCCCGGCTCCGAACGCGATGTGGCACGTGGCGTTCTCGTCGAAGAGCGTGTTGTAGAAGAGCTTTCCGGTCTGACCAACACGCGATTCGCCGGTGACGAGCGCGAGCTCGCCGAGCCGGTCGGCGTTCTCCACGCTCGCGATCTGTGACCGGATCAGCTCCGCCCCCGCCTCAGCCTCGACGTTGACGATCCGCCCGTCCTTGAACGTGAGCTCGAGTCCGTGGATGAGCTGGCCGGAGAAGGAGAGCGGCATCGTCGAGCGGATGGTCCCCTCCGCGCGCCGGGCATCGGGCGACGTGAAGATCTCCTCGGTCGGCATGTTCGCCACGAAGTAGACGCCGCTCGACGTCTCGAAGCCGGCGCTCACCCAATGCGCGCTCGGAAGCAGTCCCACGGTGAGATCGGTGCCGGGACCGCGGTACCGAAGCGCGTCAGGCTTTAGCGCATCGAGCGCGGAACCGCGGGCATGGAGGCGATCGAGATGCTCCCGCCAGGCCGCGACGGGATCGTCCTCGTCGAGGCGGAAGCACGTTGCGACGAGCTCCCAGAGCCGCTCGACGTCAGGCTCGCCGAGCACCTGTTGCGCCCACCCCGCGTTCGGCGCGCCGATCCCGCACCAGTTGACGGTGTTGTCGTGGTGCTGCTGGCGACGGATCTTCGCGACCTCGATCATCATCGCCCGGCCGACGCGGTCGCCGTCGAGGTCGGCGAGCAGCTCAGGCTCCGGGTTCCCGCTCGTGGCGAGGAGCGCGTTGCCTTCCATCTCGCGGGCGAGCTGCTGCCTCCACTGCGGCGCGTACGTCAGCGCAGAGTCCGGCCCGAACTCGATCATGGCGTGCCGGATGTGCGCGTCGTCGTAGACGACGTTGACGTAAGACGCGCCGGCGCGGTAGCACTGCCGGGTCAGCGCGCGGGCCACGTCGGCGTGATCCGGGATCGTGTAGAGGAAGACCTCCTGGCCCTCCTGCACGTTTGCGCCCACGCGGACGGCGAGCTCCGCGTAGCGCTCCAGCCTGTCGTCCGCGGCGCTCACGCGCTAATCAATACACGATTCATGCGAGCTGCCAGATCTCGTTGCGGATGAGCGGAACTGCAGTCCCGTCCGCGAGAAGAGCATCGACCTCCAACTCGGGGCCGCCGACCATGAAGTCGGTGTGGACGTTGCTCGTGTTCATCTCCTCCGAACCGTCGGCGAACGCCTCGGGAAAACCCGTTCCATACGCGATGTGGCACGTCGCGTTCTCGTCGAAGAGCGTCTCGTAGAAGAGCGTCCCGGGCTGTCCCTCGCGCGACTCGCCGGTGTCTAGCGCGAGCTCGCCGAGCCGCCGGGCGCCCTCGTCGGTGTCGAGCTCACCACGGATCACGTCCCCTCCGCGCTCGGCCTGGACGTCGATGATCCGGCCGTCAACAAAGGTCAGCTGGAGGCCTTCGATGATCTGGCCGGCGTGGACGAGCGGCATGCTCGAGCGGATCGTCCCTTCCGCGCGTGTCGGGTCGGGCGAAGTGAAGATCTCCTCGGTCGGCATGTTCACGACGTGCTCGATTCCAGCCGCCGTCTGGAAAGCGGCGGTGAGCCAGCGCGCGCTCGAGAGCAGCCCGACCGTGAGGTCGGTGCCTGGGCCGCGGTAGCGGATCGCGTCGGGGCGGAGATCGTTTAGGCGCGTCGCGCGCGTCTCGAGCCGGTCGAGATGCTCACGCCACGCGGCGACCGGATCGGGCTCGTCCATCCGCATCGCCCTGGCGACGTCGCGCCAGAGACGCTCGAGGTCGGGATCGCCGTAGACCTGCCGCGCCCAGCCCTCGCTCGGGAACGGGACGATCGTCCAGTTGGTGGAGTGCTCGCTGCTCAGACGGCGGCGAATCTCGGCGACGGCAAGCATCCGCGCCCGGCCCACGCGCTCCCCGTCGAGGTCTGCGAGGAGGTCAGGCTCGGCGTCCCCCGCCGTCCCGAGCCACGCAGCGCCGGCCTCCGACTCGGTCGCGACTCTGGCCCATTCCGGCGTGTGGGTGAGCGCCTCGTCAGGGCCGAGCTCGATCATGGCGCGGCGGACGTGGTCGTCGCGATAGAGGACGTTCACATAGGCGGCGCCGGCGCGGTACGCGTGGCGGGCGATCGCCCGCGCGAGCGGCGCGTGTTCGACCGGCGCAGCGACGAAGACGTCTTGTCCCTCTTGGACGTTCGCGCCGACGCGCACCGCGAGCTCGGCGAGCGTCTCCAGCCTGTCATCGGTAGGGCTCACGCAGAAATCAGTACATGACCGGGCTGTGCGGCGACCCGTTGAAGCCACGCGCGGATCGCCGGATACGCCTCGAGCGAGAAGCCTCCCTCGTCGGCGACGTGCGTGTACGCGTACAGCGCGATGTCCGCGACCGTCATCGTGTCGGCCGCGAGCCAGTCCCGTCCGTCGAGGCCGAGCTCGAGCGCGGCAAGCGCCTTGACGCCGCGTTTCGTGAGGTGCTCGCGCTGCGTCTCCCAGATCTCGGGCGTGTTCGAGTACGTCTTGAGGAAGCGCGCGACCGCAATCGCCGGCTCGTGGTCGTACTGCTCGAAAAACATCCATTGCAGGGCTTTTGCGCGGTCGTAGCGGTCCTCGGGGACAAAGCGCGAGCCCTCGCCGAGGTACCAGATGATCGCGTTCGACTCGGCGAGCGGGCGGCCGTCGTCGAGGACGAGCGTCGGCGTGTTCCGTGTCGGGTTGAGCCCCGCGAGCTCATTGCGCGGATCGCTGCGGTCGATCACGTCGATCTCGCGCAGCTCGAGCGGTATCCCGAGATGGGCGGCGAGGAGCCGCACCTTGTAACAGTTGCCCGAGATCGGGCTGTTGTAGAGGATCACGCGTCGAGCCAGCCGCCGTAGGCGATCGGCTTCGGAGGCTCGACGTCGGCGTACGCCTCGGCGGGCTCGTTCGTCTCGTGCGAGACGGAGACGCCGTAGCGGCGGGCGACCTCGGAGACCGGATACGTGACGCCGCGCTCGACGCCGCTGCCGTCGCCCCGCGTGCCGACCGAGATGACGACCGCGGGTTCCTCGCCGGCGCCGACGATCATGTGCGCGACGCCGGGCGGGCAGTGGAGAAGATCCCACGCGCCCATCTCGCGCTCCTGCTCATCGACAATGGCGACACACCTGCCGCGGAGGACGAGAAAGTCCTCCTGGTGGCCGGGCTCGAGGTGATAACGACCGAGAGCCTGCCCCTTGCCGAGGACACTGACGTTGATCCCGAGCTGTGGGAATCGGTCCTCTCCCTCCCAGTTGCAGAAGAAGCCGAAGGGCGAGTCCTCCCACGTCGCATCGCGAGCGTTGAGGACGAACCAGTGGTCGCTCACGCCGCGCTGACGGCTTCGGCGTCCTCGCGCGGCAGGCGGCGGGAGACGACTTGCGAGACGCCGTCGCCGCCCATCGTCACGCCGTAGAGGACGTCGGCGGCTTCCATCGTCCGCTTCTGATGCGTGATGACGACGAACTGCGCGCGGTCGGAGTAGCGGCGGAGGAGCTCGACGAAGCGGCCGATGTTGGCGTCGTCGAGCGCGGCCTCGACCTCGTCGAGGAGGTAGAACGGGCACGGCCGCGCGAGGAAGAGCGCGAAGAGGAACGAGATCGCGCCGAGCGCCTTCTCGCCGCCCGACAGGAGCGACAGGCGCTGCACGCGCTTTCCGGCGGGCCTCAGCTCGACTTCGACGCCCTGCTCTTCCTCTTCGTTCTCGGGATCCGTGAGCCGCAGGCGGCCCTCGCCGCCGGGGAACAGCGTCCCCGCGACCTCGTGGAAGTTCTTCTGCACCGCGTCGAACGTCTCGGCGAAGCGCTTCTCGACCGTGTCGGCGAGCTCCTTGCTGAGCTTCTCGAGCTCGGCGAGGCTCTCCTCGAGGTCGATGCGCTGCGCGGCGAGCTCCTCGAGGCGCTCCTTCTCGGCCTCGTACTCCTCCTTCGCGAGCGGATTGACGGCACCGAGCTGCTCGCGGCGGCGCTCGAGGCGCTCGACCGTCGCGGCCAGCGCGTCGCGGTCGTCGCCCTCGGCTGCTTCATCGACTCCCGCGGATTCGAGGCGACGGCGCGCCTCGTCGGCCTCGGCTCCGAGGCGCGCGGCTTCGATCTCGACCGCGTTCGCGGACTCCATGACGGAGGAGAGCTCCTGGCGCAACTCGACTTCGGCCGCGCCGAGCTTGCGGAGCGCCGCGCCGAGCCCGGCGGCGGCTCCCGTGTCGCCTTCGGCGAGCGGCGTC
>JAWVDC010000146.1:0-25394 GCA_033857715.1 Gaiellaceae bacterium | reverse complement strand
CGACCGCGGACGGCTGCTCTTCCTCGAGCCGGTGGCGGACGTCAAGCGGCGCTTTGGCGTCGAGACGCTCGAGGAGGCGTTCTTCGCCGCGACCGGCCGTGAGTTCGAGAACGAGGCAACCGAAGACGACGAGGACGACGAGTACAGGGAGGTGTTCGGCGGATGAGTATCGGCGTAGGCTCGACGGAGCCGACAATAAACAGAGTCGCAGTCGAGATGAGGAACCAATTCGTCGGCCTGTTCGGGATCGTCGAGCGCAACGTCTACCTGACCAAGCGCTACTTCCTCTGGGATCTCGCGTTCATGGTCTGGACGATCGCGAACACGCTCACGATCGTGTTCATCGCGCGCGGGCTGGACCTCGGCCCGGCGGCGGTGAACCGGGCGGAGACCGCGCTGCTCGTCGGCGCGGTGATCTGGGCGTTCCTCGGGATCATCTTCGAGTTCATGACGGAGACGGTCGCGTGGGAGCGCTGGGAGGGGACGATCGAGTACACGTTCATGGCTCCGCTGTCGCGGTTCGTCCATCTCGGCGGCCAGGGCGCCTATGCGGTGCTCTACGGCCTGATCCGGGCGACGATCCTCTTCTTCGCGGTGTCCGCGATCATCGGGGTGCACGCACCGAGGGCGAACTATCTCGCGGCGTTCGCGCTGCTCGCGATCGGCTCGCTCTCCTTCATCGGCGTCGGGATCATGACCTCGGTCCTCCCGCTCGTCTCGCCGGAGAAGGGCGCGCAGCTCGGATTCGTCGCGCAGGGCGTGATGCTCGTCGTGTCGGGCGTCTACTACCCGGTCTCGGTGATGCCCGACTGGATGCAGTGGATCTCGACGATCTCGCCGGCGACGTACGTGCTGCGCGGCGACCGGGCCTCGATCCTCTCCGGCCAGGGAGTGGCGTGGGCCGACGTGTGGCCGTTGCTGATCATCGCGGTGCTGGCCACACCGATCGGCTTGGCGATCTTCCACGCCGGTGAGCGGTACGCGAAGAAGCACGGGAAGCTCAAGAGGGCCGGCTGATGAGCGGCTGGTTCAAGGAGAACGCGGGCGTCCTCTACGACGAGTCGAAAGGCGACGAGTTCGAGCCTGAGACGATCGAAGCGACGGTTGAGTTCCTCGAGCCGTTCGCACACGGTGGAGCTCTGGAGTTGGCGGTCGGCACCGGCAGGATCGCGGTGCCGCTCGCCACTCGGGGCATCCGCGTTGCGGGGATCGACTTCGCACCGCCGATGATCGAGCAGCTCAACCGCAAGACGGACGCGATCGACGCGGTCGTCGGGGACATGACGACGACGCGGGCCGGGGGGACATTCTCGCTCGCGTATCTCGTCTTCAACTCGATCAACAACGTCACGACACAGGAAGGCCAGACGGCGGCCTTCGCGAACGCCGCAGCCCACCTCGTGCCGGGCGGGTGCTTCGTGATCGAGGTAGGCGTCCCGCCGGACCGGCCGTGGACGGTGTTCGATCTCGGCGATGAGCACGTAGGCGTCGACGAGTACGACGCGCTAACGCAGCGGCTCGTCTCCCATCACTTCTCGCTGCGTAACGGAGAGTGGAAGCGCGCCGCGGGAGAGTTCCGAGCAGTTTCACCTCCCGAGCTCGACCTCATGGCGCGGCTCGCCGGGATGGAGCTGCGCGAGCGCTGGGCCGACTGGGATCGCTCGCCGTTCACCGCCGAGAGCCCGAAACACGTCTCGGTCTGGGAGAAGACGGCATGAGGATCGAGCTGCCGATCGAGAGCGAGCATCTCGTCATCCGCGAGCTCGTCCTCTCCGACGCCGAGGAGATGGGCGAATCGCCGGACTGGATCGCCGAGAAGATCGCCCGCTACGAGCGCGACGGCGGGATGAGCCTGTGGGCCGTCGTCGAGCGCTCGACGGGGCTGGCGGTCGGGCTCGCCGGCGTCCAGTGGGAGGATCTCGACGGCCGGCGGGTGCTCGACCTCGGCTGCGTCATCGGCAAGAAGGCGCAGCTGCGCGGCATCGGCACGGAGGCGTCGGAGGCGGTGGTCCAGGCGGCCTTTGCGACAGGCTTCGACGAGGTGACGGCGATGACGAAGCCCGACAACGAGGTAGCGCTCCACGTCCTCGAGACCCTCCGCTTCGAGCCGCAGGGAGAGGTGACGTTCGAAGGGACGGTCTACACCGCGTTCGTCCGGCACCGCCCCGCGTGATCGCGCGCGCCACGGGGCCTGAACAGCCACGTCCGGTAGCAGGTACCGGACACGGCCGGACGGGACATGCCCCGCCGTCGGAAAGCCAGTCGTCAGGCGAGTAGCGCACCTGCACCCCTCCCCGCCAGACGTGTCCGGACGAGCGATGTCCGGTAGCAGGTACCGGACGTGTCTCGGTGGGACATGTCGTTAGCGTCTCCGGGATGACCGCACGCGCGCGCCGTTCCTGTCTCAGCGTCCCCGCCTCGAGCGAGCGAATGCTCGCGAAGGCACCGTCGCTCGGGGCCGACGAGGCGATCGTCGATCTCGAGGACGCGATCGCGCCCGAGGACAAGGTCGCCGCGCGCGAACTCGCCGTCGCGGCGGTGCAGACCGCGCCGCTCGCGCGGACGACTGCGATCCGTGTCAACGCGCGCGGCAGCGAGTGGTGGGAGGACGACCTCCGTGCCGCTGCCGAGGCGAAGCCCGACGTCGTTGTACTCCCGAAGGTCGAGTCCCCGGAGGACGTGGCCGCAGCGGCTGAGCTTCTGCCCGCAGGCACCGGCATCGAGGCGCAGATCGAAACGGCGCGCGGCCTCGCGAACGCGGACGAGATCGCCGGCGCCGGCCACGGTCTCGAGGCGCTCGTCTTCGGCCCGGCCGATCTCGCGGCGTCGCTCGGGATTCCCGTCCTCACGATCGGGGACGGCGCGAACGACTACGCCTTCTCGCGCGTCGTCGCGGCGGCGCGCGCCCACGGTCTCCAGGCGGTCGACGGCCCGCACGCGCGGCTCGGCGACAACCTCGGCCTCGTCGTGTCCGCGCGCCGCGCGTTCGAGCACGGCTACGACGGCAAGTGGGTCATCCATCCGAGCCAGATCGGCCCAGTCCACCTCGTCTTCACGCCGTCGCCGATGGAGATCGAGCGCGCGAAGCGCATCCTCGCCGCCCCGCAGGGCGCCGTCCGCTTCGAAGGAGAGCTCGTCGACGAGGCCTCGCGCCGGCTCGCCCAGTCGCTTCTCAGTAGAGCCGCGCTCCTCTCCTAACCGCCTTCCGCCGTTTTACTTCCGGAACTGCGAGCACACCGCGGTACCAGAGGTGTAGAAACACACCAAGCCCCGCGACCAGCCCTCCCGCTATCAGCTGTGGGCGCGCCATTGGGGCGAGCGTAGTCCAGCCGACCACCCGACGACACTGATTCCACCCCGCCCACGAAAGGACTCAGCGAGATGAATACGACGAAGGAAAAGGTCGCCGACGCGACCTCGCACGTCCGCCATGTCCGGCCGTACGTCGAGCGCGCCATCAGGGACGAGGAGCTGCGCCGCAACGTGAAGGACGCATACGTCTCCGCCCGCGCGCTCTACCAGCAGCTGCTTGCCAAGAACGACGTCAGCCACGTCGCGACGAAGCTCGTCAGCGACGAGGACGTACAGACCCAGTTGCGGAACGTCATCACGCAGCTCCGCAGCGCCGCCGGCCGCGTCCAGACCGCGCACGAGGAGACGCGGCAGGAGTCACAGCGCAGCGCCCGTGGCACCCTCCTGCTCGTCGCCGGGATCGCCGTTGGCCTGCTCGTCAATCCACTGACCGGCCCGAAGCTCCGCGGCTGGCTCAAGAAGAAGCTGACCGGTAAGGGCAAGAGCTTCGTCTACCACGACGGCAACGGGACGCACCTGAGCTAGAAACGCCGGGGAGGGTTACCCGCGACCGAGGTGCTCGCGCGCGAACGCGCGGAACCGGTCGCGGGTGCTCTCGTCGGGCGCGATCGGCTCGTCGTCCGCGTACTGCGGGTCGGCTGCGATCTCCTCCGCGACGGCTCGCACCTCCTGCTCGATCGCGGCACGGTGCTTCGGGTCGCGCAGCAGGGCGTCGACCCAGCTCTCCGACCCGTCCCAGCCGGGGATGTCGTCGTCGAACAGGAGCTGCCCGAGCAAGATCCCGGTGCGGATGTAGACGAATGTCTTGAAGGCGAGGATGCGGTGCGGCGTCTCGACGAGCGCCGCGAGGGCGGAGTCGTCGCGCAGGATGTGATCGACGATCTGCCCGATGGGCTCGTCGACGAGGGGGATCCAGACGTCGTCCAGCTCTGCCACAGGCGGATTATGCCCTGCCCGGTCGCGTCAGAACCTCTGACTGGACGACCACGCGCCGATGGGGCGTGCTGGGTGCGTGCGATGCAAGGACGCAGGGAGCCTCGATAGGAAACCTATCGAGGCGACCGAGGACGCTGCAGCGTGCGTGCACAGCGCGTTCCAGCGGCCCGTGCTCGTTCTGTCAGAGGTTCCTATCCTTGCGGCGTGGACGAGTTCCTCCAGCAACTGTGCGCGGAGCCGGGCGAGACGGGCTTGTTCCTCGACTTCGACGGGGTGCTCGCGCCGATCGTCGCGCGGCCGGAGGACGCCGCCGCGCCCGCGGAGACACGCGCCCAGCTCGAGCGTCTGGTGGAGAAGTACGCCCTGGTCGCGGTGGTGAGCGGGCGTGCGGGGGAAGACGTCCGCGCGCGCGTCGGCGTCGGGGGCGTCGTCTGCGTCGGCTCGCACGGGCTTGAGGCGGAGCCGATGGCCGAGCGGTGGCGGCAGACACTCGTGGATTTTGCGGCGAACGCGCCTTGGCCGCCAAGCGCCATCGAGATGAAAGGGCTCGCCATGGCGTTCCACTTCCGTGACCGGGACGACGAGGCGGCCGCGATCCGCGAGCTCGACCGGATCGCCGAGACGGCACGCGAGGGCGGCCTCGTCGCGCGCTACGGGCGGAAGGTGCTCGAGATCCTCCCGCCGGTCGGCTCGAACAAAGGGACTGCGGTGCGGAAGATGATCGACGAGCACAGCCTGCGGCGCGGGTTGGCGGCGGGCGACGACACAACCGACCTCGATGCGTTCGCCGCGCTCGACGGGCTCGACGTTGGGGTGCGCGTCGCGGTCGGCTCGGCCGAGTCGCCGGCTGCTCTCATCGACGCCGCCGACCTCCTCCTCGCCTCGACGGACGAGTTCCTCGAGCTCCTCCAACGCCTCTAAGGCCATGTCACCCTCGGATACGTCTGGTGCCAGGCACCGGACGAGGACCGCCGGGACGTCGAACCGCATGGCCAAGCGGTTCCCAGTCCCGACCGGACATGTCCGGTGCCTGGCACCGGACGATGGCGCCTAGGGACAGGGCGGCGGTCCGGGACGAGCTCCCCGAGCCGCTGCAGAAGCGCTAGAGGAGAGCGAGTAGCTCGGGAATGGTGGCGATGCGCTCGCCCGACCACGGGTGCCCCGCGCCGATCTGCACGGCTCTCATCCCTACCGCCTCGGCGCCGGCCAGCTCGTCGTTCGTCCCATCGCCGACGAAGATCGCCTCCGGCGCGGGCACGTCGAGCTCTCGCAGCGAGAGCTCGTAGATCCGCGGATCCGGCTTCCGATACCCGCACGAACAGGAGTAGACGACCGTGTCGAACAAGCCGGCGAACGGCGTTCGCTCCCAGACATCGACGACGTCCTCGCTGCAGACGGTGATCAGCCCGCAAGCGATCCCCCGCGAGCGCAGCTCGGCGATCGTCTCGACGACCCCCGGTCGCGGCTCCTCGAGCAAACGCAGCGAGTTCGCTCGGCGAAGCTCGACCAGCCGCGCGGCCTCATCGCCCTCGATCCCGATCGACCGCAAGTAGTCGAGGAGCGGGCCAGAGTCGCGCGCCGGCCGGCCCTCGCGCCAGACCGCGTGGAATTCCGCGGGGTCGCGGCCGAGCAAACCGGCGGCCGCCGCGGAGAAGTCGAGCGACTTCTGCTCGTCGTAGTCGACGAGCGTCTCGAAGAGATCGAAGACGACTGCCCGCGTCACGCCTTGTTCACGCGCACCGCCGTGCCGTACGCGCAGATCTCAGTCCACTGGGGGCCCATCTCGGAGGTGTCGAAGCGCATCGCGATGATCGCGTTCGCGCCCTTCGCCTCGGCTTCCTGGATCATCCGGTCCATCACCTGCTGACGGCTGTCGATCAGGGCCTTCGTCATGCCCTTCAGCTCGCCGCCGATAATCGACTTGAGGCTCGCGCCGAGCTGGGAGCCGATGTTGCGCGAGCGGACGGTCAGTCCCATCACCTCGCCGTACACGTCGGTGACCTCGTAGCCGGGGATGTCGTTCATCGTCGTGACGATCACGGGGCTCCTCCTCTGGTTGTTAACGCAGTACAACACGGACGCCGAGGCCCACGAGGACGCACCCAGTGAGGCGCTCGAGCCACGTGCGCACGCGCGGGCGGGCGAGGACGCGGCCGAGCGCGGCGACCGCGAGGAATGGGCGCAGTTCACGCGGCACGTCAGCGCTTCTTCCGGAGCTTGTCGAGCTGCTTCCACGTGCGCGTGTTCGCGACGTCGGCCTTCGTCAGCCAGCCGCGGCGCGCCTGCGCGACGGCAAGCTCGACGTAGCCCTGCGCGCGGATCTGATGCGCGTCGGAGTTGAGGACGAGCTTCAACCCCGCCTCCTTCGCGGCACGCGCGTGGACGTCGCGCAGGTCGAGGCGGTCCGGCTGGCCGTTCATCTCGAGCAGCGTCCCGGTCGCCAGCGCCCCCTCGATGACGCGCTCGACGTCGACGTCACGCGGCGGGCGCTTGTTGATCCGCCGGCCGGTGAGGTGGCCGATGCAGTCGACGTACGGGTGCGCCATCGCCTCGAGCACGCGCTCGGTCGGGCGGTTGTCGGGCGCGTTGTGGACGGACGCCATGACCCAGTCGAGCTTCGCGAGGTCCTCGTCGGCCATGTCGAGCTCGCCGTTCGAGCGGATGTTGACCTCGACGCCGGAGAGGATCGTCAGCTGCGGGAAGCGCTCGCGCAGCGACTCGATCTCCTCGAGCTGCGCATCTAGGCGGCCCTCGCGGAGGTAATGCGAGTGGTCGGTGACCGCGTAGTACTCGTACCCGCGCGCCACCGCGGCTTCGAGCATCTCCGTGAGCGTGTTCTTACCGTCGGCCGACCAGTGCGAATGCGTGTGGAGGTCGCCGCGGACGTCTACGACCTCGACGAGCTTCGGCAGCTCACCGGCGCGTGCCGCCTCGAGCTCCCCGGCGTTCTCGCGGAGCTCCGGCGGGATCGGCTCGTAGCCGAGGTGCTTGTACACAGCGTCCTCGTCGGCGGACTGGAAGACCTTGCCGGTCTTCGTGTTGGTGACGCCGTACTCGGAGATGGACAGGCCGCGCCGCACGGCGTCCTCGCGCATCGCGACGTTGTGATCCTTCGAGCCGGTGAAGTGCTGGAGGAGGTTGCCGAACGACTCCGGCGGAACGACGCGGAGGTCGAACCGCAGCCCGTCGCGGGAGACGACCGTGGCCTTCGTGTCGCCGTGCGCGGCGACCGAGACGACCCACGGCATCTCCACGAAATGCGCCGTCAACTCGGCGGGATCGGTCGCGCACGCGATGACGTCGAGATCCTTGAACGTCTCCTTACGGCGCCGCACCGAGCCGGCGTCGGAGACCGAGATCGCCGCGGGCAGCTCCGCGAGCTCCGCGACCACGGCCTGAACCGGGCCGAGCCCGTCGCCGAGGAGCCGCCGGTCGCCGGCCTCGGCCGTCTGCGCCGCGAACGCGAGTGACGCGAGGATCTTCTCCTCGCTCTTCGCGCCGAGCCCGCCGAGCGTGCGCAGCCGTTCCTGCTCGGCCGCGGCCTTGAGGTCGGCGAGCGTCTCGACGCCGAGCTCTTTCCAGATCCGCGCCGCCGTCTTCGGGCCGAGGCCCGGCAACCGCATGAAGAGGACGACCTCGGGCGGCACACCGGCGCGCTTCTTCGCGAGCGCCGCGATGTCGCCGGTCTCGACGAGCTCGACGATCTTCTCCTCGATCGTCTTGCCGATCCCCTGCAGCTTCTTCGCGTTGCCGTCGAGCGCGAGCTGCGCGATCGACGCAGACGTCTCCCGCATGCGGCTCGCGGCGCGGCGGTACGCGATGACCCGGAACGACTCCGCCCCCTCGAGCTCGAGCAGGTCGGCGAGGAGGTCGAACTGATCCGCGACCTGTGCGTTTCCAGGGAGCGGAGCCATTAGGGCGCCGTCCAGTGGTCGGCACGCGTCTCTAGCGCGCGAAAAGCAAGCGAGGCAAGGACGCAGGGAGCGCGACCGAGGACGCTGCAGCCGGCCAAGCCGGCCGACGAGCGAAGCGAGGAGTCGCGCCGCTTTGCAGCCGCAAGAGACGCCCTGCCGATCGCTGGACGGTGCACCTAAGCGATGATAGGAGCGTGCCGAAGGCCGTCGTCTGTCTCCCGACGTACAACGAGCGCGAGAACCTCGAGCGGATGATCGATGCGCTCGCGCCGCTCGGCGTCGGCGTCCTCGTGATCGACGACAACTCGCCCGACGGCACGGGCGCGATCGCCGACGAGCTCGCGGCGACGCGGGATTGGGTGTCCGTCCTCCACCGGACCGCGAAAGAGGGTCTCGGTCGCGCCTACATCGCCGGGTTCCGGGAGGTGCTGGCGACCGACGCGGCCTACGTCATGCAGATGGACTGCGACTTCTCGCACGATCCCGCCGAGGTCCCGCGCTTGATCGCGGCCGTCGACGCCGGCGCGGATGTCGCGATCGGCTCCCGCTACGTCGCAGGAGGCGGCACGTCGAACTGGGGCTTGCACCGGCGGCTCATGTCGCTCGGCGCCTCGTTCTTCATCCGGCTCATCCTCATGCCGGTGCGCGATGCGACCGGCGGCTTCAAGTGCTTCCGCCGGGAAGTGCTCGAGGCGATCGACCTCGACTCGATCGACGCGGCCGGGTACGTCTTCCAGGTCGAGACGACCTTCCGCGCCCGGCGCAAGGGCTTTCGAGTGGTGGAGGTGCCCATCCACTTCGCGGACCGAACTGCCGGGACGTCGAAGATGAACTTCGCGGTCGCCCTCGAGGGGATCTGGAAAGTCCCGCTCCTGCGGCTTTCCGCGCTAATGGGGCGGTTGTGACCGAGCTCGACGAAACGAGCTTCGACGCGGCAATCGCCGGCGGGCCGCTGCTCGTCGATTTCTGGGCGCCGTGGTGCCGGCCGTGCAAGGCGCTCGAACCGATCCTCGAGGAGCTTCCTGTCGACGTCGCGCGGGTCAACATCGATGAGGAGCACGGCCTCGCGTCACGCTTCGTCGTCCTCTCGATCCCGACCGTGATCCTCTTCGCGGGCGGTGAGCTCCTCGGCACGGTGGTCGGGGTCCGGCCGAAGAAGTACTTCGACAGCTGGCTAGCCGAAGTGCTCCCAGCCGCCGAGCCCGGCCGGCTCGACGCCTGAGCCCTCCTCGCAGCGGCCGATCACGGCGAATCCGAGCGGGTCGGGAGTCGCGGCGAGCAGCTCGTAGTCCTCGCCGAAGGAGAGATCCTCGAGCGTCGCGCCGGCGGCGAGCGGGACGCGCTCGAGGTCGATCACGAGCCGGCAGCCGGAGCGGCGCGCGATGTGGCCGGCGTCGGCGCCAAGGCCGTCGGAGATGTCGAGCATCGCGTGGGCGACGCGCGCGAGGTCGCGACCCTCGGTGGTGCGGATCGGGGGCCGCGGGAGGCTTCCCTCCCTGAACGCCGCGCCGGCGCCGCCGAGCGGGCCGGTCACGACGAGGAGGTCCCCCGGCTGCGCGCCCGCACGGCCTGGCACACGCTCGGCACGCCCGAGCGCGGTGACAGTGATGACGACCGCGTCGGCCCGCGTCGTGTCGCCGCCGCGCACCGGCACCCCGGCCTCCACGATCCCCTCGTAGAACGCGATCGCGCCGTCGAGATCCGGTGCCGCGAGCGTCACGAAGAGCGCGACCGGCTCGGCGCCCGACGCCGCGAGATCGCTGATGTTGACCGCGGCCGCGCGGAAGCCGAGCTCCCGCCAGTCGAGCAGGTCGAACCGGAAGTGGACGCCTTCGACGAGCGTGTCCTGCGTCACGACGAGACCGTCGATCTCCGCAGCGTCGTGCTCAACGCCGACGATCAGGCCGCGGCGTTCCAGCTCTGCGAGGAGCTCGAACTCGTTCACCGGCTACGACTCGGAAAACTTGGCGCGCGCGTCGACCGTGTCAGGGTCGAGCGCCGCGAGCGCGTCGTAGAGCCGCGCGTGGAACGTTCCCGGCCCCTCGGCTCCGGCGGCGGCGTCCTCGGCGGCGACCTCGTAGGCGATCAGCGCCTCGGCTGCGGCGGCGAGCGGATCGTCCGCCTTCACCGCGAGGAAGCAGCCCGTGAGCGCGGTCGAGATGCAGCCCGTTCCCGTCACGGCCGCGAGCAGCGGATGGCCGTTGGCGACCGAGACGACCCGGTCGCCGTCCGAGACGTGGTCGATCGGGCCCGTGACCGAGGCGACGAGACCGAACTGGCGACCCGCGCCGCGGGCGAGCGCCGGAGGCTCGAGGCCGGTCGCCATGGACTCCACGCCGCGCACCTCGGCTTCGGCTCCGACAAGGGTCGCGATCTCGCCCTGGTTGCCGCGGAGCACGGCCACGTCGACCTCGTCGAGGATCCGCCGCGCCGTATCGGTCCGGTAGCGCGTCGCACCCACGCCGACCGGGTCGAGCACGACCGGGATCCCGCGCGCGTTCGCGGCCTTGCCGGCCAGCAGCATGGCGTCAATCCAGGGGTCAGACAGGGTGCCGATGTTGAGGACGAGCGCCGACGCGAGGCCGACCATCTCCTCGACCTCCTGCGGCGCGTGGGCCATCACGGGCAGAGCACCGAGCGCGAGCGTCGCATTCGCCGTCTCGTTCATGACGACGTAATTCGTGATCTGGTGGACGAGCGGCTTGCGCTCGCGCAGCTCTCTCAGGGTCGCGCCGGTTTCGATGCTCATGAGGTGATGCCTAGCACGTCCACGGGGCCGTCACCCTTTCCTACGTCGACGAGCCCCTGCGCGACGGCCCGCGAAGCGGCTTCGGCAGCGCCCTCGGCCGCCTCGAGCACCGACGCGCCGCGCGCGAGCAGCGCGGCGATAGTGGCGGAGTGCGTGCAGCCGGCGCCGTGGGTCGCGGCGACGTCGTGGTGCTCGACGGGGATCTCGTAGTGCTCGGCGCCGTCGAACAGATGGTCGATGGACGTCTCCGCGTGCCCGCCCGTGACGAGCGCGGCAGGCGCCCCCATCGCGACCAACTTCTCCGCCAACTGCGCTTGCGACAAGCCGTCGCTGCCCGTGATGGCGCGTGCCTCGGGGACATTCGGAGTCACGACGGTGGCGAGCGGGAAGAGGCGTGAGACGAGCGACTCGACTGCGTCGTCCTCGAGCAGGCGCGCACCCGAGCTCGCGATCATCACCGGGTCGACGACGAGCGGCAGCGGATGCGCGACGAGCCAGTCCGCCACCGCTTCGACGATCGCGCGCGTGAAGAGCATCCCCGTCTTCGCCGCGTCGGCGCCGATGTCGTTCCACACCGCGTCGAGTTGCTCGCGGACGACGATCGTGGGCAGCTCGTACACCGCGTTCACACCGACCGTGTTCTGCGCCGTCAGCGCGACGATCGCGGTCGAGCCGTGCACTCCGGCAGCCGCGAACGCCTTGAGGTCGGCCTGGATCCCCGCGCCGCCGCCCGAGTCGGAGCCCGCGATCGTCAGTGCTCTTGGGACCAAATCCACTCCCTTCGCCGGCATGACCCGGATCAGGTTCGACGGGTGTGTTCTCAGCCGCCCTCGCGGCACCCCGGTGACGGAAGGCTAGCGTCTCGGCATGGCCCGAATGCCGCCAGCGCTCGCCGCGTCTGCGACTCCGCGCATCCTCGAGCTGCTCGGCGACGGCCCCGGACGCGTGCTCGAGCTCGGGTTCGCCGGGATCCACGCGCCGGTGCTCGAGCTCGCCGGTTGGGACGTTGTCGTCGTCAGCAGCGACTGGCAGGCACGCGAGCGGAGCGAGCACGTGGCCGAGGCGCCGGTGGGGCGCTTTGACGCGGTCGTCGCGCCGGCGGGCACGGAGCTGACGGGAGTCGATGCAGCGCGCGCCATCATCGTCGAGCCGGACGGGAGCGTCGTTGCTCTGGGATGACCTGCTCGTCGGCGACGAGCTCGCCTACCTCGCCGACGAGCCGGCCCGCGATCCCCGTATGGCTCCGCTCCCGCGGGAGCTCAAGCCCGCGGTGCGCGACGCGCTCGAGCGCCGCGGCATCACCGAGCTCTACGCGCACCAGGCCCAGACGTACGCGGCCGCGCGCGACGGCAACGTCATCGTCACGACCGGGACGGCGTCGGGGAAGACGCTCGCGTTCAACCTCCCCGTCCTCGACGCGCTCGCCGCCGACCGCCACGCGCGCGTGCTCTACCTCTACCCGACGAAGGCGCTCGCGCAGGACCAGGCGCGCTCCCTCGCCGAGCTCGGCGTCCCCGGCGTGCGCGCGGCGATTTACGACGGCGACACGCCGACCGAGCGGCGCAGGCAGATCCGCGGCTGGGCGAACGCCGTCCTCACGAACCCGGACATGCTCCATATCGGCGTGCTACCGCGCCACGACCTCTGGGGCGACTTCCTCCACAACCTGCGCTTCGTCGTCGTCGACGAGGCGCACGTCTACCGCGGCGTCTTCGGCTCACACGTGGCGAACGTCCTCAGGAGATTGCGCCGGCTCGCGCGGATCTACGGCTCGGAACCGCGTTTCCTGCTCGCCTCGGCGACGATCGCAAACGCCGGCGAGCTCGCGCTTGCCCTCACGGGCGAGGAAGCGACGGTGGTGGAAGGCGACGCCGCGCCGCGAGCCGAGCGGACGATCGCGCTGTGGAATCCGCCGCTCCTCGACGCGGAGGCCGGGATCCGCGCGAGCTCGCTCGGCGAGGCGTCGCGCCTTCTCGCGGGACTCGCATCGCGCGGCCTGCGCACGATCTGCTTCGCGAAGAGCCGCAAGTCGGCAGAGCTCATCCACCGCTTCGCCGCCGACCGGCTCGACGGGGAGACCGCAGCGCGGCTCGCTCCTTACCGCGCCGGCTACACGCCGCAGCAGCGCCGCGAGATCGAGCGGCGCCTCGTCGAGGGAGAGCTGCTCGGCGTCACGTCGACCGCCGCGCTCGAGCTCGGGATCGACATCGGAGAGCTCGACGCGGCGATCTCGGTCGGCTTCCCCGGCACGGTCGCGAGCCTGCGCCAGCAGTGGGGACGGGCCGGCCGACGCGCTCACGGCCTGGCGGTGCTCATCGCCTCGGAGGACGCGCTCGACCAGTACTTCATGCGCGAGCCGGTTGCTCTCCTCGAGCGGCAGGTCGAGGCCGCGATCCTCGACCACGCCAACCCACGTGTGCTCGACGGGCATGTGGCCGCAGCCGCGTTCGAGGCGCCCATCGACGAGACCGATGTCGCGACGCTCGGCCCGGAGGCGCTCGCCCGCGCGCCGCTCGTCCCGGAGCTGAAGCACACGCCGCGTGGCTGGGTCTGGGCGGGGAAAGAGTCGCCCGCCGCGCGCACGCCGCTCCGCTCGACCTCCGCCGACGCGTTCGTCGTCGTCGACGGCGCAACCGGCGAGACGCTCGGCCTCGCCGAGCGCGAGCGCGCGTACTCGACCGTCCACGAGGGCGCGATCTACCTCCACCTAGGCCGCCAGTACCTCGTCCGGGAGCTCGAGCTCCAAGCGATGCGCGCCGTCGTCGAGCCGTTCAACGGGGACTGGTACACGCAGGTCAAGAAGGAGACGACCACGGCGATCGAGGAGCCGCTGCGCGTGGAGCGCCGCTGCGGCCTCGAGCTCTCCTTCGGCCGCGTCTCGGTGACGGAGCAAGTCGTCGCGTACGCAAAGAAGGCCGTCGCGGACGGCTCGACCCTCGCCACCGTCCCGCTCGAGCTGCCGCCGACGACGTTCGACACGGAGGCGGTCTGGTTCGTGCCCAGGCCGCACCAGCTCGAAGGGCTCGAGGCTATGCCGCTGCTGCTGTCGGCGCTACACGCCGCCGAGCACACGCTCATCGCGCTGCTCCCGCTGTGGGCGATGTGCGACCGCTGGGACATCGGCGGCCTCTCGACGAACCTCCACCTCGACACCGGCGCGCCGACCGTCTTCGTCTACGACGGCCACGCCGGCGGGGTCGGGATCGCCGAGCGGGGCTTCGCGCAGTTCGAGGGCTGGGTCGCAGACACGGCCAAGCTCCTCGCGGGCTGCCCCTGCGACCGCGGCTGCCCGTCCTGCGTCCAGAGCCCGAAGTGCGGCAACCTCAACGAGTTCCTCGACAAGGCCGGCGCGCTGACACTCCTCACGCGGATGTCCGACGCGGGATAAGCGTCTGGGCGCCAACGTTCGGCGCCCAGACGAATCCGCGATGGTCGAGACTTACTTGCCGGAGAGCGTGCCGCACGCGACCGGCAGCACCGCTTCGAACAGCGTGTCGTAGCCGCCGACCGGGCCCTCTGAATTGCCGTCGAGCGCGAGACCGTGCACGACGATGTGCAGCGAACCGAGGCTGTCGAGCACGTTCTGGGGGATGGTGAACGTGCGGTTGTAATTGAGGTTGCCCTCGTCGTCGGCGACGGGGAAACGCTCGAGAGCGAGCGCGCTGCCCGCGGAGGTGTCACCGGAGGTGGTGAAGGAGGTGTCGACCGGGCCGTAGGACGGGGCACCCTCTTCGAGGCTGATGAGGCCGTCGCCGTTGGTGTCGGCGGAGGCCGGCGGGCACACGTTCGCGTCACCGAGAATGCCGTGGATGTGCATGGCGTGGGGCAGGTTCGGCGTCAAGCCGTGGACGTGAATGATCACGTGGACCTGAGTGCCGTCCACCATGAGGCGAGCCGTTCCCGTGACGTTCGAGCCGCGGTCGGCGACCTCGTTGTGCGGGATCGGATTGAGCATTGCCCCGAACATGGACTTGGCGGAGCCGGCGAAGGCGACGGCGCTTACAACGGCTGCCACGGTCATGACGAGGCCGACGAGCACGAACAGACGCTTGCGAATCAAGGTTTTCCTCCCGTTAGATTTGCACCTAGTTCGCCGGCGACCGCCGATCGGTTCGATCTCGGGCTGTCGCGTCCGCGCTGTCGATTATCCGCGAGCCCGTTCGTCATAGAGTCGACAACCCGTCCAAGGAGGCGCAGAGATGCAGTACATGCTCCTGATCTACAACGACCCGAACTCATGGGAGTCCATGTCCGAGGCCGACCGCGGCGCCCTCTACGGCGCCTACGGCACGTTCACCGAAGAGCTCCAGGCGTCCGGCAAGCACATCGCCGGCGACGCGCTTCAGCCGATCGAGACCGCAACCTCGGTGCGCGTGCGCGACGGCGAGACGATGACGACCGACGGGCCGTTCGCCGAGACGAAGGAAGTGCTCGGCGGCTACTACCTCATCGACGTCGAGACGATCGACGAGGCGCTCGAGTGGGCCGCGAAGCTTCCCGGCTCCTGGTACGGGACGGTCGAGGTGCGGCCGCTGGTCACGAACTACGAGACGATGTCGGCCTAGCCGATGCGCTACATCCTTCTCATCCACGACGACGACGCCGAGTGGGATGCGATGTCGCAGGACGAGCGTGACGCCATCGGTGCGGAGTTTCTCGCGTTCAACGACGAGCTCCGCGCCGCCGGCGCTCTCGTCGTCGGCAACGAGCTCCAGCCCGGCTCGACGGCAAGTGTCGTCTCCGTCCGGGACAGCGAGACGATCGTCACCGACGGCCCGTTCGCGGAGACGAAGGAGGTGCTCGGCGGCTACTACCTCGTCGATGCGGACACTCTCGAGGAAGCGATCGCGTGGGCCGCGAAGGTCCCCTCGGCTCGCTTCGGGCACGTCGAGGTGCGGCCGGTCGCGCTTCACGCCCAGGAGATCGCGAAGTAGAGGGCCTTGACCGCGCGTACCGCGACGAGCGCGCGAAGTGCGTCGCGATCCTCGGCCGCGTCCTCGGTGATCTCGACCTCGCCGAGGACGCGGTGCAGGACGCGTTCGTCCGCGCGGCGGAGCGGTGGCCACGCGACGGCGTGCCCGCGAATCCCGGCGCGTGGATCGTTACGACGGCCCGTAACAGCGCGATCGACCGGATCCGTCGCGAGGAGAACTTCGTGCGCAAGGCGGAGCTGCTCGCGCGCGCGGACACGCTCACGGAAGACGAGGAGACGACCATCCCCGACGAACGCCTCGAGCTGATCTTCGCCTGCTGTCACCCGGCTCTCGCACCGGAGGCGCAGGTCGCGCTGACGCTGAGCCTCGTCGGCGGGCTGACGACGCCGGAGATCGCGCGCGGCTTCCTCGTGCCCGAGGCGACACTCGCGCAGCGGCTCGTGCGCGCGAAGCGGAAGATCCGCGACGCCGGGATCCCGCTGCGCGTGCCGCCCGCGCATCTCCTGCCCGATCGCCTGCGCACGGTCTTCGCAGCGATCTATCTCGTGTTCAACGCGGGCTACGGGCCGCCCGTGCGTGGTGAGTTCTGCATCGAGGCGATCCGCCTCGCGGCTGTCCTCGCGACGCTTATGCCTGACGAGGCGGAGGCACACGGCCTCCACGCGCTCCTGCTCCTACAGGACGCCCGCCGCGACGCGCGCCTCTCGGGCGACGGCGAGCTCGTGCTGCTCGCCGACCAGAACCGAGAGCTCTGGGACATGCGCGAGGTCGGGCAGGGCCGCGACGCCCTCGCTCGCGCACTCGTCCTGCGCGTGCCCGGCGCGTACCAGCTGCAGGCGGCGATCGCGTCGCTCCATTTCGAGCCGGAGACCGACTGGGAGCAGATCGCGCTCCTCTACCAGCGGCTCCGCGATTTCGCCCCCACGCCGGTTGTCGCGCTCAACCATGCGGTGGCCGTCGCGATGGCGAGCGGCCCGGAGACAGGCCTGACGATGCTCGACGCTATCCCCGGTCTCGAGGACTATTACCTCTGGCACGCGACCCGAGCCGACTTCCTGCGCCGGCTCGGGCGGCCGGCGGATGCGGAGTACGAGCGCGCGATCGCGCTCGCTCCGAGCGAAGCCGAGCAGGAGTTCCTACGCGGCCGCCAGGAACTGCTTGCGGCGGAGCTGGAGGAGCGAGATAGCCTGTGACGTCGGCTTGAACGGGTCGTAGACGGTTGCGCCGTCGGCGAGCGAAACCGCGGCGACCGGCACGCCGTTCACGTCGGCGACGAGCCAGTCTCCGTCGCGGAGGCGCCGCTCGCTCAGCGTCGCGAGGCGCTCGAGCTCGTCACGGCACGCGCTCAGCCGGAGCTGAATGGCGGCGCGCACGGGCTGGGGCGGCGCGGACGCCGCCCCCTTTGCCCTGCGGTACCGGATCGCGTCGCGGCGGAGTGCTGCGGTGTGCTCGCGTACGAAATAGAGGGTGAGGTCGGGATGCATGGTGGCGTTCTCCTTCTTTGACGTGGTACTCTCTAACCAGTGTTCGGAGATTACCAGTTACATAACCCCTAAAGCAAGAACAATGGTTACGACTTTACATACTCCCCTCGACCTCGTCCGCGACTTCGTCAACACGCTCGATATCGAGACCGGAGTCGACACCATCGCGACCCCGGACGAGCTCGCCGCCTGGCTCTCGGACAACGGCTTGGTCGACGATCTCGTCGATCCGACCACCGCCGAGCACGCCGATGCGCTCGCCGTGCGCGAGGCGATCCGCGAGCTCCTCCTCGAGCACAACGGCTGCGAGTGCGACACGCGCCGCGCGTCCGAGACGCTCGAGGAGGCGGGGCGGAAGGCGAAGCTCGCCGTCAGGTTCATCGAAGGTCGCCCGGCCCTCGCGCCCGAGTGCGAGGACACGCCAGGCGCGATCGGCCGCATCGTCGCCGCGGTCGCCGAGCTCGCGAGGACTCCGGAGTGGGTGCGTTTGAAGGCCTGCCGCGACGACCACTGCCGCGTCGCGTTCTACGACAAGTCCCGCAACCGCTCGCGCGCGTGGTGCTCGATGGAGGTCTGCGGCAACCGCGAGAAGGCCCGGACGTTCCGGGCCAAGCACCACTAGGCGCTAGGCGGCTGCGCGCTCGAGCTCGAGGCACGCGGCGAGCGCGGCCTCGGCCACCTCGAGCTGATCCTGCGTCGGCTCGGCGGTGGAGAAACGGTGCTGGAGCTCGTGGCCCGGCTTCGAGAGCGCCCGCGCGAGGAGGTTCTCGGGGTTGCGTGACATCCAGCCGAAGAGCTCGGTTGCGGCCGCAATCGCGCCGATCTGCGCGACGCCCTGCGCCTGACGGCGCGAGCGCTCGGGCGCGAGACCGGCGAGCGTGTTGCCGAGCGCAGTCGTCACGAGAAGTGGGCCGACGAGGTGCCCGCCGCAGCGCTCGTGCTCTTTCGTTGCCGGCTTCCCGTGCTCGTACGTCCCGATCGCGATGTGCTCGGCTCCGTGGTACGAGGCCAGGTCGCCGCCGCGGAGCGCGAGCACGGCGGGTGCCATCGTCGCGAACCCGGAGAGCACCTCCCGCGCGATCGGGCGCAACCGCGTCTCGCGCAGCACCTTCACGAGCACCGTCGCGCCGACCATCGACGCCAGGACCGTCGGATTCTCCATCGGCATCTTCGCCGCCGGCAGCTTCCGCTTCACCTGCGGGAGAAGCGCGAGCGCCTCGAGCAACCGCGCCGGGCCGCGCAGAAGCGGGTTGGCGATCCGTGACGCCTGGAGCCGCTTGCGCGCCGACTCGACCTGAATCGTCCCGTCCTCACGCCGGATCGCGCACGCCCACGAATGCGGTCCGTGCACGAGAACGCCGTTCGCGAGCGCCATGCCTCCGAGCCGGACCTTCTCCTCCCCCATATGTCCAAGGTAGCCGGACTACGAGAGCATGGCGAGCGCCGCGTGGCGGAGCCAGCGGACGCCGAGCTCGAGATCCGCGACGGGGATCCGCTCGTCGGCGGAGTGCACGAGGGAAGCGGAGACCTCCGCCGGCATCTCGCCGCTCGACGGGAAGAAGCCGTAGGCCACCGTGCCGAACGCCTCCCGCAGCCAGTGGCTGTCGGTGAAGCCCGCGCACGTGAGCGGGCCGACCTTGGCGCCGGGGATCGCCTCGCCGACGAACTCCTCGAGCGCGGTCCAAAGCGGAGTGTCGATCGCGGACCGCGTGCCGCCGCGCGCCTCGATCCACTCGAGGTCGTACTTGATGTCGGTGCCGAGCACGGCGCGGATCATCGGCTCGACGTGCTCCGGGTGCTGCCCCGGCAGGAGGCGGCAGTCGACCTCGACCTCGCACACCGCGGGGATGACGTTTCGCTTCTTCGAGGCGGAGATGATCGTCGGAGAGAAGGTCGGCGCGAGCAGCGCATCGACGAGGACGCCTGCGATCGGATGGAGCGCCGCGACGCGGGCCGCGGCCTCGTGCGCGGGCGGCACCTCGCCGAGCATGGTCCCGAGGAATGCCTCGAGCTCGGGCCCGATCTGCGGCTCCGGGCGATACGCCGCGATCCGCTCGATGAGCTTCGCTGCGTTCACGAGCGCGTTGTCGGCGATGCGCGGCATCGACGCGTGGCCGGCGCGGCCATGCACGCGCAGGCGGAAGGGCGCGGTCATCTTCTCCGAGACCGTCGCCTGGTAGACCGGCGTCCCGTCCGCGAGCTCGAGCCGCTCGCCGCCGCCCTCGTTGATCGCGTAGTCGCAGCGGACAACGTCGGGATGCTCCTCGCAGAGCCACTGGAGGCCAAAGCCGTTGTTGCCGTGGCCCCCGCCTCCCTGCTCCTCGTCGGCGGTCGCGCAAAAGATGAGGTCGCCGCTCGGCGTGAAGCCCTCGCGCGCGAGCGAAGCGATCGCGACCGCGTTCGCCGCGACCTGGCTCTTCATGTCGAGCGCGCCGCGCCCCCAGACCTCCCCGTCGATGAGCTCGCCGGAGAACGGCGGCACCTTCCAGTCGGCGGGATCCGCGTAGACGACGTCGGTGTGGCAGAGGAGCAGAAGCGACGGCCCGCCGGAACCGGGGATGCGCGCGACGAGGTTGGCGCGCTCGGGGACCTTCGCGATGAGCTGCGGCTCGACGCCGTTCTCAGCGAGGTAGTCGCGGAGGAGCTCGGCCGCGGCGGTCTCGTTCCCCGGCGGGTTCGTCGTGTCGATGCGGATGAGGCGCTGGAGGAGGTCGGTGACCTCGTCGCGCAGGTCTGTGGCGGCCATGCGGCGAGCATACTTTCTTCGTGTCCGACCTTTTCTCCGAAGCCGCCGAGCGCCGATCGAACGAGGTCGCGCCCCTCGCGCAACGGCTCCGGCCCGCGTCCCTTGCCGACTTCGTCGGGCAACAGCACGTGCTCGGCGAGGGCTCGGCGTTACGGCGCGCGATCGAGGAAGACCGCGTGCACTCCGCGATCTTCTACGGGCCGCCCGGGAGCGGGAAGACGACGCTCGCGCGGATCGTCGCCGCCTCGACCGGGTCGGCCTTCGAGGAGCTGTCGGCGGTGTCGGCGACGGTGAAGGACGTCCGCGAGGTGCTCGCGCGGGCGAAGGAGCGGCTCGGCACGACGGGCACGCGCACGATCCTCTTCCTCGACGAGATCCACCGCTTCAACAAGGCGCAGCAGGACGCGCTCTTGCCCGGCGTCGAGTCGGGACTGCTCACCCTGATTGGTGCCACCACCGAGAACCCGTACTACGAGGTCAACTCCGCGCTCATCTCGCGCGCGCAGGTGTACGAGCTCGAATCGCTGCCGCCGGACGAGATGGCGGTCGTCGTGCGACGCGGCCTCGCGGAGGTCGGCGCCGAGGCAGCCGGCGAGGTCGTCGAGCTCATCGTGCAGCGCTCGGGCGGCGACGCGCGCACGGCGCTCAACATCGTCGAGATCGCCGCGGCGACGGCGACCGGGGCGGTGTCGGCGGAGAACGTCGAGGACGCTGCGCGCAAGCCGCCGCTCGTCTACGACAAGACCGGCGACAAGCACTACGACTTCACGTCCGCGTTCATCAAGTCGATGCGCGGCAGCGACCCCGACGCCGCCGTCTACTACCTCGCCGCCATGCTCGAGGCGGGCGAGGACGCGCGGTTCATCGCCCGGCGGATGATCGTGCTCGCCTCCGAGGACATCGGCAACGCGGACCCGCGCGCGCTCCTCGTCGCGGTCGCCGCGGCGCAGGCGGTCGAGCATGTCGGCCTCCCGGAGGCGCGGCTCAACCTCTCCCAGGCGGCGATCTACCTCGCGCGGGCGCCGAAGTCGAACGCGAGCTACGTCGCGATCAAGCGGGCGAGCGCCGACGTGCAGGAGCGCGGCGCGATCCCACCGCCGAAGTCTCTGCGCGACGGCTCGTGGTACGGCCGCCAGCTCGGGCACGGCGAGGGCTACATCTACCCGCACAGCGATCCGCGCGGCGCGGAGATGAGCTACCTCCCCGAGGAGCTGCAGGACCGGAGGTACTACGAGCCGTCGGGCAACGGCGAGGAGACTCCCGAGGGGCCGCAGCCTGCCGGCTGAGCTCGGTGACGGGGGTGTTGGCACGGAGTTGGTACCGGCGTGACACAGCTGTAGCCCCATCCTTTGTTCCCCGGGGGGTTTGGGATGGAACTCGAGGCGCCCCGACTTGCGAACTGCTGGGAAAACAGTCGGCGCCTAAGCGCCTGCGGAAGAGCGCGAGCTAGAGAATCCGAGCGCCGAGCGCCGACGCGACGAGCTCAACGGCGAGCTGCCCGGTCGCGTTCTCACGGTCGAGGATCGGGTTGACCTCGACGACGTCCATCGAATCCATGACGCCGGATTCCGCGACGACCTCCATCGCGAGGTGCGCCTCGCGGTAGGACAGGCCGCCACGTACGGGCGTCCCGACTCCGGGTGCGTGCTCGGGATCGACGGCGTCGAGATCGAGCGAGACGTGGAGGAACGCCGCCCCCGCCGCATGCGCGAGCGCCTCCCGCATGCACGGCTCGATGCCGATCCGATCGACGTCGCTCATCGTGAAGACCTTCGCCTCGATCCGCTGGAGAAGCTCCCGCTCGCCGTCGTCGAGGGAACGGACGCCGACGAGCGCGACCTTTCCCACGTCCACCGCGGGCAGCGGCCAGCCCTCGCGCGCGAACTCGTCGCCGGCGAGCCCCAGCGCGGCGGCGAGGACCATCCCGTGGACGTTGCCGCTCGGCGACGTCTCGGGCGTGTTGACGTCGCCGTGCGCGTCGACCCAGACGACCCCGCCAGCCCCGCCCCGCGCTTTCGCCATCCCGACGAGTGAGCCGAGCGCGACGGAGTGGTCGCCGCCGAGCACGAGCGGCAGAGAGCCGCGGCCCGCAGCCGCCTCGACGCGAAGGGCGAGCCGGTCGCAGAGATCGAGGATCTGCTCGAGGTACCGCGCCTGCTCGTTCCCGACCTCGGCCGTCTCGACTACGGGCGAGATGACGTTGCCGGTGTCGGTCACGGTCACGCCGAGCTTCTCCGCCAGCTGGTGGTCGAGCCCGGCGTAGCGGATGGCCGACGGGCCCATGTCGACACCGCGGCGGCCCGCGCCGAGGTCGAGCGTGCCGCCGATCACCGTCACCTCGCGCTGCGCGCCCTTGACGTTCACGGCAGAGAGGCTAACGACCCTGGTTACACTGACCGCCGCTTACGGGGCGAGGTAGCTCAGCTGGTAGAGCACTCGGCTGAAAACCGGGGTGTCGCCGGTTCGAGTCCGGCCCTCGCCATTCCCTCATGCTTGGATCCGTCAGGAGGAGCCTTTAGCTTCTCCTATGTGGGGTTGTTCACAATCCAAGGGGAGGGGTAGCCCACAATGACCATGGTTTCCGCGTCGAATCCCGGAGCGCGGCTCCTGGATCGCTACTTCGGATTCGCCGAGCGCGGCACGACGCTCGCGCGAGATACGGCCGCGGGCGCGACGACGTTCGTCGTCATGTCCTACATCATCTTCGTCAACCCGGCGATCCTCAGCTTTGCGGGGATCCCGGGCCTCGAGTCCAAGGGTCTGCCGTTCGACGGCGTGCTCGCGAGCACGTGCCTCGTCGCGGGCGTGATGTCGATCGCCATGGGCCTCGTCACGAACTACGCGTACGCGATCGCACCCGGCATGGGTCTCAACGCAGTCGTCGCGTTCGGGCTCGTCGCGAGCGGCAAGGCGACCTATCCGGAGGCGATGGGCCTCGTCGTGCTCGAAGGCGTCGCGATGGTTCTGCTCGCCGTCACGGGACTCCGCGAGCTGATCTTCAGGGCGATCCCGCTCGAGCTGAAGAAGGCGATCGCGATCGGCATCGGTCTCTTCATCGCGTTCATCGGGCTCGTCAACTCGGGGATCGTCACGGCCGGCTCCGGCACGCCCGTCACTCTCGGCAGCTTCACGACGTGGCCGATCTTCGTCGTGGTCTTCGGTCTCGTCTTCACCTTCGCCATGCGGGCGATCGGGTTCAAGGGAGACCTGCTCGTCGGCATCATCGGGACGACCGTCCTCGCAACGCTCATCAACTATTGGACGGACTACGCAGCGTTCGGCAACGGGCCGTCCAGCCCCGCTGTCTGGCCGCATCACATCGCGTCCACTCCGAACCTCCACCTGCTCGGGAAGATCAGCTTCGACTCCTTCTCGAGCAGCGAGCTCGGCGTCGTGGCGTCGCTCGTCTGGGTCTTCTCCTTGTTCCTGAGCGACTTCTTCGACTTCTCGGGCACCGCGATCGGCGTCGGCAAGGCCGCGGGCTACGTCGACAAGGACGGGAACATCCCGCAGTTCAAGAAGGCCCTCGTCGTCGACGGCCTCGCCGCCATGGCCGGCGGCGCCGCGTCGTCGTCGTCGGCGACGACGTACATCGAGTCCGGGTCGGGCGTCGCCGCCGGCGGCCGCACCGGCTGGGTCGCGGTCGTCGCGGGGCTCCTGTTCTTCCCGTTCATGTTCTTCTCGCCGCTGATCGGGATGGTCCCCGCCCAGGCGACCGCTCCTGCGCTCATCGTCGTCGGCTGGCTCATGATCTCGACGCTCACCGAGATGGAGGGCGAGGCCGAGGGCCGCGGAGCGTCGAGACTCGCGGGGATCGACTTCCACGATCTCGCGATCGGCCTCTCGGCAGCGCTCGCGATCATGATCATGCCGTTCACGTACTCGATCACGAACGGGATCGGCTTCGGCTTCATCACATACACGGTCATCTGCGCTGCGAGGCGCGAGTGGAACCGGATCCACCCGGTGATGTGGCTCGTGACGGGAGCGTTCGTCCTCTACTTCCTCATCCCGCTGTTGCAGCAGCACTACGCGTTCTTCGGCGGGCACTAACGCCTGAGGCAGCGAGGCCCCCGTTAGCGCTCGCGCGCTGGCGGGGGCCTCTGGCCGTTCGGACCGGTGTGACCGTGTCGCGGACGACCGTGGCGGGAGCGTACTAGGTCGCGGCCTGAAGGGCTTCAGCGAGAGCTGCGAGGAGCCCGGCGAGGTCGTGGTCCTCCGCTTCGGCGACGACGGCGAGGCCGAGCTCGCGGGCGGCGCCGGCGGTCATTGGGCCGATCACCACGACGGGCGTCGCGCGGGCAGTGGTGCGCGCAAACGCGCGCGCGGCGGACGGAGAGGCGAGCAGGACGATGTCGGCGTCCGGCGCTTCGCGCGGCGCGAGCTCGATGGTGCGATAGAGCGGGAGGAAGTCGGCGTCGAGCGCGTCGACGATGACGCGCCGCGCTCCCTCTGCCGCAGCGACGAGCACACGCCCCGCCGGCTGTGGGAGCTCGGCCAGCAGTCCCTCCTGCGTCGATTGGCGGGGCACGAGGCTCGGCTCGAGGCCGTGCTCGCGGAGGGCCGCGGCGGTACCCGGCCCGATCGCAGCGAGTTGCCGCGGCGGAGCCGTGAGCCGCCGCGCGAGCTCAGCAGCGCCGTTCGGGCTCGTCACGACGACCCAGTCGTACCCGCTTGGATCAATTGGCTCGCCGTCGAGCGGCTCGATCGCGATCAACGGCCACACGACCGGCTCGCACCCCATCTCGGCGAGCCGCCGCACGAGCTCGTCCGCCTGCCCAGCGGCGCGCGTAACGGCGACCTTTGGACGGGGCACCTCAGTTCCCATCCCAAACCCCCACCCACCCCGGGGGAACAAAGGATGCAGGTACAGCTGCGTCCGGCCTGCACCAACTCTGTGCCAATACCGTCACGGCCCGGCCGGCGCGCGCGCGAGCGCAACCGCCGCGAGCTCTTCGCCGAGCGCACGCGGCTCGGCGCCGGAGCGCTTCTCGAGCCACGAGCCGTCCTCGGCAGCGACGAGCCCTGCGAGCGTCACGCCGTCGTGATGCGCCGCGACGGGAGCAAGGCACCCGCCCCCGACAACGGCGACAACGATGCGCTCGGCCTCGACCTGCTCGCGCGTGGCGGGATCGTCCGCGGCCGCCACGAGATGCTCCTCGCCCGCGCGCACCTGCAGCGCGAGCGCGCCCTGGCCCGCCTCGGGCAGCAGCTCCTCCGGCTCGAAGCGGTGCCCGATCTCAGCGGCGAGACCAAGTCGGTCCAACCCGGACGCCGCGAGCACGATCGCGTCGAGCCCCCGCTCGCCGCGCTTCCGCA
>JAWVDC010000145.1:0-24546 GCA_033857715.1 Gaiellaceae bacterium | reverse complement strand
CAGCCCGGTTCGCGCGGTTCGAGATGAGAAGTAATCCGGCCAACAGGACGAAGTTCGACACGACGCTCGATCCTCCGTACGAGACGAACGGAAGCGTGATTCCGGTGAGCGGGATGACGCGGAGGATGCCGCCGACGATGACGAACGTCTGCAGCGCGAAGCCGAAGCTCAGGCCCGCGGCGAGGAGCTTCGAGAAGCCGTCGCTCGCGGCGAGCGAGATCTGGAAGCCGCGCACGACGAACGCCATGTAGAGGAGCAGCAGCGCGGCTGCGCCGACGAGGCCCACCTCCTGCGCGATCGCCGAGTAGATGAAGTCGGTGTTCTGGTCGGGGACGATCTGCGTGCCGGCTGCGGTCGTGACGATGCCGCGGCCGATGCCCGTGCCCATCCAGCCGCCGTGCCCGATCCCGTACAGCGACTGGACGAGCTGGTAGCTCTCGCACTGCTGACGGACGACCATCGTCCCGGTCGACGGACAGAGCACGGGCTTGTCCGTCCACGGCGACAGCCACACGGTGATCCGCTCGCGCACATGCGGCGTCGCGCGCCCGACCACGAAGGCGCCGACGAGGAAGAGCCCGAGCGCGCCGGCCACGAACGAGAGGCGCGCCGTGGCGATGTAGAGGAGCGCGAGGAAGATCCCGTAGTAGAGAAGCGCGCTGCCGAGGTCGTTGGTGGCGAAGAGGACGAGCATCGCACCGCCCCAGATCAGGAGCAGCGGGCCCCAGTCCTTCAGCCGTCCCTGCGCGAGCACCTCGCGCCGCTCGCGGAGGTAGGCCGCGAGGAAGACGATGAGCGCGACCTTCCCGAGCTCGCCGGGCTGGAACTGGAGTGAGCCGACGTGGACCCAGAGGCGCGCGCCGTTGATCGTCTCCCCGATGACCGGCGCGAGCGGCATGAAGAGGAGCACGATCGCGCTCACGCCGAAGACGTACTTGTAGCGCTGGAGAGCGCGGTAGTCCCGCCGCAGGCCGAGAAGCGTCACCGCGAACGCGCCGACGCCGATCACGACCCAGACTCCCTGCCGCCACGCGCTCGACGGGCCGTGCGGGAGCCGGTAGATCTCCGTCAGGCCGATCGCCGTGAGCAACGCCGCCATCGGGAGGATGTACGGGTCGGCGAGCGGGACGGAGACCCGCGCGACGACATGGGCGACGAGGTAGAGGACGAAGAAGAAGGCGGCATAGCCGAGCGAGCCGGCCGAGACGTGGGACTGGAGCGCGATGTAGACGCTCGCGAAGCCGATCGCGGTCAGGACTCCGACGACGAGCAGCGCAACGAGCTCGCGATTCCGCGGGCTCAGCGGGAGAGCCCCCAGATGAGCAGCGCAGCGGCGACCGCGACGACCACGAGTGCGCCGAAGACGATGCGGACGCGACGCTGCGATATCTCGGCGCGCGGTGGCATGTCGACGGATTCCGGGGTGCGCTCGTCGGGCTCGCCGTGGTCCTCCGGGGCGCTCACCGCCGGCATCGTCATCGTGTCTTCGCCAGTGGCCTCGGCGCCGGCCGAGATGCGGAACGCGACGGCGGTGATGTTGTCCTCGCCGCCTTCCTTGTTCGCGAACTGGACGAGCGCGCGCACCGCCTTCTCGAGGTCGTCGCGGTTTTGGTCGACGAGCTCGAGGATGTCGACGTCCTCGACCATGTCGGTGAGTCCGTCGGAGCAGATGAGGAAGACGTCGCCGTCCTCCGCGTCGATCGTGAAGGCGTCGACGTCGACGTCGGGATCCGTTCCGACGGCGCGCGTGATGACGCTGCGCTGCGGGTGGATGTGCGCCTCCTCCTCCGAGAGCTTCCCGCTCTTCAGGAGCTCGTTGACGAGCGAGTGATCCTCGGTGAGCTGCTCCATCGAGTCGCCGCGCACGAGGTAGGCGCGCGAGTCGCCGACGTGGCCGATCACGACGGTCATCCCCTCGACGAGTGCCACGGTCATCGTCGTGCCCATGCCGGAGGCGGTGGGATCGGTCGTGGCGCGGTCGTAGATGCGGCGGTTGGCCTCCTGGATGAGCGCGTCGACGCGCTCGAGCCCGCCGAGATCCTCTGTCGTGCCGCCCTCGAGCGCCGACGCGGCGAGCTGCGAGGCGACCTCGCCGGCCTGCGCACCGCCCATCCCGTCGGCGACCGCGAAGAGCGGAGGCGCGACGACGTAGTTGTCCTCGTTGCGACGCCGCCGGCGCCCCGTGTCGCTCGCGACTGCGTATGAGCCGACGGGCACGGCGGCTCAGCCCTCCTCGAGGCGGAGGTCGGTCTCGCCTACTCGGAGCACATCGCCGGGGCTCATGCGCTCGGCCCCGACGACGCGGGCGCCGTTGAGGAACGTGCCGTTCGTCGAGTCGAGGTCCTGCACCCAGACGCCATCGCCGCGGCCCTCGATGCGTGCGTGGCGGGCGGAGGCGAACTCGTCGCCGTCGAGGACGAGGTTGTTCTGGCCGCCGCGGCCGACCGTGAGCGGAGCCGAGTCGACCGGGAACACCGCGCCGGCCTCGAGGCTCGGGCTGCGCTGCACCACGAGCTGCGCGGAGCGGGGCTTGCGCGTTCCGCCCGAGCCGAGCCCGGCCGCTCGTGCGGCGCTTGGCGTGAGGATCATGCTGTCGGCGGCCGGCGCGGCACCCGCGCGGGAGGCGGCGGGCTTCGGCGCGCGTCCGGCCGTGCGAATGACGCGCCATACAAAGCCGTAGAGCAGCACGAGGAACGCGATCTTGAGCACGAGCAGGACGGGCCCCACCGTTGAGGATGCGAGCAGCATCGGCGGCCTATTCCCGCTCGGTCGAGAAGGTGACCGTCGTCTCGCCGATGACGAAGCTCGTGCCGTCGTCGAGACGCGCCCGCTGGACGCGAGCGCCGTCCACCTCGACGCCGTTCGTCGAGCCGAGATCGACCACCCACCAGGTCGAGCCCTGCTGGACGACCTCGGCGTGACGGCGCGAGACGTTCGGATCCTCGATCTGCACGTCGGCGTCGCGTGAGCGGCCGACGATGGCGCGGTTCTTGTCGAGGACGCGGCGGCGGCCGGCCCAGCTGAGGACCCCGACCTCGCGCACGACGCCGAGATCCTCGACCGGAACGGCTTCCGTCGGCTGCGTGCGCGGCTTGTAGATCATCGTCGCGCCGGCCGGGACTTCGTCCACCTCGGCGTCGTCCTCGGCGCTGTCGCCGCTGCGGCCCTGCTCCGCCATCCGCGTCGCGATCCCGAACTCCCCGACCCCGAGGTCGTCGTCGGTCTCGAAAAGGACGCGCGGCGGTGTCAGAAGCGCATAGCTCTCGCGCGTCGCGTGCTCGGCGAGGTACTCCTCGAGCTCCGACACGAGCTGGCTCTCGTAGCCCTCGAACTGCGCGCGGTCGCTCGATGAGAGATAGATCGTGTACTCGTTCGGGACGTAGATCCGCGTGACGGAGGTGGAGCGGTTCTCGTCCATCTCCTTCGCGAGCTTGCGTGCAAGCTCCACCGGCTGGACGTTCGTCCGGAAGGCGCGGCCGAAGACTCCTTCGAAGATCCGCTCCAGTCTCTGCTCGATTGCTCGCAGCACCGGCCTGAATCTACCCGGCTAGGAGGCGGCGCGAAGCGCAGACACGGCGGCGACGGCGACGGAGCACGCGGCGAGCGAGGCGACGATGGAGAAGGTCGCGGCTGCGGGAAGCGCGAGGATCGTCGCGGCGATCATCGCGACGCCGAGCGCGATGCTCCAGCGGAGACTCCGGACGAACACGTAAGGCAGCGCGAACGCGACAGCGGCGAGGATCGCGGACTCGATCAGGAGAGCGGGGTGGGCGGCGGCCGCGTGCGCGAGCGACCCGGCCGCGCCGAGCACTCCCGTCGCGCGGTGGAGACCGACGTTGTGCGGCGCGGTTCCACCGACGAGCGGCAGCGTTCCGCGGTCGATGCCCGCGACGATCGCTGCGGTGACCACGCCGAGCACGGTGATGAGCACGCGCCGGGCGCCGGAGCCGATTCGCATGGTCGCGAGCGGCAGCAGAGCGACGGCCGAGAGCACCGCGAGCAGTGGCCCGAGCGCGATGAGGAGCGCCGACCGCGGCTCTCGCCACATCACCGCGAGGAGCGCGGCGGCAACGGCTGCGTAGAGAAGCGCGCCGCCTGCGGTGACGTTGCCGATGGGGAAGACCGGCACCGCGAGGGCAAGCGCGACCCCGAGGCGCTCGCGCGCGAGCGTCGTAGCCACGACGGCGGCGGCGAGTACGTACTGCCAGCCGGCCGGGAAGAACGGGAGCGACGCTGCCGTCCAGCCGGCGAGCGTGGCTCCGAGCACCGCCGTGAAGGCACGCTCGGGCAGCGATTCGGTCGGCAGCATGACCTTCGCGCGCCGCGGCGCCTTCCTCTCCGCGCCTGTGAGGCTTCGTAGACCGTCGGCGAGCTCGCGGGCGGACGGGCGCTTGCCCGGATCCTGCGCGAGCGCGCGATCGACGAGCTGGAGCAGTCGCTTCGGCAGGCCGGGCCGCATCTCGCCGAGCGGGCGCGCGCCCGCCTCGATCGCGCGCGCCGTCTCGAGCATCGAGCCGCGCCAGAACGGGTGCCGTCCGGCGAGCGCCTCCCACAGCATCACGCCGACGGCCCAGATGTCCGCGGCGGCCGTGGCCGGCTTCCCGGCGAGCCGCTCGGGGGAGATGTACGCGAGCGTCCCGGGCACGTCTCCCTGCTCGGTGAGCGTCTCGGACTCCTCCATCAACGCGAGCCCGAAGTCGAGCACCTTCGCGGAGACCTGCGGCCCCTCGGCGAGGAGGACATTCGACGGCTTCACGTCGCGGTGGAGGATCCCGGCCGCGTGCGCATGCGCGAGGCCCTCGCAGACCTGTGCGCACGCCTCGATCGCGTCGTCGTCGGTCAGGTCTTGCGCGCGCATCGCCTCGCGGAAGGTCTGCCCAGGTATGTACTCGTACGCGATGTAGACGTGCCGCGAGTCGTGGGAGAGGCCATACGTCCGCAGGCAGGCCGGATGACGTAGGCGCGCCGCCGCTTCGGCTTCGCGCTCGGCGCGGGCGGCGGCCTTCCCTTCCCGCGCGACGATCTTCAGCGCCACGTCGAGCTGCGTCTCCTCGTCACGGGCCAGCCAGACCGAGCCGGAGCCGCCGCTTCCGAGCGGCTTGAGAGGCCGGTAGCGGCCGAGCACCAGCTCGGGGAAGGCGAGGGCTTGAGCGGCCTCGACCATGCCTTGCTGAGATTGGCGACGGCGTCGGACAGTCCTGCACGAAGGCCCTGGCGCTGGCCGCCCACCCGAGTAAGGTTGGCTCGCTTGAACACATTTGACGACGACAACGAGGTCGGGTTCTTCGAGGAGCCGCGCAGACGCCCGCCGCGCGACCGCGGGCGACGCCGCCCTCAGCGCACCGGGCCGCCGCGCAGCACCGGCCGGCCGCCCGGCGCGAGCCCCGTCCTCCGCCTCGCCGGTCTCGTCGCGCTCGGCATCGCGGTCGTCTTCGGCTTCGCGCTCTGGGTCCAATCGTGCAGCGGCCAGTCGAAGCAGAGCTACTCCTCGTACATCGACGCGATGAAGCCGCTCGCCGACGACTCCGCGAAGGTCGGCCAGGAGTTCGCGACAGTCCTCACCAGCTCGGGCCTGACGATGGACAGCTTCCGGTCCGATCTCGCGAGCTGGTCGCAGCGGGAGAAGGACGACTACCTCAAGGCGCAACGGCTGCAGCCGCCTGGCCCGCTGCAGAGCGCGCATGCGAAGGCGCTCGATGCGTTCGAGCTCCGCGCGAACGCGATCGACGGGATCGCGAATTCGCTCACGCTCGCGCAGAACGAGCACGTCAGCGCCTCGGTCGCCGGGACCGCGCTCGCGAGCGATGCGGAGCTGCTCACCGCGAGTGACATCGTCTGGAAGCAGCTCTACCGGCTGCAGGCGACGGCCGTTCTCGCGGAGCAAGGCGTGACCGGCGTGATCGTCCCGCCGTCGAAGATCGTGTCGACCCCCGACATCGTGGACGCGCACTCACTCGCGACCGCATACCAGCGGCTCGGCACCCCGACGACGAGCGGCGGCCACGTCTCGGGCATCCACGGCAGCAATCTCGTCGGCACGAACGCCGTCGAGAGCGGGACGTCCACGCCGCTGTCCACCTCCTCGGCGACGACCGTCACGTGCTGTGGGAACCTCGTGCTCGACGTCGTGTTCGAGGACTCCGGGAACTTCCCGGAGGTTCAGGTCCAGATCACGGTCACCATCAAGGTCGCCGGCGACAGCGTCTACACCCAGACCGAGACGGTTCCGCAGATCGCGTCGAAGGAGCGGAAGACGGTTGAGTTCCCGGACGTCAACCTCCCGCCGAAGGCGTTCGGGCACAGCGCCCTGATCTCCGTCGACATCAAGGGCGTCAGGGGCGAGGCGCGGTTCGACAACAACTCGGCCTCGTACCCGGTCTTCTTCCAGCTCGCCCCGAGCTAGGCGTGTCGGCGTCGGCGGCAGGGGCGATCGCGATCGGGGCCGGCGTTCTCGCCGTGGCCGCCGTCGCGCTCGCCGGAGTCACGTGGAGCCGGCTGCGGGCGATCCGCTCGGCGCAGCAGGCGCTGCTCGGGCGCGGCTCGTCCGACCTGATCGACTTCGCCGTCTCGCTGCAGGGCCGCCTCGACGAGACGCATCGCAACCTCGACGACCTCGCGGCCGCGATCGCCCAGCTCGGCCGGCGGGTCGACGGCGTCGTCTCGCGCGTCGCGGTCGTTCGCTACGACGCGTACGAGAGCACCGGCGGCCACCAGTCCGCGTCGATCGCGCTGCTCGACGCGGGGCGCACCGGCATCGTCCTCAGCGCGATCCAAGGTCGCGATTACGCGCGCATCTACGTGAAGGAGATCGACGAAGGCCGCTCCCCCGTCGCCCTCTCGCCGGAGGAGCAGGAGGCAATTGATCGGGCTATGAAGCAGTAGAGCTCTTAGGTACCTTTCGGTCAAGTTGCAGCACGTTCTCGTCCTGAACGCGAGCTACGAACCGCTCAATGTGTGCACGGTGCGGCGGGCGCACGTGCTCGTCCACAAGGGCAAGGCGGAGGTCGTCGAGCGCCTCGAGAAGCCGCTCCGTTCCGCCGAGTCGAGCTTCATCTGGCCGCACGTGATCCGTCTCGTCAACTACGTGCGCGTGCCGCGCGCGATCCAGCGCAAGATCTCGCGGCGGGCACTGTTCGCGCGCGACGGCTGGAAGTGCGCCTACTGCGGCACGACGGCCGGGCGGCTCACGCTCGACCACATCATCCCGCGCTCGAAGGGCGGCGAGTCGATCTGGGAGAATGTCGTCACCGCGTGCGCGCCGTGCAACTTACGCAAGGGCGACCGCTCGCTCGAGCAAGTCGGGATGGAGCTGAAGACGCTGCCCCGCCCGCCCGCGCCGGCTCTCTTCATCCGCCTTGCCGCGCCGCGGATCCCGTCCGGCTGGGCGCAGTACCTGCCGGGGACGGCTACCGCGTAACGTCGCAGCGCTCACCCTTCGGGTAGTCGAAGATGAGCGGGGCCGGGAACGTGACCTCGGCACTGCCGCTTCGCCAGAGGAAGCTGAACTGGACGCGGAAGCCTGTGAGATCGAGAATCGTCTGCTCGGTCGGGCCGCCCGGGTTGCACCTGGCGTTGTACGTGCCCCGGAAGACGAGGTTCGCCGTTTGTCCGGGGGCTAGGTCGAACGGGTGGAACGGCCGGAGGCGCGCATCTCCGCGTTCGTAGATGTACAGAGCTCCGCGCGCCGGGACGGTCTGCATCAGCGTCGGAATGCCGGTCACCCGGACGGTGAAGGGGCCGTTGTTGGAGAACGTCACGCCGAACTCGGCGGGCTTCCCGTTGCGCACGTCCTCTGTTTGGGAGCCCTCTAGCTGTTCGAGCAGGCCCGACGCGCCCTCGCGGAGCGGGTACACGAAGTGACCGCCGCGCGCGATCGGCTGGTAGCTCTCGACCCACGCGACCGCGCCCGACGCGAGGCCGATGACCATGAGCGCGAGCACGACGAGAAGCACGGTGCGGGGTCGTCGGGCGCGCAAGTACGCGATCGGGCCGTGGCGCCGTTCGAGCCCCTCCGCCGCGCGGAGATCCGCGGCGTACTGCTCCGGCGGTCCGAGCCGCTCGGCTAGATCTGTGTCCGCGGGGAAGTCGGCCAGATGGCTGCCGAGCTCCGCGAGTAGATCACGGCGTTGGCTCCATGGCAGATCGCGAAGGGTCGAACCGACTCGGCGGAGATACTCCTTCCTCGTCATGGGTGCGTCCTGTCCTTATGTGGGGAGCAGCCCTTCGGGAAAACGATCTCGAAAGGCTCGGGAAGCCGGACGTGTGCCGTCGCCGTCCTCCAGAGGAAGCTGTAGCGAACGGGGAAATAGTCCTCGCCGCCGAACCCTCCTCCCGGCGAGATGATTCCCGCAGGGCACGTCCAGACGCCCTTGTAGGCGAGGAACACTCGTTCACCGGGTTTCAAGTCGAACGAATGGAAGGGAACGGAGGCCATGGTCGCACCCGTGTAGTTGGGCACAGACATGAAGAGCCGCGCCCTCCACGGGAAATACGACTCGAGCGGGACTCCCAACACCCGCACCGTGAACCGTCGGGTGTTCGCGATCTCCATGCCGAAGATGAAAGGGCGACCCTCGTGAAAGACGAAGGTGTCGCCCTTGAAGCCAAAGTCGGCGCCGAGCGGGGCCTGATAGGCGTTGCCGAAGGCGAGCGGCTGGTACCGGTCGATCCAGACGACCGCGCCGATCGCGAGCCCGATCAGCGTCAGGAGAACGACGATGAGGATGAGGTTGCGCGGGCGGCGCGCGCGGAGGAAGGCGATCGGGCCGCGGCGACGCTCGAGGCCGGCCGCGCTGCGGAGGTCGGCGGCGTACTGCTCCGGAGGGCCGAGCTTCGCGGGCAGATCCGTTCCCACCGGCAGCTCGGCAAGGTGACCGCGGAGCTCGGCGACGAGATCGTGGCGCTGCTTCCACGGCAGGTCGCGGAGCTCGAGCTCGACGCGGCGGATGTACACCTCGAACTCGACGCGACGGACGTACACCTCCGCATTCACGGCTGCACCAGGGCGTCGAGGGAGCTGCGGACACGCTCCCACGTCGCGGTTCCGGATACGAGCTGTGCACGCCCGGCCGGCGTCACGGCGTAGTACTTCCGCGCCGGGCCGCTGTCGGAGGCTTCGAGCCGGGACGTGACGTGGCCTGCCTGCTCGAGGCGGCGCAGCGTTCCGTAGACCGACGCGTCGCCGACTCCGTCGAGACCCGCTGCCTCCAGCGTGGAGAGGATCTCGTAGCCGTACGTCTCTTTCTGTGCGATCACCGCGAGCACCGCCAGCTCCAGCACTCCTTTGAGAAGTTGTGTCTGATCCACACTACTCTGCTTTGGAGAGTAGCAGCTGGAGCGGGCGGGGTCTAGGGCGTCGAGGTGATGTGCACGCGATCGCCGCGGAGATCGAGGAAGCCCTTGACTCCGCGTGCAGAGCGGAAGGTGATCACTCCGCGTTGGCCCGTGGTCTCGGCCGCCACGCCCTGCGGCGCGCTGGTGATCTTGAGCGCTCCGGAATTGGCGATGCTGACGAAGTCGGGCGGCAGATACTCGACACCGAAGATCAGCTTCTGCCTGGAAATCGCGAGTACTCCGCGCGTCGGGTTGTGCCCCGCAGACCCCGCGTACACGGTAGTGAGCGAGAAGCCGTCACTGGCGATCCAGGCGTTCACCGGGTCGATCAGGACGTAGTGAATCGGCGGTGGCGTGCCCGCGGGGAGCATCTGCGCAGGAATCGGATCTTCATGCTGCTTCACGTATCGCTTGCCGGTCCCCACGTCGACGAGAGTCGTCGGCGCTGTCGCGTCGACACACGCCGGTGGACTCGAGATGCGCTGCCCGCGGGTCGTGCCGTCGGGGAGACTGAACGTGATCGTCACTGCATCCGGCTCGTCGCTTTTGCACCAGTTCCGCCACTCCCACGTGTGGACGACCGCGGCCCACGGGTACAGGAATCTTCTGATGCTCCAACTCGAACGCGCCTCGACACCGTCGGCGTCGGAGATCGTCACGCGGACCGTCGTCCGGAGCAGGCACGACCGCCGTCCCTCTTTGGCCGTGAGCCAGCCGGCGGTGAGCTGGAGGGAGTCCGGGCGTTCGGTCATCGACGGGACGACGGCCCGCGCGAGGCCGTAGCCCTGCGGAGCGCAGCGCCGCAACGGGGAGCTCGCCGCCGCGCCGCTCCCCGCCGCCGACAGGGCAACAGCGGAGGCGACGAGAGCGAGAGCAATCGGCGCTGCCAGCCGGATCCTCATTGCCGATTGCTCTCGCCTCATGTCCGGGATCCTTTCTAGCGCCCGCTGAACGTGTTGGTGGCGAGGTTCAGCTTGATCGTCCCGCTGCGGCTCGTTGCGAGCGGCAGCGCTCCCGTGAGAGCCGTCGTCTCGACAGCCGCCCCGCTCGGAGCGTCCGCTGCGACGGTCAAGGCACCGGTCGGCCCGGCGTCGAGGATCTGCACCGTCTGCTTGCCGGCGCTGAGGTCCTGCCTGACGATCACGACGCGCCCTTGTGTCGGGTCGTCGGCGGCAGACCCCGCATAGACGGCGACAAGGTTGGAGCCGTTGCTGACGAGCCAGCCGTTCGTCTCGGTGACGATGGATGCGGGGATCGGCACGGGAACGTCCGGGCCGAGGATCTTCGCCGGGATCGGATCTGGCGTGAAGCTGGCCGTAGCCGCCGGGGCGGCCGCACCAGTTGCGTCCGTGGCAGCGGAAGGCATCCGGTTGGCGATCGCGGCAGCCTTCTCGGCGGGGACGGTGACGTTGCTCCCGAGCTGAGGCGTCGACACGGACGACGAGCCCGCGGCCGCGAGCCCGGTCAGGGCCCCGGCGACGCCGAGGACGGCGAGAGCGGCGAGTGTACGAATACGCATGAGAGTTTCTCCTTCCGCTCAGCAGGAGCCGTAGCAGACGATGTTGTCGCCGACGTAGCCAGGGTTCTTCGTGTTGAGGGTGCTCCAGCCGACGGTCGCGGTGACGCCTCCTGACGGCGCAGGGATCGTGCCGGTGGTGCCGTCGAAGAAGTAACCCGAGGTGTGAGTCGCGTTCCACACCTTGCGCACGACCGTCCACTGGCTCGCGCTGACGGCGTAGTAGACCTCCGGGAGAGGAACCGCGAGCCCGTGGAACGACACGTAGCCGACGTCACTGACGTCCCAGCCGTTGTTGCACGGGCCGTTGCTCGTGCCACTCGTCGGGCACCCGTCGACCGAGCCGAAGTCGTCATAGACCGCCCAGCCTTGAGCCGAGGCTCCGTTTACGAGCTGCTTCGTGATGAGCGGCCCGTCGTAGCTCGGCTCCATGTCGCTCGCTGCGCCGGCTCCCTGGCTCGTATAGCCCTGGGCGTCCTGGTAGTCGGACAGGGCTCGCACTGTTAGCGCCTGGTCGAAGCCGGCGTTCCACACGTCGGTGTTGGTCATGCCTACGTCCGACATGTGGTAGTTGCTGTTGCCGTACTCGATGATCACGGCGCCTCTGGCGTGACACGCGTGATAGCCGTCGGCGGCACTCTCGAGGGCCTGGAGAATGCTTGCGTTGCTGAACGTCGTGCCACTGAAGTCGATCGCGCCGTACTCGCCGCTCGCGAGCTTCCGTGCGGCGCCGAAGTCGACGAGCATGATGTCGGTCTGGGTGTTCGGCTGGCGCCCGGCGTAGTCGCATCCGTCAGCGTTCGCACCCGCCTGCAACGAGGAGAGGGTCGTTCCGTACATGTAGTAGGCCGATACCGGCTTCGGCACGGCTGCCGAAGCCAGCGCCGGATAGGCGGCAACGCCTGCCAGCGCGGCTCCGAGCGCGACGAGCCATCGCAGTTTGGGGATTCGCATCTCGATCTCCTGATTGCGGAGTTCAGGATCGTCGTGGGGCGCGGCGAGGGGGCGTACTCCGGTTCGGCCCAACGTTGCAGCGCGCGGAGGTCTTCCGACATCGGCCGGAGGGTGTATTCGGGCCAGGCCCGTGACGTTCGACGCCGCCCGTGCCGTAGGTAGGGCATGACCAGACTCCGGTACGTCCTCCTCCTGTCCGGCGTGCTGCTCGTCACAGCAGCGATCGCCGGGGTCGCGCAACCGTCCAAGGTTGGCGCGGCCACCACCTCCTCGACCACCATCACCGTGACCGGCAACGGCACGGTCGACGCGACACCCGACCAGGCCTCCTTCAGCTTCGGCGTCCAAGTGAATGCCGGGACGGCGGGAGACGCGATCGACAGGGCCAACGAGCAGGCGCAGAGAATCATCGATGCCTTGAAGAGCCAGGGCATCCCCGCTTCCGACATCCAGACGAGCTCCGTCTCCCTTTGGCCTCAGACCTCGAGCGACGGCCAGACGATCACCGGCTACCAGGCATCGAACTCCGTCAGCGTCTCGGCTGGGGTCGAGAAGTCCGGCGAGCTCGTTGATGCCGCCGCGGGCGCGGGCGCGAACAACATCTACGGCCCGAACCTCTCCGTTGGCGACCAGAGCACGTATTACGCGCAGGCGCTCAAAAAAGCCGTAGACGACGCGAAGACGCAGGCGCAGGCGATCGCCGACGCAGCCGGGCTGACCCTCGGCGGGATCACGCACATCAGCAACAACGGCAGCACGCCGGGGCCGATCGCCTACGAGGGATATGCAATGGACTCGGCGAAGGGCGCAACCCCGATCGAGGCCGGGAGCCAGGAGATCTCCGCGACCGTGACGGTGACGTACTCCGCTAGCTAGAGATCGGCATGGCGCGCCTCGATGCACTCGAGGGCCCAGCCGTTCGCCTCGAGCACGATCCGTTCCGCGAGCACGTCGGCCTCAGTGCCGGCGTGCTCGCGGGGTACCTCGATGACGACTTGGTGGACGGACGCCTCGACGGCGCCGCCGAATTCGTGCCGTTCCTCCGCGACGATCGCGAACGTGGAGGCGAGATCGCTCACGACCCTGGCGAGCTCGTCAATCTCTGCCGGGGTCACGGTGCGGCCGGCGAAGACGCCGAAGTTCACGCGCACCTCGATGGCGGGCTCGTCGTGGCTGCGAACGCGCAGGGCGATCGCCGGCTCTCTTATCTCCCGCGTGGCTCCCACTGGAATTTCAACGCCGTCACGACCATCCCGGCTACGCCCCAACCGCAGAGGACGGCGATGGCGCCGGGCTGCGTCCAGAAGCCCTCGCCGTGGAGGTAGACGGCGTACACGAGCTTGACGAGGTACTTGAGCGGAAGCACGTCGCCGATCGCGCGCAGCACGGCGGGATAGCTCTTCGTCGGGCCGAATCCGCCGCTGAGGAACGCCATCGGGAGAAGGACGAAGTTGACGACGGCAGACGACCCCTCGGCGGAATGGATGAGCGACGAGATCGCCGTGCCGAGCGCCGCAAACGCAGCCGCACCGAGAAGAAGCACGACGACGAGCGAGCCCGGATCGGAGGGGAACGGCGCCCCGAAGAGCGTCCGCCCGAGGACGAAGAGCGCGATCGCCTGAAGCACGAACACGATCAATGTCGAGGCAAGAAGCGCAAGAACGTACGTCCTCGCGGGGAGCGGCGTCGCGCGGAGCCGCTTCAGAACTCCGCTCTCACGCCGCAGCACGAGCTGGATCCCGAGGCCGCCGAACGTCGTGTTCGCGCATCCGTACGCCACCAACCCCGCCAAGACGTACCACCGCTCCGGCAGGCCCTGCAGCAGGCCTGAGTGGAGCGAGCCGACGAGCACGAAGAGAAGCAGCGGGAACAGGAAGATGAAGAAGGCGGCCTCGCGGCTCCGCCAGAAGACCATCTGTTCCGTTCGAAGCTGATGACGGAAAATTCTCACGCGGGAGGCTCCTCGTCGACGAGGTCGAGGTAGACCTGCTCGAGCGTCGGGCGGCGCACCTCGAGCGAGTCGAGCTCCTCTCCGCGCGCGAGCGCGTCGCCGGTCAGCTCGTGAAGGACGCGCGTGGGCTCCGTCGTCCGGACGACGACGTCCTCGCCGGCTGAGCGGTAACGGATCTCCACCTCGAGGTCCGCCGTCGTCAGCTCGCGCGGCGTGCCGAGCCGGACGACGACGCCGTCGCGGAGGACGGCGACGCGGTCCGCGAGCTGCTCGGCCTCGTCGAGATAGTGGGTCGTGAGGAGAACGGTCTTTCCGAGCGAGCGAAGGGAGCGGATCATCTCCCACGCCGCGCGCCGCGCTGCCGGGTCGAATCCCGTAGTCGGCTCGTCGAGAAAGATGAGCTCAGGGTCGCCGACGAGCGCGATGCCGAGGTCGAGCCGGCGCTTTTGGCCCCCCGACAGCGTCTTGACGCGCGCGCCGGCCTTCTCCGTCAGGCCCACGAGGGCGATGACTTCGTCCACGTCGCGCGGCTTGGCGTAGTAGCCGGCGAACACGGCGTGCGTCTCGCGCACGGTGAGGTTGGCCCAGAGATCGGACTGTTGGAGGACGACGCCGATCCGCTCGCGAAAGTCCGGGCCGGGGCGCTCGGGGTCGTGTCCGAGCACACGCACCTCGCCGGCGTCGCGCTTGCGGTAGCCCTCGAGGATCTCGACGGTCGTCGTCTTGCCGGCGCCGTTCGGGCCGAGGAGGCCGAAAACCTCGCCGGTCTCGATCGTGAAATCGACCCCGCGCACCGCCTCGAGGCTTCCGTAGGCCTTGCGCAGGCCTGTGACCTCGATGGCGGGCATCCGAGGGAGAAGCGTAGACGGGCGCGACGGGGGCGGCACCTTGGTGCCGCCCCCCGCGCGAGCTAGAGCCTCGGCCGGAAACTGATGTTGCTCAAGCCCACAAAGTTCTGCGGTACGGAACCTCCTTCACCTGGCCGCTGGCCGCGACCTCGACGTATGCGGCGGAGCCATTGCTGCCGTACGCGGCGAACCAGAGGCTGCCCCTGGGCCGAAAGCCCCGTGGAAGCGTGAAGATCGTGGTGGCCGACGCGCCGAGGGCGTTATGCGCGCTGCCCTGGAGGTGAACCACTCCGAATGCGTCCTTGTAGAACGAGACACCCTCGGCGCCGCCATCGGGCTCTCCCCATGCGTTTTGATACAGAGGCGTGCCGGGCGCTCCTCCCACTGCGCCGACGGTTCTGACGAGCCCGGCAGCAGATCTGTTGATCTTCGCCCGCGTCACGGCGCCGTTCTTCAACTGGTCCGTGCCGACGCTGCCCGCGGGCAGAGAGGTGATCGCGGCGTAGCTCGTGCCGCCCAGGGCGACGAACAAGGCGATCAGTGAAATGACGAGTGCCGGGGTGGGTGTGAGGCGACGCATGACGTTCCTCCCGTCGTCCTGTGGTTGACTGGAACCGTGGCGACCTTCCGCTACGTCGTGGCCGATGTTTTCACCGATGCGCCGCTCGCGGGCAACCAAGTGGCGGTCTTTACCGACGCGCGCGGGATCGCCGAGGAGATGCTCCAGCCGCTCGCGCGCGAGATGAAGCTCAGTGAGACCGTCTTCGTCTACCCGCCGTCGGCGGAGGGGAATGTCCGCGTGCGGATCTTCACGCCGACGCTCGAGCTGCCGTTCGCCGGGCATCCGATCCTCGGGACGGCGTTCGTGCTTGCCGGGCCGCTCCAGCTCGTGGAGATCGCGCTCGAGTGCGGCGCGGGAGTCGTGCCGGTGCGGATCGAGCGCGACGGGTCGCGCATCACCTTCGGCTGGATGACGCAGCCGCCCTTCACCCACGAGCCGTACGCGAACGCCGATGCGCTGCTCACGCTGCTCGCCATCGACAGGGCGGAGTCGCCGGTCGAGCTCTACCGCCAAGGGCCCCAGCATGTCGTGGTCGAGCTCGCGTCGCCCGACGCCGTCGCGGGGCTCCGGCCCGACTTCGGCGCGCTCGAGGCGTTGTCTCCGTACGGCACTGCGTGCATCGCGCGCGACGGGGACGCGTGGAAGGCGCGCGTGTTCGTCCCGGCGCACGGTGTCCCCGAGGATCCGGCGACGGGCTCGGCGGCCGGGCCGATCGCGCTCCACCTCGCCCGCCACGGGCGGACCGAGTTCGGCCAGGAGATCGAGATCCACCAGGGCGTCGAGATCGACCGGCCGTCGACGCTGTACGCGGTCGCGCGCTCGGAGACGGAGATCGAGGTCGGCGGCTCGGCGGTGATCGTCGCGCGGGGGGAGTTCCGCCTTCCGTGAGACGCGTCGCCGTGATGGGCGGCTCGTGCACAGGGAAGACGACCGTTTCCCGCCGGCTCGCTGCGGCGCTCGGGGTGCCGCACGTCGAGCTCGACGCACTCCACCACGATCGCGGCTGGCAGGAGGCGCCGGCCGACGTGTTCCAGGCTCGCGTCCGCGCCGCCCTCGACGGGGCGACGGACGGCTGGGTCGTCGACGGGAACTACCGCTCGAAGCTCGGTGATCTCGTGCTCGAGGAGGCGGATACCGCCGTGCTGCTCGAACCGCCGTTCCTCCGCACGCTCGGCCGCGCAGTCAGCCGAACCATCCGCCGCACGCTCACCCGTGAGGAGCTGTGGAACGGGAACACGGAGCGATTCCGCCACGTCTTCCGACGCGACTGGATCCCGCTCTGGGTCATTCGCACGCACCGCCACTACGTGCGGCAGAACGGCGCGCGGGCGGAGGCGCACCCTCACCTCGCGGTCGTGCGCCTGCGCTCGAACGCCGACGTCGAGGCGTGGTTTCAGTCGATCCAGGCGACGGAGTCGATGTCGGGCAGCTCGAACGGGAGCGACCTCCAGAAGACGCCGCCGTTCGTCGAGACGTAGAGCCGGTTGCGCGCGGCGTAGAGCATCCGGTCGGGCTCGTCTTCGGCGATCGCCACCGCGAAGCCGGGAGGGAGACCGCCACCGGCCTCGCGCCACGTCGCGCCGCCGTCGTTCGAGAGCATGAGCGGCGGGCGGCGCTCGACGACCGCGACGACCGTCGCGCCGGCGCGGGAGGCGGCGACCACGCGGGGCAGCGCGACCTCCGGGCGCTCTGTTGCCGGGACTTCCGTCCCGTCGCCGAGCAGCGACTCGTCCTCGACGTCGACGAGGAAGACGCCGGCCGTCGTCCCGACCGCGGCGATCACGACGAGAGGATCTCGGAGACGAGGGCTGCAGCGCTGCGCCCGGCCTCGACCGGCTCGGCCCCGCCGGCGCGCGCGGCGAGGTACGCGGCCGCGAACATGTCGCCTGCGCCCGTCGGGTCGGCGTCGACCGGCTCGACCGCGATGTGCGTGCCGTTGACGGTCGCGCCGCGCGATCCGTGCGTGACGATGAGCTCCGGGACGTCGACCGAGCCGACGACCGCGGCTTCCTCCTCCGAGAGCTTGAGGGTCGCGACGCCGCGGAGGAGCCCCGGATCGAAGGCGGAGTCGAGCTCGAGCCGGCCGAGAACCGGCCGGCGGACGAGCCCCTGTCCGTCGAGCAGGACGTGCGGCGCATCAGGGATGACGACGTCGCCGCGCACGAGGGGCGCGACCTGCACCCAGTCGGCGTCGATCTCGGGCGCGAACGGCTCCGCGATCGCGTCGACCGTCATCGTCCGCGCGCCGTCGTCGTCGTACGAGAACGAGAACGCAGTCGTATGGCCCCGGGCGCGCAGCGTGTACGGGATCCCGATCTCATCGAGCGCCGCGCGGAACGCGTCTTCATCCTCTTCCCCGCACGAGGCGACGAGAAGGGCGTCAGCGCCTAGCGCGGCGAGCGCGCGCGCGGCGTGCCAGGGCCCGCCGCCGATGCGCGGCTCGCCCCCCGCGACGACGTCACGCGAGAGATGCCCGATAACGGCGAGCGACGGCACGGCTCCCAAGCGTAAGCACGAGCATGAGAAGGAACGCCGCCGCGAAGCTCGGCAGCGAGGCGGTAAACGTGACATAGCCAGGGTGCGTGCGGTCGACGAGCCGAGTCCAGAACGCAGGCCCGACCGGCGACAGCCACTGGTAGAGGCAGAAGCCGGCGACCCACGCGACGATGCCCGCCGGCCGCCAGTCCGGCCCGGCGAAGATCCGTTCCTCCGTGTACCGGCGGCCGGCGAGAAGCCAGTCGGCGACGAGAACGCCGAGGAGCGGCATGAACACCGAGCCCAGCAGATAGAGAAAGTTCGTGTACGCGGTGCCGAAGTCGAGGACGAGCGCGAGCGCTGTGGCAGTGACCGAGACGATGGTGATCAGGAGCCTCTGCGACACGCGCGGCAGGAAGTTCTGGATCGACACGGCAGTCGAGTAGATGTCCGCGAACGCCTTCTCGCTCTCGTCGATGGTGATCGCGACGAGAGCGACGAATGCAATCCCTCCTGCGGCCGCGACCGCAGTCGGGAGCCGCTGCGCGTCGGAGACTCCGGTCGCGAGAACGATCAGGCATCCGAGCCCGATACACCAAACCGTTGGGACGAAATATCCGACGCCGGCACCGACTCCCGCTCCGCGACGGTCCTTCGCGAAGCGCGTGTAGTCAGCTGCGAGCGGCGTCCACGAGACGGTGCTTCCGATTACGAGGTCGACGGCCTGGCCGAAGCTCGGAAAGCCGCCTTGGCCGGGCCTGCTCCAGAACGCGTGGAGCTGGGACTTCGAGATCGCCCAATACGTGAGGTAGCCCATCGAGAAGAGCAGCGCCCAGGACGCGACCTTGCGGAGGTAGCGGCGGACGAAGCCGATCGGCCCGAGCATCCCGAGCGCCCAGCTGAGCGCGCCGAAGACGAGCGTCCAAAGCCACTTCCCCTGCCAACCGAAGATCCGTTCCGACGCAGCCGCTGCCGCCGTGGCGATGATGATCAGCTCGAACGTCGACCAGCCGACGTTCTGCGCGACGTTGAACGCCGTTGGCACCCACGAGCCGCGCTGCCCGAGCGGCGCGCGGAGGACGACCATTCCCGGCACGCGCGCGTCCGCGCCGATCGCCGCCGAGACCCCGAGCAGGACGTTCCCCGCGACGGCGCCGACGAGAATCGCGAGCAGCGCCGTCGGCAGCGAGAGCGCCGGCACGAGCAGCGCGCCGATGACGATCACGAGCAGCGAGACGGAGAGGTTCCCCCAGAGGAGCAGCGAGTCGAGCGTGCTCAGTACACGGAGCCGCTCGGGGACGGGGCTGATCCCCCAGCTCGGAGTCCGGTCGTCCACGAGCGTGAGTCTAGGTATGCGGAGTCTCCGGGTAGCCGATGTCCACGGCGTGTGCGACGATGGGGTCATGCGCGCCTTCCTTGCTGTGGCCCTTCTCGTGCTCGTGTTGGCGGCGGCCGGCTGCGGCGGTGGCGGTTCCTCCCCGGCGGACACGACCGGGAACGGCGAAGCTTCGAAGTCCGCGCAGCAGGTCGTCGAGGATGCGGTAGCGGCGGCGAAGGGTGCGCGCTCCTTCCACATGGCCGGGCAGATCAACGCCGGCTTTGCGCAGATCGGGCTCGACCTCACCATCGTCAAGGGCAAAGGAGCGCAGGGCTCGATGACGCTCAGGGGACACAAGGTCGAGCTCGTGACCATGGGCAAGAACGCGTACATGAAGGCGGATGCCGACTTCTACAAAGCGTTCGGAGGCTCGGACGGCAGCGCAGCCGCAGCGCTGATCGCTGGCAAGTGGCTGAAGTTCTCGACCTCAGATCCGCAGTACGGACAGCTCACGACCATCGCCGACTCGAAGGGGCTCTTCGATTCGCTCACGACGGGTCACGGCAAGCTCGAGAACAAGGGCACGATGACGTACAAGGGCTTGAGCGCCGTCGACATCCTCGACACGACGCAGGGCGGGGACCTCTACGTCTCCGCCACGGGAACCGCCTATCCGCTTGCGATCGTCAAGTCGGGCAAGGGCGCCGGTGGCGACATCAGCTTCGACCACTGGAACGACTCGGTCACGCTGACGCCCCCCTCCGGCGCGATCGACATTTCGAAGCTCGCCGGCGGCTGAGCCCGGCGTTCTAGCCGAGGCCCGGCGCCACCGCGGTTCGCTCCCACGCGTTGACCTTCCCGCTCGGGAGGCGAACCGTGAACGCGAGACGAACCGTGAGCGGATGCCGGAAATCCACGGGGCTCGGGTCGACCTTCACTGCGATCGGGAACAGCTCGGCACCGCCGGTGCTGCACCGTGCGACGGGACCGTGGACGCGCATGTCGATCCGGATCGAGCGGGAGTCGAGGGTCGTGAGGCGAGCCGGCCACCACACACAGCTACGGCTGCCGGGGGTGTTGAAGACGACCCAGGAGGGCGGTTGCAGCGTGGCCTCTCGCCCCTTGACGCTCGGAATGCCCGTGCTCCGCACACTCGGGTGCGCGACGACGACCGGGAACTTCTGAGACCCGGCGCCGCAGCCGGCCGCGAGCAAGACCGTCAGCGCGCCCGCGACGGTCAGGCCTTTGGCGATACGAGCACCGCCCTCTCGTACAGATACTCGTTGCGGGTGTAGCGCGGCCAGCAGCAGCGGAAGTACACGACCTCGCCACGCCAGTTCTTGATCGGTCCATTGTTGACGTGCCCGTTCGGCAGGAGCTGCGGCTTGGCGAACGGATACGTGACGAACCGGTACGTGTGCACGACGCCGTGCCACCGGATCCTCGCCAGGTCCCCGGGCTTCACGGTGTAGAGGCGGTAGAACGGGCCGTGCGCGCCGTAGCCGGGGACGGGCGTCACGTCATGCGCGTCGATGACCATCGTCAGCCCGTCGCCGGGCCGTCCCGGAAAGGCGAGATCCCAGATGGGGCCCCGCGCGAGATCGACACAGCGCGAGTAGATCCGCTTGTCGTACACGTGCATGGCTCCGATGGTGAGGAGGCCTTGCCGGTGGAGCTCGACCGGCTCGTGCGCGGGGCACCCGGTGCTTTCGATGCCGCCCGCGCCCGGCGCGGTCGCGGCGAGCGCCATCGTCACGAGACTCACCGTGACGACGATCAGCAGCGCTCTCAAGCCTCTCTTCACGCTCTCCGACAATACCGCCCTCCCAGGCGTAGGATCGGTGTGATTCCGCGAGAGGAGTGGACTGATGAAGACGCTCGGCGGTGCTGTCCTTGTCCTGATCGTGTCATGCCTGGCGCTGATCCCGAGCGCGGCGGGAAAGACCGCGATCGGTGTGAAGATCCTGCATCTCTCCGCGCCCCTCGAGGCGCTCGCCATGAGCGGCAATCGCGTTGCGTTCGACGTCGAAGGGACCTATCCGGTGCCGAACCGCGTCTTCGTCTGGAACGTCGGCACCGGCGCAACGACGAAGGTGAGCGGCGTCCAGACCGGCAAGGCGGACGGGTCTGCCTTGGGCGGGCTCAATCGGCTCGCCATCGCCGGGGATAGGGTCGCCTGGCGTATTTCCGGCGGCGGGAACTCGGAAGCCGACGATGAGGTCTACTCGTCGTCATTGCTCGCGCCCAAAGAGCGGCGTGTCGGCAGTGCGGTTCGGGAGGGGAACCAATGCGGCGCCGGCGCGGGAGGCCCGGCACCCGCCTGCGCAGGGACATGGTTCGGTGGAGTCGTCGCCTCGGGGCACGACCTCCTCGTGAACCGCTGGACGACCGACTCGTCCGGCGCGATCACCGGCGGCGGGCTCTACCGGCTCGTCGGGACGCTCCTGAAGCCGTTCGTCATGGGCGGACAAGGGGTCGAGGCGGTCGCCGCCGACTCTGCCCGCATCGCCGTCCTGCAGTGGCAGTGGTACTTCCCGGACACGGCGATCAACGTCTACTCGGCGAGTGGTACGCCGCTCACGACGATCGCACTCGCCGCTCAGCCAGACGCCGTCGAGCTGAGTGGCCGCCACCTCCTCGTGCTCGAGCCGGCGAACAAGCTCGCCCTCTACGACGCCGTGACCGGCGAGCTGACGAAGACGTTCACGCTCTTCAAGAACCGGCGGGCGCAGGCGGTGGCCGTCCACGGCGACGTCGCCGTCTACTCGGTTCCGTCGACGTATCGCGGGAAGACGTCGGTGCGGGCGTTGAATCTCACGACCGGCAAGGACAGCTTCGTCGGCCGCCTCCCAGGGCACATCCATCAGCTGCGCATGGACTGGGCCGGGCTCGCATACGCGAACGACGCGTGGAACGGGCACGGATACGACGTCAGGCTTGTCTACCGGCCGCTCGCGCTGGTCGACGCAGCGGTGCAGTAGGAGCTAGGCCGCGAGCAGCCGGCGCAGCACATAGCGGAGGATCCCGCCGTGCTGGAAGTACTCGCGCTCGCGCGGCGTGTCGAGGCGGACGCGCGCGCGGAACTCCTTGTCGTCCGCGCGAACCGTCACCTCGGTCGCGTTGCCGTTGTCGACGCCGGTGATCGAGAACTCCTCGCGGCCGGTCAGGCCGAGCGACTCCGCGTTCTCGCCGGGCATGAACTGCAGGGGCAGGATTCCCATCATCAGGAGGTTCGAGCGGTGGATGCGCTCGTACGAGTCCGCGATGGCAGCGCGCACGCCGAGGAGGTTGGGCCCTTTCGCCGCCCAGTCGCGTGACGAGCCGGAGCCGTACTCCTTGCCCGCGATGACGATCGTCGGCACGCCCTCGCCGCGATAGCGCTCGGCGACGTCGTAGATCGTCCCCTCCTCGCAGTCGGGGAGATGCACCGACCACGTCCCCTCGCTGCCGGGAACGAGCTGGTTGCGGAGCCGGACGTTCGCGAACGTGCCGCGGATCATCACCTCGTGATTGCCGCGCCGCGCGCCGTACGAGTTGAACTCCTTGCGCTCGACGCCGTGCTCGAGCAGGTACTTCCCGGCCGGCGAGTCGGGACGGATCGCGCCGGCAGGCGAGATGTGGTCGGTCGTGACGGAGTCGCCGATCATCACGAGGCAGCGTGCGCCCTCGATGTCGCCGACCGGCTCCGGCTCGCGTGGCATCCCGTCGAAGTACGGCGGGAGCCGCACGTACGTCGAGTCGTCGGCCCATTCGTAGAGCTCGCCCTCGGGCGTGTCGAGCGCGCGCCAGCGGTCGTCGCCGGTGAAGACGTCGGCGTAGACGTCCTCGTACATCTTCCCGCGCACCGACTCGCCGATGACGGCGTCGATCTCGTCGCGGGTCGGCCACAGGTCGTGGAGGAATACGTCCTCGCCGTCGGAGCCCTGGCCGATCGGCTCGGTGACGAGATCGACGTCCATCCGCCCGGCGAGCGCGTACGCGACGACGAGAGGCGGCGACGCGAGGTAGTTCGCCTTCACCTCGCCGTGGATCCGCGCCTCGAAGTTGCGGTTGCCGGAGAGGACGGCCGCGACGACTAGGTCTCCTTCCGTCACCGCCTTGCTGATCGCGTCGGGCAGCGGGCCGGAGTTCCCGATGCACGTCGTGCACCCGTAACCGACCGTGTTGAAGCCGAGCTCGTCGAGGTACGTGTCGAGGCCGGCGGCGCGGTAGTACTCGGTCACGACCTTCGAGCCGGGCGCGAGGGACGACTTCACCCATGGCTTCCGCGCGAGCCCGCGCTCGACGGCCTTCTTCGCGACGAGGCCCGCGGCGATCATCACGGACGGGTTCGAGGTGTTCGTGCACGACGTGATGGCGGCGATCACGACCGAGCCGTGCCCGAGCGCGTAGTCCTCGCCCTCGACCTGCTTGCGCTCGTGCGGGAACGGTCCCGCGTGGACGGGGCGCGGCTCGGCGTCGTCGGTCGCGCCGTCGCCGGTCGGCGGATCGCTCGCGGGGAACGAGTCGGCGACTTCCTTGTCGTACGTGCCGTTCGCGTACGTCGCGCCGAAGCTGTCGAGCGACTCGATGAACATCTCCTTCGCGCGCGCGAGCGGGACGCGATCCTGCGGGCGGCGCGGCCCCGCGAGCGACGGCTCGACGTCGCCGAGCTCGAGCTCGACGACCTGGGAGTACTCCGGATGCGAGTCGGGCTCGTGCCAAAGGAGGTTCTCCTTGCAGTACGCCTCGACGAGCGCGACCCGCGCGTCGTCGCGCCCGGTGAGGCGGAGGTACCCGAGCGTCACCTCGTCGACGGGGAAGAAGCCGCACGTCGCGCCGTACTCGGGGGACATGTTCCCGAGCGTCGCGCGGTCGGCGAGGGCGAGCGAGCCGAGGCCCGGCCCGAAGTACTCGACGAACTTCCCCACGACGCCGGTCTTGCGGAGGATCTCCGTCACCGTGAGAACGAGGTCCGTTGCGGTCGCACCCTCGCGCAGCGCCCCGGTCAGCCGGAAGCCGACGACATCCGGCACGAGCAGTGACAGGGCCTCGCCGAGCATCGCCGCCTCGGCCTCGATCCCGCCAACGCCCCAGCCGAGCACGCCGAGGCCGTTGATCATCGTCGTGTGCGAGTCGGTGCCGATGACCGTGTCGGGGAACGCGACGCCGTCGCGCACCTCGACGACGCGCGCGAGGTACTCGAGGTTGACCTGGTGGACGATGCCGGTGTTCGGCGGCACGACCTTGAAGTTGTCGAACGCGCCCTGCCCCCAGCGGAGGAAGGCGTAGCGCTCCTGGTTCCGCTCGAACTCGAGCTCGACGTTGCGTCCGATCGCGAGCCGCGACGCGAACTCGTCCACCTGGACGGAGTGGTCGATGACGAGCTCGACGGGGATGAGCGGGTTGATCTTCTCCGGGTCGCCGCCTTGGTCTCGCATCGCGTTGCGCATCGCGGCGAGGTCGACGACGCACGGCACGCCGGTGAAGTCCTGCAGCAGCACGCGCGCCGGCATGAAGGCGATCTCCTTGCTCGGCTCGGCCTTCGGCTCCCAGGTCGCGAGGGCGCGGATGTCGGTGTCCTTGACGGTGCGCCCGTCCTCGGCGCGC
>JAWVDC010000144.1:0-26540 GCA_033857715.1 Gaiellaceae bacterium | reverse complement strand
CGACGAACGTCGTGGCCATGTCTGCCCTGAAACGCCCGAGGCAGAGGCACGGATACTCGTTCTAGTCGCTACGCGGGAGCTTTTGCACGCGGCTTACGATTCGGCAGGTGAATCGCGCGACCGAGGGCGACGAGGCCGGCCTCCTTGATCGCCTCGGAGAGGGTCGGGTGCGCCGCCATCCCGTCCGCGACCGTCTCGACCGTGGACTCGGCGTCGAGCGCGACCGTCCCGACCTCGATCAGATCGGTGACGTGCGGGCCGACCATGACCAGGCCGAGGAGCTCGCCGTACTTCGTCTCGTGGATCGACTTGACCCAGCCGACGGTCTCGTTCTGCATGACGGCGCGGGCGATCGCGACCCACGGCGCCGTCCCGACCGCGACGTCGTCGCCGTATTGCTCGCGCGCCTGCTGCTCGGTGAGCCCGACGCCCGCGACCTCCGGATCGGTGTAGATCGGCCGCGGAACGGCACGATCTTCCATCACGGCGTCGTGGCCGCAGGCGTTCTCCGCGGCGACCTCGCCCTCGCGGAAGGCGGTGTGCGCGAGCTGCCAGTGCCCCGCGACGTCGCCGACCGCGTAGATGTTCTCCACGTTGGTGCGCCGCCGCTCGTCCGTCGCGATGCCGGCGCGCTTGTCGAACTGGACACCCGCAGCCTCGAGGCCGAGCCCGTCGACGAGCGGCGCGCGGCCGACCGCCACCAGCATGAGGTCCGCCTCGACCGTCTCGCCCTCGCCGAAGTGGACGGTGAGCGCCGAGCCCGAGTCCTCGACCTTGGTGCACGTCTTGCCGAGTTCGAGTCGCATTCCGCGCTTGGCGAATTGCTTCGCGAGCTCTTTCGCCGCGTCCTCGTCCTCCGCCGGGATGAGCCGGGGCAGCATCTCCACGATCGTCACCTCGGAGCCGAAGCGGGAGAAGATCGACGCGAACTCCGCGCCGATGATGCCGCCGCCGAGGATGACGAGGCGCTTCGGCACTGACTCCTGCGCGAGCAGCCCGGTCGAGTCGACGCAGCGCGGCGAGTCGAGCCCCTCGATCGGCGGGCGCAGCGGGAACGAGCCTGTCGCGACGATCGCGGACTTGAACTTCACGTCTTCCCCGCCCTCGACCGTGATCATGTTCGCGTCCGTGAACGTGCCCTTCCCCTTGACCCACTCGACGCCGTTTGCCTTGAGCAGCCCCGCGACGCCGGTCGTCATCTGCTTGACCACGCCGGCCTTCCACGCGTTCGAGGCGGCGAAGTCGAGCGACGCCTCGCCGACGTTGACGCCGAACTTCGCGAAGCTCTCCTCGGCCTCCTTGAGCGCGAACGCGGTCTGCACCCACGCCTTCGTCGGGATGCATCCGACGCGCAGGCAGGTGCCGCCGAGCTCGGGCTCCATCTCGATGCAGGCGACCTTCGCGCCGAGCTGTGCAGCGCGGATGGCGGCGGTGTACCCGCCGGGGCCGCCTCCGAGGACGGCGACGTCAAACTCCATTGCTTTCTCCTTGGGTCAGGGGGCGGTCGCCGGCGCGCGCGAGGATCTCGCGAACGACCGTCGTCTTCGCATCGGCGTACTGCTGCATGTACTTCCAGTCCTCCGCGGCGAGCTCGCGTTTCGCGGCGGCGTAGAGCTCGCGGTCGGTCGCGTCACGCCGCAGGTGGTCGCGGAACCGGAGCATCGCCTCGACTTCCTCGCACCCGTCCGAGAAGACGTGGAGGTTGACGTTCGTGTCGGGACCCTTGAACAGGCGGTGCTCGAACCAGTCGGGCTCGCGGATCGTCAGGCGGTAGCCCGCGGCCTCGAGTGACGGGACATAGGCGTCCTCGTCCGCGGAATCCGGCACCTCGAGGGCGATGTCGATGATCGGCTTCGCGGGGAGGCCGGGGACCGAGGTCGAGCCGGTGTGCTCGATCCGGACGACTCGCTCGCCGAGGATCTCGCGGATCCGCTCCTCCTCGCGCGCGTACAGCTGCGGCCACTCCGCGTCGTATTCGCGGATCTCGATCGGCGCCGTGAGCGGTTGCGCGCCACCGACGACGATCTCGTCGAGCAGGCGGTCGTACGCCTCGGTGTCGGTCGGATTGGGCAGGCCCATAGCTGCGTCCAACCGTAACTAGAGGTCCGCGACCATCGTCACGGTTCTCTCGTCGCGGCTGTGCTCGGTAAAACCGTGCTTCTCGTAGTAGCCCGTCTGACCGGCCTCGGCGCTGAGGCTCACGCGGGAGAACCTCTCCGCGCGGGCCCGCTCGAGGAGCGCCTCGAGCAACTCCGCGCCGCCGCCATGGCCGCGGTGGCTCGGGACGACGGCGATCGTCAGCTCCGGCGTCTCCTCGTCGACGAAGCCGAACCCGGGCGCGCCCGCAGGGAAAAGCCGGTACCACGCGGCGCCGTACGCGTTCGGGCCCGCGAACGCGATCACGCCGGCGTCGCCGTGCCGTCCCCAGTTCTGGACGTAGCGGTACAGCGGCCGGTCGGGGTCCTCGGCGATGCGCCAGTGGTAGGCGTGACGGAGCATGTCGCGGAGAAAGCGCGTGTCCTGGCGGTCGACGGGGCGCAACATCGGCGAAAGTGTAGGAGTGATCCGTCCCTACGAAGACCGGGACCGGGAGGCGTGCCGCGTGCTCTACCGCGCGCTGACCCAATGGCACCGCGATCTGTACGCGGACCAGTCGATCCACGCGGACCGCGATCCCGCCGACTTCTTCGACGAGCACCTCGAGATGGTCGGCGCGGAGCGGATCTGGGTGGCCGACGAGGACGGAAGCGTCGTCGGCTTCGTCGGCTTGATCGTCGAGGGCCGGCGCGGCGAGCTCGAGCCGATCGTCGTCTCGCCGGATGCGCGCCGCTCAGGCGTCGGGCGTGCGCTCGCCGAGCACGTGATCGCGACGGCGCGCGAGCTCGGGCTGCGACGGATCGACGTCCGGCCCGTCGCGCGGAACGACGGCGCGATCCGCTTCTTCCACGAGCTCGGCTTCGACACGCTCGGTCAGCTCGAGTTGATGATCTATCTCGAGGAGCCGAAGGACTGGCCGGTGCACGCCCGGCTCGCCGACCGGGACTTCCGCGCCTAGCGCTCGGAAAGCTCTTGCGCGAACTGGAGGCGGTTGCCGTCGGGGTCGAAGACGTCGAGGAGCCGCATTTCGCCGCCGAGCTCGACGACGATCCCGACGTCGACGCCCGCCTCCCGCAGCCGCTCGGCTTCGGCCTTCAGATCGTCGACGTCGACGTGTGCGACGCCGTCCTCGCTCGGCTCGCCTTCCGCCAGGCCGATCTCCATCCCGCCGCGCTCGGTCGTGACCCACTTCTCCTCGGGGTCGTAGAGAAGCTCGGCGAAGAGCAGCGTCTCGCGGTAGAAGCGCCTCGCCGCGTCGAGGTCGCGGACGTAGTACCAGACGGTCGGCGCCATCTAGAGCGCCAGCCCCGGATCTTCGAGGCTTTCCTTCAGTGTCTGCAGGAACGCGGCGGCCGGCGCGCCGTCGCCGGCGCGATGGTCGAACGTCGCGGTCAGCGTGAGCATGGGGCGGATTACGACGTCGCCGCCGCCCGCCGGGACGACTCTGTCCTCCGTCGCGCCGACGGCGACGATCGCGGCCTGCGGCGGGTTGAGGACGGCGGTGAAGCTCTCGACGGCGTACATGCCGAGGTTCGAGATCGTGAAGGTGCCGCCCTCGAGATCCTCGGCCCGGAGCTTGTTGTCGCGGGCGCGGCCGACGATGTCGGCGCGGGCGGCCGCGATCTCGGCGAGCGAAAGGCGCTCAGCGCCGCGGATGACGGGGACGATAAGGCCCTGCGGCGCGGCGACGGCGATCCCGATGTTCGCGTTCGGGTGGAGGAGCACCGCCTCCTCCGTGAACTCGGCGTTCACCTCGCGGTGGCGCATGAGCGCGTGGGCGGCGACCTTCGTGAGGACGTCGGTGACGGTGACGCGGACGTCCGGATCGCGCTCACGGAGCCTCGCCACGAGCGCGTTCGCGCGCGTCATGTCCGCGGACGCCTGGAGCTGGAAGACCGGGATCTGCCACGCCTCCGTGAGTCGCCGCGCGATCGTCTTGCGGATGTTCGTGAGCGGCACGCTCTCCACCTCGGCGACCCGCGCTGCGACCGCCGGAGCCGGAGCCGGCGCGCCGACCTCGGCGTGTTCCACGTCTTCGGCGACGATTCGACCTTCCGGTCCGGTACCGCGAATTGCCTGCAAATCGAGGCCTTTCTCACGAGCGAGCCGACGTGCCAGTGGCGACGCCTTGACTCGGCCGTTCGAGGTCTCGACCGGAGCCGGAGCGACCGGCTCGACGGCGGCCGCGGGCCCGGGAACCTTCTCCTCGAGCGGCGCGGGAGCGGCCTCTGCCTGGGGCTCAGGGACGTCCTCGCCCTCGCTGCCGATGAACGCGACCGTCTTGCCGACCGGGACCTCGCCCTCCGCCACGGCGATCTTGAGGAGGACGCCGCTCGCTTCCGCCTCGACCTCCTGCGTGACCTTGTCGGTGTCGAGCTCGAAGAGCGGCTCGCCCTTCTCGACCGCGTCGCCCTCCGACTTGAGCCAGCGGACGATCGTGCCGGCCTCCATGCCCTGGCCGAGCCGCGGGAGGATCACCTCGGTCGCCACGGCGCCTCAGCCCTTCCCGACCGTCCGCTTGATTGCCGCGAGCACGTCCTCCATGTGCGGGATGACGAACGACTCCATCACGGGAGCGAAGGGCAGCGGCGTGAAGCGCGCACCGACGCGCTCGATCGGCGCGTCGAGCCAGTCGAACGCCTGGTATTGGACGACCGCCGCGACCTCCGCGCCGAAGCCCATCCGCGTGACGGCCTCGTGCGCAACGACGCAGCGGTTCGTCTTCTTCACCGACGCGACGAGCGTCTCCTCGTCGAGCGGCTGCAGCGTGCGCGGGTCGACCACCTCGACGGAGATGCCCTCCTTCTCGGCCTCTTCGGCCGCGCGCAGCGACTCGTGGACGAGGCGGCCCGTCGCGATCACGGTCACGTCCTCGCCCTCGCGGTGCACGCGCGCCTTGCCGATCGGGATCGGCTCGATCTCCGCCGGCACCTCGCCCTTGATCGGGTACAGCGTCCGGTGCTCGAAGAAGACGACCGGGTTGTCGTCGTAGATCGCAGACCAGAGCAGGCCGCGGACGTCTTCCGGAGTCGAAGCGAAGACCACCTTCAGGCCGGGGATGTGGACGAACCACGCCTCGAGCTGCTGCGCGTGCTGCGCGCCGGGCGACCAGCCCGCGCCGCCCTGCGTGCGGAAGACAACGGGCACCGTGATCTGCCCGCCGGACATGTAGCGGTGCTTCGCCGCCTGGTTGACGACCTGCTCTGCGGCGAGCGTCATGAAGTCCTCATACATGATCTCCGCGACCGGGCGCATTCCCTGCATTGCGGCGCCGATCGCCGCGCCCGCAAGCGCCATCTCGGAGATCGGCGTGTTACGCACGCGTTCCGGCCCGAACTCGTCGAGCATCCCCTGCGTGACGCCCATCGAGCCGCCCATCTCCGCGATGTCCTCGCCCATCACGAAGACATCGTCGTCGGCCCGCATCGCCTGGACGAGCGCGTCGCGCACCGCCTCGCGATAGGTCAGCTCAGGCATCCTGGCGCTCCTGACTCGTCGCTGGGGAGCCGGGCAAGCGAGCGAGGTGAGGACAGTACATCGGGTACGGCCGACCCGAGCGAGCGCAGTCCGGCGCTGCCAGCGGCGAGAGCGCGCTGCGGGGGCCGGCTCCGCCGGCCGGGAGCAGTGCGCGGTCAGGGGCGTCAGGCATAGACGTTCTTGAGCGCGTCTTCGGGCGCCGGATCGGTGCCGTTCTTCGCGAACTCGAGCGACGCCTCGACCATCTCGGTGACCTCGGAGTCGAGCTCGGCGAACTCCTCGTCGGACATCTCGATGCGCCCACGCAGGATCTCGACCGGGTCGCGCGTCGCGCGGAGCTCGCGCGCCTCGTCGCGGTCGCGATACACCTGGGGATCGCCGATGTAGTGGCCGCTGAAGCGGACGGTGTCCAGGTGGAGAAAGACCGGCCCGTCACCCCCACGCGCGTGCTCGAGCGCCTTGTGCGCGGTCTTGTACACGGCCTCGACGTCCTGGCCGTCGGCCTTCAGGGCCTTCATCCCGAATGCCTTCGCGCGCTCGGAGAGGTCGCGGATCGGTGAGTGCTGCGACTCGGGCGTCGACTCCGCCCAGTGGTTGTCCTCGAGCACAAAGACGGCGGGAACCTTCCAGAGCTGCGCGAGGTTGAGCGCCTCATGGAAGGTGCCGATGTTCGTCGCGCCATCGCCGAAGAATGCGACCGCGACGCGCGGCTCGCCGCGCATCTTGAACGCGAGGGCGGCGCCGGTGATCTGCGGCAGCCCGCCGCCGATGACGGCGTTCGCGCCAAGGTTCCCGCGCTCGACGTCGTAGAGGTGCATCGAGCCGCCGTAGCCGTGCGAGCAGCCCTCCTGCTTGCCGTACAGCTCGGCCATGAGCTCGTTCGGGTGCGTCCCTTTCGCGAGCGTGTGCCCGTGCGCGCGGTGCGTGGAGGCGATGACGTCGCCGTCGCCGAGCGCGCGGCAGACGCCGACGGCGCACGCCTCCTGGCCGATCGCGACGTGGAGGAAGCCCGGCAGCTCGCCGGCGCGGAAGCGCTCCTCGACCTTCTCCTCGAAGCGCCGGATGAGGAGCATCTCGCGCAGGACGTCCTGAAAATCGGCCTTCGCGAGGCTCGCGCGTTGCTCAACCTTGGCCACGGCCGGAGTGTACGGTTCGAGCTGTGAGCCTTGTCGAGCGGTGGAACCACGTCGAAAGCGGCCTCGAAGTGGGCTGGAACGAGGTGACGCTGAGCCTTGAGATCCCCGACGCGGACACGCGCTCGCGGGCGGCGGCGCTCCTCGGACCGGCCGGCCCTGGCTTCTCGGGCGGCACGATCCGCTTCACGGTATCGACCCGCGGCCACGGCGTCGGCCCGGACGGCGCGCGCCGTTTGCTGAAGCGGATCGACGGAGAAGGAATCGCGGGACGCCTCGAGCTCGTCACCTCCGCAATGCCCGCCATCGCCGAACCCGCCATCGCCCGCCGCACGCTCGCCGAGGCCTGGGAGGCAGCGCTTGCAGTCCTTCCCTCCGATTGGAGCGATCTCCTCGCCGAGCTCGAGCTCGACTCGAGCGCAGACGTCGATCGCGGCGCAGTCCTGTGCGCGCCACTCAACCCGATCCAGTCGACGGGCCGGCCGGGCTTCCGGTTCCGCTGCGGGAACACTCGTGGTTATGGCGCGTCGGCCGGGATGGTCGGACGTTGCCTCAGCCGCCTCGACGAGAACGGGATCACGGGTCGTATCCGCATCACGCGCGTTCTCTGCGACGTTCATCCGGTCGGGACGCAGGGCGCCGTGTTCACCATCGGCCGCCGCGGCGCATGAACCCGCTCGCCGACGCTGTCGGAAGAGTCGCCGATTCGGCGCGCTCGGTCGTCCAGCTCGAGATCCAGACGGCGCTCAACGATCTGAAGCGCAAGGCCGCCGCGCTCGGCATCGGGATCGGCCTCGCGCTCGGCGCGCTGTGGTTCCTCGGGCTCGCAGTCCTCTTCGCCCTCGCCGCGGCGACTGCCGGCCTGGCCACGGCGCTCTCGGTCTGGGCAGCGCTCCTCGTGATGTTCGGCGTTCTCTTGGTTCTCGCGCTCGTCCTCGCCGCCGTCGGCATCAACCTGATGCGCCGGGGCTCGAAGTCTTCACCGAACACGAAAGTCAGTGACAATGAGCAAGGACTCTGAACTCCACCAAGAGCTCGCGCAAGAGAAACGCGAGCTGAAGGAGGCCGTGACCGCATTGCGCACCGAAATCGACGAGACAGCAAAGCGCGGCAAGAAGGTCGCCGCGAAGGTCGGAGCAGCCCTACTGGCGACGTTCGCCGCCAAGAAGCTGCTGAAGCTGAAGAACCGCAACAAGAGCTCCTAACGGAATGACCACGCGCCGACTGGGCGTGATGGGCGAGTGCGATGCAAGGACGCAGGGAGCGTGAATAGCAGCGCTATTCACGCGACCGAGGACGCAGCAGCGCGCCGCCCAGCGCGGTCGGGCGGCCCGTGCTTCATCGCGTTAGGAGCTTAAAGACAGCTAAGCGCGCAACACGGCGCCGAACTGCTCGCCGACGGCGTCGGCTATCGCCGTGCGGACCGGCGCGACGTCCTCGTCGGTCAGCGTTCGCGCGGGCGAGCCGAAGGCGACGCGGAAGGCGAGCGACCGCTTCCCCTCGCCGACCTGCGGCCCGCGGTACTCGTCGAACACGGACACGTTGCGGAGAAGGTCGCCTCCCGCTGAGCGGATCGCCGCGAGGAGGTCGGCCGCGGGCACGTCCTCGTCGACGACGAAGGCGAGATCCTGGAGGACGGACGGGAAGCTCAGCACGTCGCGGTAGAGGACCCGCTCCGGCACGGCCGTCTCGAGAGCCGCGAGATCGAGCTCGAACGCCGCCCAGCCACGGCCCACGGCCGGGTGGACTTCCCCGAGCCAGCCCTGTGCGAGCCGGCCGGTCTTGCCGGGATGGAGCAACTGATGCTCGCCACGCTCGACCGCGAGCTCGACGTGCAGCGCCGCGAACAGCGTGTCGAGCACGCCTTTCGCGTCGGCGAACTCGCCCGCGAGCACGCCCGCGACGCGCCAGCCCTCGTTGGGCAGCTCCTCGCCGGTCGGCAGGTACACCCGCGCGATCTCGAACAGCGCGACGCCGTCGTTGCCCACCTCGCGGTTCCGCTCGGCGGCGGCGAGAAGGCTCGGCAGGAGCGTCGTCCGAACGACGGACTGATCGCTCGACAGCGGGTTCACGAGCCGGGTCGCGCCCGGGTCCGGATCGTCGGCGACAAGGGTCGGCGTGTACGCCTCCGACAAGCCGCAGCCGACGAGCACGTCTTCGACCTCGCGGCGCAGCTGCAGCAACCGCGGCAGACGACCGATCGCTTCGCGCCGCGACGGCAGCGTGAACGGCACCTCGTCGAGGACGAACCGCGCAACCTCCTCGATCACGTCGATCTCCCGCGTGACGTCACGCGCGCGCCACGTCGGCACCGTCACCTCGGTGCCGTCGACCTCGAAATCAAGCCGGCGGAGGATCGCGTGCTGGCGCTCCTCCGGCACCTCGTAGCCGAGCAGCGCACTCGTCCTGTCGGGCCGAAGCGTCACGACGGCGCGCTCCGGGGGAGCGGCGAACACGTCCGTCTCCCCCACCCAGCGCGCGCCCGACGTCTCGACGATCAGGTGCGTGGCGAGCCGCGCGGCGTGCTCGGCGAGGTACGGGTCGACGCCCTTCTCCCAGCGGTTCGAGCCCTCGGTGCGGAGCCCGAGCCGCTCGGACGTGTGGAGGATCCCGACCGGCTCGAAATTCGCCGCTTCGAGGAGCACCGACGTCGTCGTCTCCTTCACCTCGGTCTCCTCGCCGCCCATGATCGCCGCGAGAGCGATCGCGCGCTCGCCGTCCTTGATCACGAGGTCACGCGCGTCGAGTGAGCGCAGCTCGCCGTCGAGCGTGCGGATCTCCTCGCCATCGCGCGCGCGGCGCACCCCGACCGCGCCGCCGGCGAGCGTGTCGGCGTCGAAGGCATGCAGCGGGCTGCCGAGCGCGAGCATGACGTAGTTGGTGACGTCGACGACGTTGGAGATCGGCCGCATCCCCGCAGCGTTGATCCGCGCGCGCAGCCACAGCGGCGACGGCCCGATCGAGAGGTCGCGGAAGAGCCGCGCGAGATAGCGCGGGCAGCCGTCGGGATCCTCGATGTCGACGACGATCTGCTCGTTGCCGGCGCGCTCGGGGTCCACCCCGGGCCATGGCGCAAGCTCGACGTCGAAGACCGCGGCGACCTCACGCGCAAGCCCGTACACCGAGAGGAGATCGGGCCGGTTGCCGGTCGGCTGGACGTCGAGGATGTACTCGACGAGCGGGAGCACGTCGCCGAGCGGCGTCCCCGCGGGGAGCTCGTCGGGGAGCAGCATGATCCCGGCGTGGTCGGTGCCGAGGTCGATCTCGTCCTCGGCGAGGATCATCCCCTCGGAGACCTGGCCGCGCAGCTCGCGCCGCCCCAGTGTGAGGCCGTTCGGGAGCGTCGAGCCGGGCATCGCCACCGCGACGGTCGCTCCGACGCCGAAGTTCCAGGCGCCGCAGACGATCTGGCTCGGCTCGGCCTCGCCGATGTCGACGGTCGTCAATTGCAGCCGGTCCGCATTCGGGTGCTTCTCCGCGGTCAGCACCTTCCCGACCCGGAACAGGCCGAGGTTGCCGCCGTCGTCGGCGACGCCGCGACGCGTGAGCGTCTCGACCTCGACGCTCGAGACCGAGAGCCGCGCGGCGATCTCCTCGTTCGTGACCGGCGGGTCCGCGTACTCGCGGAGCCAACTCATCGGGACTTTCATCAGTGGTCAGCCCTTCGGCAGCGCTCGTCCGATGGCGCGCGAAAACCAAGCGAGACAAGGACGCAGGGAGCGTTCGTGCGTGGAACGCACGGGCGCGACTGAGGACGCCGGATCGCGCCGGTTTGCAGCCGCCAGCGGGTGGGCGATGTCGGAGGGCTGGCCACTCTAAAACTGCTCCAGGAACCGGAGGTCGTCGACCCACAGGTCGCGGATGTCCGGCAAGCCGTGGCGGAGGATCGCCATCCGCTCGAGCCCCCAGCCGAACGCGAAGCCGGAGACCTCCTCCGGGTCGTAGCCGACCATGCGCAGGACGTTCGGGTCGACCATCCCCGACCCGCCGATCTCGATCCATCCGCTGTGGCGGCACATCGGGCAGCCCTCGCCGCCGCACTGGAAGCACGAGACGAGCACCTCGACCGACGGCTCGGTGAACGGGAAGAAGTGCGTGACGAACTTCGCCTCTCGGTCCTCGCCGAACAGCTGCCGCAGGAGCGTCCGCAACGTTCCCTTCAGGTCGGCGAGCGTGATGCCGCGGTCGACGGCGAGCCCCTCGACCTGGTGGAAGATCGGGTAGTGCGTCGCGTCCGGCGTGTCGCGCCGGTAGCAGCGGCCGAGCGAGACCATGTACACCGGCGGCGGCTTGGCCTCCATCGTGTGGATCTGCGACGGCGACGTCTCGGTGCGCAGCAACGTGTCCTCGCCGACGTAGAAGGAGTGGAGCGGCGAGCGCGTCACGTGGTTCGGCGCCATGTTGAGCATGTCGAAGAGGTAGTGCGCGGTCTCGATCTCGCGTCCGTCCACGAGCTCGTAGCCGAGGCCGACGAAGATGTCCTCGACCTCACGGCGGACCTGCGTGACGAGGTGCAGGTGGCCGCGCTCGCGGCGGCGGCCCGGCATCGTCACGTCGACCTTGTCCTCGCGGATCGTACGGTCGAGCTCTGCGCGCTCGAGCTCGTGCTGGCGCGCATCGACTGCGGCCTCGAGCGCTTCGCGGACGGCGTTGAGCGCCATGCCGGTCTCGCGGTCGCGCACCTCGCGGAGCGCGAGCTTCAGCTCGCTGCTGCGGCCGAGGTAGCGGACGCGCTCGGCGTCGAGCTCCTCGAGCGTCGCAGCAGCGGCGACAGCGGCGAGCGCCTCCGCCTGCAGGTTCTCCGGATTCACGTTCGCGACCTTATCCAACGGTTTCTCCTCCTCTCACAAGCATGGGAACGGACGGCGATGCGCCCCGGCTCGTGCTGCGTGGAGGAGTCGACTGCTAGCGCGCCGACGCCCCGGCAGCGAGCCGGGGCGGGATAAAGGCGAACGCGCTGGCGTACGACATCGAACGGGATACTACCGGCATGAGCGATTACGACTCCTGGGCGCCCGATTACGACGAGTGGGCGGCGCCGCTGAACGTCGACATCCCGTTCTATGTCGAGCTTGCGCGCGAGGCGGGCGAGCCGATCGTCGAGCTTGGTGTCGGAACCGGCCGCGTTGCGATCGCGATCGCGCGCGAGACCGGAAAGCGCGTAGTCGGCATCGACCCGTCGCGCGAGATGCTCGCGGTCGGCCGACAGCGCGCAGGCGACCTGCCCGTGGACTTCCGCGAGGGTGATTTCCGCGACTTCACGGTTGAGGAGCCGGTGGAGCTCGTCATCTGCCCGGCCCGCGCGCTCATGCACGCGCCGACGTGGCGGGACAAGCGGCGCGTCTTCGAGGCGGCGGCCCGTGCGCTGGCGCCGGGCGGCCGGTTCGCGTGGAACGCTTTCGTGTTCAGCCCGTTCTTCGCCGCGCAGAACCACGGAGTGCGGCATACGCGCGACGACGGGCGCTGGGAGATCGCGCGGCAGGTTCCGGCCGACAACCGGATCGACCTCACGCGCGGGCGCGACGACCGCGAAGACGCGACGGTGCACCTCTGGTGGGCGACGAAGTCGGAGTGGGACGGCCTGATAGACGTCGCGGCTCTCGAGCTCGAGGCGCTGTACGACGGCTTCGACCGGCGGCCGTTCGACACGGAGGCGGACGAGCCGCAGGAGTTCGTCTATGTCGCTCGCAAGCCGTGAGCTTGCTCACGTTCCTGGGGCGGCGGTGGCAAAGGAGCCAAGCGCGCGCCGCGAAGGGCAGTACATGAAGTACGACCAAGCGGCGCGCGCGCCGGATCCTGCAGCCAGCGTCGTCAGCCTTCCGCGGAGCCCGGCTCCGCCGGGCGGGAGCGTCGTCAGCCTTCCGCGGAGCCCGGCTCCGCCGGGCGGGAGCGGAAGGCGGCCAGGGACGTGAGCGAGTACGACGCGATCGCGGGGCTGTACGACCCGTGGAGCGCGAGCGTCGTCGAGGACATCTCCTTCTACGTCGACGAAGCGCTCGCCGCCGGCGGGCCCGTGGTCGAGCTCGGCGTTGGTACCGGCCGGGTCGCCATCCCTGTGGCGATGGCGGGCATCGACGTCATCGGAGTCGACACATCAGCGGGAATGCTCGCGGTCTGCCGGCAGCGCGCAGATGAAGCCGGCGTCGGCGCGCGGGTCGATCTCCGCCTCGGAGATCTCCGCAAACCGCCCGTCAACGAGCGCGTCTCGCTCGTCACGTGCCCGTTTCGCGCCTATCTCCACCTGCGCGACGACGCCGAGCGGCTCGAGGCCCTCCGCGCCGCGCACGCGCTGCTCCACCCGGGAGGCCGGCTCGTGTTCGACGTCTTCGTCCCCTGCCGCGGCGACATCGAGGAGACGCACGGACGCTGGATCGAGCGCGAGCCGGGGATCGACGAGCGCGCCGAGTGGGACATCGCGGCGCAGACGCTGACGCTCTCCGTCCGCGGCCCAGGCGGCGAATCGACGATGAAACTGTCGTGGCTCGAGCCCGCGCGCTGGCACGCGCTGCTCGCCGAAGCCGGCTTCGAGGTGCTCGCGTGCTACGGCTGGTTCGACCGGCGGCCGTTCGCGGGGGGCGAGGACACGGTCTGGATAGCCTCGCGTAAATGATCCGCGCAAATTGCGACAAATCCTTTTTGGAGGGCCTTGATCCGGTCGTGGCGACCCCGTAAGTTCCCTCTTGCACCGAGCAGGGCACGCGAGTAGGTCGAAGCCTCGACCGAGCGGTCAAACGGTAAGGGAGCAATCCCAAGTCGAAAGGCCGGTTGGACGAGGGTGACGAAAGCGAAGCCGGCTCGGTGAATTTTTTTGGTCGGCCCCGCAAGGGGCCGTTCCTTTTCCGACAGCGCCCAACCTTCTGCGAGCCTCGTGGCTCTCTAGTTTGTGACGGTGGACGAATCGCGCGGAATCGTGGATCTCGCCCAACGCGCAAGCGCAGGCGAGACGGCGGCGGCCGATCTGCTGCTGCGAGAACTCGAGCCGCTAGTCGTGCGGACGGTGCGCCTCGTGGTCGGCTCGGGCTCGTGGGCGGCGGAGGACGCAGCGCAAGACGCCCTCCTCGACATCCACCGGGGCATCCGCTCCCTCCGCGACCCCCGGGCAGTCGAGGCGTGGGCGCTGCGTGTGGCGACACAGCGCGCGATCAAGGTCTCGCGGCGGGAGCGCCTGCTCTCGCTGCGCCGAAGCCCCAACGTCGATCCGGAACTTGCAAGCGAGCTCGGCGACGGCCAAGGCGGACGGACCGCCGCGATCAAGGCCGCATTCGACCTCTTGCCACCCCGGCAGCGCGCGACGGCGGTCTTACGCCTCCATGTCGGGCTGAGCGAAGAGGCGACCGCGGACGTGCTCGGCTGCTCGGTGGGCACCGTCAAGTCCAATCTGCATGACGCCCGTCGATGGCTCGCGAGCTCCCTGCGCGCGGGTGGATTCGAGCCTATGACGATGCCGAAGGAGGCACTCTGAGATGACGACCCACGACATCCCTCCGATCTCCCTCGACGAGCTAGCGACGACGTTGGATGCATACGCCGGGCCGGCGCGGTCGCTGACGCGGACTGCGCGGCAGCGACGTCGGGCCCCGCGCCTCGCTTGGACGGCAGCAGTAGTGGCCCTCATCTTCGCGGGCGCGGCTTACGCGGCGGGCTTCAATCCGTTCAGCGGCATCTCCGCCGCAAACCATCCATCGAGGGCCGATGACTCACTTCCGCCGTGGATGGTGGCCCAGATCAAAGAGTTCAACTCGATGTACGAGCCGCTCGGTCACGGACATTTGCTGCCGGACGGCGCACGCTTCATCCGCGAGGTTCCGAGCGGGATGCGCTTCTACACGATCCCGACCAGCGCAGGCGACCTGTGTTTGGCGAACGTCTATCCGCCAGGGAGCAGCAACGCGAAGGGAGGCTACGGCTGTGGTGACTCACTTAGCCAGAGCGCGCCGGTCACCCTTGTATCGGAGGAACCGGCGGGGCCGGCCACGGCAACCTCCTACGGGCTGGCGATGGACGGCGTCACGGCGGTCTCCTTCATGGCCGAAGGCGCCGAGAGGACGGTGCCGGTCGCGAACAACGTGTGGATCTACGCGGGAATGGCGGATCTGCAGAGGGTCACTGTTCACTGGGCGGACGGCTCCACGCAAGTCCTCACGGACGGGACGTAGCTGCACGGTCGAGCGCGCGAGAGCTCAGAACTCGTACTCGGTCCAGATGCGGAGGTCGAACTCCTGCGCGAGCGGGTTGAAAACCGCGACGAACTGGCGCTTGACGCGGTTCGCGTCCCTGTCGGTCACGTATGCGAGATGGAGGTCGGCGTCCCGCTGATGCGACCCGCACGTCGTCTGCTTCTTCAACCAGTCGCGGTAGTGCCAGTCCGCGGCGATCGATCGCTGCTCCGCGCGCTGGAGAAGGTCGGCAGCGCTCTGCGCGCCCGCATGGCCGGGAACCGACAGCGCGGCGACCTGCTGCAGCAGGCTTTGCCGGTTGCGCTGCACACGGTCGAGGCGATTGAGTGCTACGCGGGGCCCGATCCGGCACTGATTGACGCGGTGGATCGTCGCGATGACGTCGCGCCGGCCGTCCCGTGACTGCACGAGCAGGTTCTCGACCCGCGTAACAAAGGTCCGCAGCTCGGCCGAGGACCCACCGCCACGGAAGACGGCGAGGGCGATGACGGCGGCGGCGACGAGAGCGATGGCGACGATCGCGACGAGTGTCCACCGCACGAGTTGCCCCCGCTCCGCTTCCCCGGGAGGCGCCGGGACCGGAGACCGCCGTCCGTCGAGAGCGCGGTCGTGGCGGAGGATTGCTCGCTGCAGCTCCTGCAGCTCCTCGCCCGGCTCGATGCCGAGCTCGTCCACCAGCGTCTCCCGGGTCCGCCGATACTCCTCGAGGGCGTCCGCCTGCCGACCCGAGCGGTAGAGCGCGAGCATCAGCTGCCCGCGCATGCGCTCGCGCAAGCGGTGCTCGGCAATCAGGGCCTCGAGCTCGGCGACGAGCTCTGCAGCGTGCCCGAGCGCCAGGTCCGCGTCGACTCGGACCTCGAGCGCCGCGAGCCGCCGCGCCTCCAGCGCGGGCGCGGGTCCCCGCCAAAGGGCGAGTGCGTCGCCCAGATTTCGCGATGCCCCGGCCGCGTCACCGGCGGCGAGCTGCTCGCGGCCCTCGCGCGCGAGCCGCTCGAAGCGATCGAGGTCGAGCTCGCCCTCCTCGACGCGCAACGCGTAACCGGGAGGCCGCGTCAGGAGACGGTCGGCGCCGAGCGCTTTCCGTAGCTGCGAGACGTACCCGTGCAGCGCCTTCGTCGCCGTGTCGGGCGGATCGTCGCCCAAGATCTCGTCGATCAGGGTCTGGACGCTCACAACGCGATTGCGCTCGAGCAGCAGCGCGCGCAGGAGGATGAGCGGCTTTCCGGGCGGCAGCGGCACCGGCCGACCGTCGTCGAGCACCGTCACCGGGCCGAGCAGCAGGAATTCCACGGTAAGCCATGATCTCACGCCGATTTACCGGCACATAGGTGCGGCGTTACCGGTGCACGCGACGGTGCGGCCATCAACCCGAAAGGAGCCGCCGTGAAGGCCGCAATGTCCCTCACCGCCGTTCTGACCGCTCTTCTGCTCGTCTCGACCGCAGCATCCACCACGACCGCCCGAACGACCCGCGTGAGCGTCTCCAGCAGCCACGCCGAAGGCGACCGGCCAAGCTTCAGTGCCGGCATCAGCGCGAACGGCCGGTACGTCGCGTTCACGTCTCAAGCGACGAACCTAGTCCTCGGCGACGGGAACGAGCGCCGGGACGCGTTCGTCTACGACCGCCGTACCGGGCACCCGGTGCGCGTGAGCGTGACGACCGGCGGCGCCGAGGCGCAGCAGAGCGCCGATCCGAATGGCGGCTCAGCGGCCATGGGCATGAGCGCAGACGGCCGCTACATCCTCTTCCGCTCGGACGCGCCGAATCTCGCCGCGAGCTCGGACGAGACCGACGCCTTCATCCGCGACCGCGCCCTGAAGCGCACGCGGCGCATCCCTCTGCTCGGCCTGCAGGTCACCGAAGGTGCCCTGAGCGCCGACGGCCGCTTTGCCGTCCTCGGCGCCGGGGACAAGATCTACCGTTACAACCTGAGCAGCCATCGCGTGGTGAGCCTCACCGCGCAGGCGAACGGCTGGAGCACGAGCCCCGTCGTCAGCGCCGACGGCCGCTACGTGGCGTTCACCTCGATCGCGTCGAATCTCGTACGCGGCGACACGAACGCGCTCCCCGACGTCTTCGTCCGCGACGTCCGGACCGGCGAGACGACCCGGGTCAGCGTCACCAGCGCGGGCGGCCAGGGCATCGGCAAGCCGTTCTCGAATGGCAGCAACGCGCCGGTGATCAGCGCGGACGGACGCTTCGTCGCCTTCCATTCCGACATGACCAACCTCGTCCCCGGTGACACGAACAAGGTCTTTGACATCTTCGTGCACAGCCGTGTGACGGGGAAGACGCACCGGGTGAGCGTCAGCACGGCTGGGAGCCAGGCAGACCAGGAAAGCCTCTCCGGCGGGGGCTTCAGCGCCGATGACCGCTTCCTCGCGTTCACCTCGCTCGCGACGGATCTCGTGCCGGCGGACCACAACGGCATCACGGACGTGTTCCTCCGCGACCTCCGCGCCGGGAAGACCTTCCTCGCCAGCCGCGGGATGAACGGACAGGGCGACGACGCGAGCTTCATCGGGCTTGGGAACGCCTTCACGCGCGACGGCAGGTCCCTCCTCTTCGCGTCGTGGGCGGGAAATCTCGTCCCTGGCGACACGAATGGCGTCGCGGACGTCTTCGTCCGGGCACTCGGTCAGTAGGACGCGCGGCGCGCGAGCTCGTAGAGCGCAATCGCTCCGGCGGCGGCGACGTTCAACGACTCGCCGCCGCCGGGCTGCGGGATCGAGACACGCTCCTCGCAGAGCTCGAGGACCTCCCGCGGCAGGCCGTCCCGCTCGGCGCCGAGCACAAGCACGACATCGCCGTCGACGACGAGCTCCGGGAGTGGAGTTCCGCCGTGCGCGACCAGGGCGACGCGCTTGCCCGTCGGCTGGTCGAAACCAGATAACGCCACGCGGAAAATCGCGCCCATCGAGGCGCGCACGGCCTTCGGCCCGGTCGGATCTGCGCAGCCCTCCGAGAGCGCGACACCCGCGCCGAACGCATCGGCCGTGCGCAGCAGCGTCCCGACGTTCCCCGGATCGGCGACATGCCAGAGCGCGAGCGTCACCGACCGCGTGCCGCGCGGCAGATCGTCCCGCCGGAATACCGCGACGACGCGAGGCGGATGCGCGAGCGTCGACACCTCGGCGAGCAGCGCCGCGCCGACGTCCTCGTCCGCAACGAGGACGTCCGCCGCCTCGAGGCCGGCGCTGAGGCCGGCCTCGACGAGATCCTCGCCCTCGACCGCGAACAGCCCGAGCTTGTCGCGCCAGCTCCGCTCGTGCAGCTTGCGGAGCAGCTTGAGCCGCTCGTTGTCCCGCGAGGTGATCACGCTCGCCACTCCAGCCACGCTCCGTGGAAGTCGGAGTGGGCCACCTCGACCCGTTCGCCATTCGGCCAGATCTGCACATAGAGACCGTAGTGCTCGTGACTGCCGTCGACCGGTTGCCAGGTCTCGACAAACGCGAGCGACCCCTCGGCGCCCGCCTCACTCAGCAGCTCGCGGACGCGGTCTTGACGCTCGCGCGGCAAGTAGTTGAGCGCCGCGGTCTGCCAGACCAGAAGCAGCGCATCGTCGCGTCGGCGAGCTAGCAGGCTCGGCAGCGCGTCGAGCATGTCGCCCACGACGATCTCAGGCGGATCGGCTCGCCAGACCGCGACTGCCGTCTCGAGCCGCTCGAACCGCTCGTGCTGGCCCGGCCAGATGAACGCCCGCAGGAAGCGAACGGCGTGGTCGTCGCGGAGATCCGGCGGGTCGCGGTCGACGCCCACCCGCGAGCGCACAACGGGCGCGAGCTCCAGCAACTCGGCCGGCACGGGCACGCGCTCCACCCCATCTAGTGACAGCGTGTCACCAGTGTGAGAGGCCCAGCGGGCATGTCCGTACTGATAGGCGTACCGGTCCCACAGGAGATTGAGGCCCCCGCTGCAGCCGAGCTCGACGCAGTCGAACGCGGTCGCGCCGGTCCGGCGCGCGACTTCGAGGAAGCACGGCAGGAGCCACCAGCAGCGTCCGACCTCGTTCGTCTGCACGTTTTGCTCGGCGAGCCTGTCGCGCAGAAACTCGGCCTCCTCGCGGAGCATCGCTCGAGGATCGTCCCACGAGCCGCGGTCGGAGAGCACGAGGTAGTGCAGGGCGGCGAAGAGCTGCAGCGATGTCCGCCAGCTCACGTCCTCGCCGACGAGTTCGACGAGCAGCGGGTCATCCTCGAGCTCGGCGGAGAGCCGCGCGTAGAGCGGCGCCGGCCCGGCGAAATGCCGGGCCTGCTGCCGAAACGCCTCGCGGCGCTGCACGACTAGGCCTGGAGAGCGGACTTCGCCTTGTCGGCGATCGCACCGAACGCGGCGGGGTCGCTGACCGCGAGGTCGGCGAGCACCTTCCGGTCGAGCTCGATGCCGGCCTTGTTGCACCCGTTGATGAACTGGTTGTACGAGAGGCCGTGCTGGCGGGCCGCTGCGTTGATGCGCGTGATCCAGAGCTTGCGGAACTCGCGCTTGCGCACCTTCCGGTCGCGGTAGGCGTAGACGAGCGAATGCTCGACCTGCTCCTTCGCGTACTTGTAGTGCGTCGATTTGCGGCCCCAGTAGCCCTTCGCTTGCGCGAGAACCTTACGGCGCTTCTTCTGTGCGTGGACTGCTCTCTTAACGCGGGGCATTAGCCCATCCCCAGCATCTTCTTGACCTTTTTCGTGTCAGCGCGCGTGAGGAGGCGTTCCTTACGGAAGCCGCGCTTCTTCTTCGCCGACTTCGTCTCCAAGTTGTGGCTCCGCATCGCCGGGCGGCGCTTGATCTTGCCCGTCCCCGTCAGCTTGAAGCGCTTCTTCGCTCCGCTGTGTGTCTTCGTCTTCGGCATCTTCTCGTTTCACTCCTGCGTTCTTCGTCGGGCCGAGCAGCATCACCATGTTGCGGCCGTCAAGAAGCGGCTGGGACTCGATCGCCCCGATCTCCTTGACGTCCTCCGCGAGCCGGAGAAGCAAATCGCGGCCCCGTTCCGGATGGGTGGTCTCCCGCCCCCGGAACATGATCGTGACCTTCACCTTTGCGCGCTGGTTGAGGAATCGCTCGACGTGTCCCTTCTTGGTGTTGTAGTCGTGAATGCCGATCTTCGGCCGGAGCTTGATCTCCTTGACCATGATCTGGCTCTGGTGCTTGCGGGCCTGCTTCGCCTTCTGCTCCTGCTCGTACTTGTACTTCCCGTAGTCCATGACCTTGGCGACGGGCGGGTCGGCCTGCGCGGCGACCTCGACGAGGTCGAGATTCTTCGCGTAGGCGTAGTCGCGCGCCTCGTCGGAGGTCTTGATACCGAGCTGGGCACCGTCGTCATCGATCAGCCGGACGCGCGGGACACGGATCGCATCGTTGATGCGCGTCGTGTCGCGTGGCGACGGGCGGACCTGGTCGAACGGCCGGCGTCTGGGCCTCAAGTGGTAGTCACCAAGTCGGGCTTGCTCCTCCTCGTTTCGGTTTCAGATACTGAAAAGCCGCTGTTCATGCAGCGGCCCGTTTCCTCGTCGCAGTTAGACAACACTGCCTGACTCGGTTGAACCTGCCAGCGCATCGAAGGCCGAGAGGTGAGGAACGGGTCCGCCCCTGCTTTTCAGAAGCTAGAGGGTAGCAAGCCGGGCGACCAGGTCTTGCAGGGAGAGGGTGGATTGCTCTCCGCCCCGCTCGCGTACAGCAAGGCTGTCGTCCGACTCCTTGTCGCCGTAGACGATCGTGACGGGGATCTTCTCCATCTCCGTCGAGCGGATCCGCTTGCCGATCGTCTCGGTCGGCGCATCCAGCTCAGCGCGGAAACCGGCGTCCTTTAGGCGCGCGACGAGCGTCGAAGCCGCATCGACATGGGCGTCGCCGACCGGGAGCACGCGCACCTGCACCGGCGCGAGCCAGAACGGGAAGGCGCCGGCGTAGTGCTCGATGAGGATGCCCATGAACCGCTCGAGCGATCCGAGGAGCGCGCGGTGCACGACGTACGGCGTGTGCTCGGTGTTGTCGGCGCCCATGTACGTGAGGCCGAAGTTCTGCGGCATCTGCGCGTCGAGCTGGATCGTCCCCATCTGCCACGAGCGGCCGAGCGCGTCGGTCATGTGGAGATCGATCTTCGGCCCGTAGAACGCGCCGTCGCCCGCGTTCACGACGTAGTCGATCCCGCGCTTCTCGAGCGCCGCCTTGAGCGCGCCCTCGGTGAAGTCCCACTCCTCGTCAGAGCCGAGCTTCTTCTCCGGCCGCGTCGACAGCTCGAAACGCGCGTCCATCCCGAAGAGGTCGTAGAGGAACGAGGCGTAGTCGAGGCAGCCGAAGATCTCGTCCTCGATCTGGTCGGGCGAGCAGAAGATGTGCGCGTCGTCCTGTGTGATGTGCTTCACGCGGAGGAGGCCGTGGAGCGTGCCGCCGAGCTCGTCTCGGTGCAGCGTCGACGACTCCGCGAAGCGGTACGGGAGGTCGCGGTACGAGCGCAGCGCCGAGCCGAACAGCAGCATGTGGCCGGGGCAGTTCATCGGCTTGAGCGCGAACTCACTCTCCTGACCATGCGAATGGGTGAAGAACATCCCCTCGCGGTAGTTGTCGTAATGCCCCGACGTCACATACGTCTCGATGTCGTAGAGAAGCGGCGTCTTCACCTCGACGTAGCCGCGCCTGAGGTTCTCTCGGCGGCGGAGATCCTCGAGCTCGTTCCAGATCACCATCCCCTTCGGGTGCCAGAACGGCGAGCCGGGCGAGCTATCGGAGAGATGGAAGAGGTCGAGCTCGGTGCCGAGCCGGCGGTGGTCGCGCGCGCGGGCCTGCTCCATCCGCTCGAGGTACGCGTCGAGGTCGGCCTGGGAGTAGAACGCCGTGCCGTAGATGCGGGTCAGCTGCGGCTTCGTCGAGTCGCCGCGCCAGTACGCGCCGGCGAGGCCGGTGAGCTTGAACGCCTTGATCGGCTTCGAGTTCTGCAGGTGCGGGCCGCGGCAGAGGTCGGTGAAGCCGCCCTGCGTGTACAGCGTGATGTCTCCCTCGGCGGTGCCGACGAGCTCGACCTTGTACGGCTCGTCCTCGGCGGCGAAGCGCTTCTTGGCCTCGTCACGGGAGATCTCCTCGCGCGACCACTCCCGGCCCTCGGCGAGCTCCTTCGCGACCTCGGCCTCGATCGTCTCGAGGTCCGCCTCGGTGATCGGCTCCGGGAAGTCGAAGTCGTAGTAGAAGCCGTTCTCGATCGGCGGGCCGATGGCGATCTTCACGCCCGGATAGAGGCGGCGCACCGCCTCGGCGAGCAGATGCGCAGACGAGTGGCGGAGCACGTAGAGCGCGTCGGGGTCGTCGGTGTTGCGGGTCGTCAGGAGCTGGATGCGGTCGCCGTCCGCGAGCGGCGCGCGCAAGTCCTGGACGTTGCCGTTCGCCTTGATGAGCACTGCTTGCTCGGCGAGCTTCGGCCCGATCGCGAGCGCGGCGTCGAGGCCGCTCCCGCCGTCGGCGAGCTCGAGCTCAGCGCCATCAGGAAGAAGAACTTTCATATGCACCTCCAGGGGGAAGACGGGGACGAAAAAAGCAGCACGGCGTCGCCGGTCAGGCGACGGAGGATGCGGCTGTTGTCCCGTGCTGGTGCACGCGCCGAGCTTACCGAACGGCTTCGTCGGGAAGCACGGCTTCATGACAGAACCAGCCGATAGGCACCCGCGCGAGGACGACCGGAACGAGGAGATCGACGAGTCCCCCGTGCCCGACCCCACCGAGACCAACGGCGACGCCGAGGACGACCCGGGAGCCGACTAGCCGCGGAACTCCATGAGGATCCACTCGGAGAGGTGATCCTCGTCGGGCGGGTGGCCGCGTGAGATCTCGACGAACCCCGCGCGCTCCCACGCCCGCGTAGCCGACTCGTTCCACTCGTATGGGTCCACCGTCACGCGCGGGTAGCCACGCTCATCGCGCAGGTGGCGCGCCATCGCGCGCGCCGCATCCGGCCCGAGCCCGCGCCCGCGCGCAGACGGGATGAGGAACATGTCGAGCCCCTCCGGATGCGTTTGCAGAAAGCCGACCGGCTCGCCCGCCTCCTCGACGATCCACGCATCGACGTCGGGCCGCGCCAGCCGCTCCGCCATCTCCTCCCGCGTGAACGTCTCGTCGTCCCAGTAGCGGGCGACGTCCGGATCGCCGTGCCACGCGACGAGACGGTCGACGTCGTCCCCGCCCGCCGGCCGGAGCGATGTCAGTTGTCCGTGTACGCGAACTTCCATACGACGTCCGTTCCCTCGACCTTCCCTCCGAGCGCCTCGTAGAGCGCGTTCGCGGGGACGTTGTCGAGCTCAGTGAGGACAAAGCCCTGGCGGATGCCGCGCTCACGCGCAAGATCCGCCAGACGACCAAGCAGCGCCCGGGCGATACCGCGCCGGCGATGGGTTGCTGCGACGTCCACCTCGTAGACGAACAGCCCGGACGGGTCGCCGTGGCGACGCGGCAAGTCGTGCGCGAGGACGAATCCGACGGGCCGCTCGCCGTCGAACGCGACGAGCATGAGCGTATGAGGGTCGGCGAACAGCCCTTCCGGATCTCCGTCTCCCTCGTATGTCCGCAGCGCGCGAACGACGTGCTCATCGCCGGGCTGCAGGACACGAATCTCGATCTCCACGGTGAGGGAGGATCGCATGCCTGGCACGCGGCCGAGAATCGTGACCCTCTCTTGAGGGGTCGAGAACGGCCCAAACAACGACGACGACTCTCGTAGCCCCGCTGCAGCGGGCGAGCTCGCGTCCACCAACGGAAGGGGTCGTCGGTATGTCGAAAGGGTCTACGCGCCGCGGTCGGTTCGCACCGATCGCCCTCGCGGTGGTTGCCTTGGCCGGTTCGCTCGTCGGCGCGAGCGCACACCCGGCGACAGCGGCCGGAATCCCCTCGAACTTCGCCCGCACGTGTGCAACGCCCCAGAACGGACAGATGCGTTGCTTCGCCCTGCACCGCACGACCGGAGTCATCGCGCACGTCCGCAACGGAGTAGACGCTGCGCGCGCGGTCGGCGGCTACGGGCCCTCCGATCTCGCGAGCGCGTACAACGTCCCGACCTCCCTCGGCGCCGGCAAGACCGTCGCGATCGTCGACGCGTACGACGACCCGAATGCCGCGAGCGACCTCGCGGCGTATCGCAGCAATTTCGGCCTCCCCCCTTGCACGGTCGCGAGTGGCTGCTTCAAGAAGGTCAACCAGAACGGCGCGACGAGCCCGCTCCCGGCCGCGAACGCCGGGTGGGCGTCGGAGGAGATGCTCGACATCGAGATGGTCTCGGCCATCTGCCCGAACTGCAAGATCCTGCTCGTCGAGGGGAACAGCGCGACGACCAACAGCCTCGGCGCGGCCGTCAACACCGCCGTGGCGATGGGCGCCGTTGCCGTGTCGAACAGCTACGGCGGCCCGGAGTTCTCGAGCGAGACGAGCACGGACAACTCCTATTACAAGCACCCGGGCGTCGCCATCGTCGCCTCCTCGGGCGACGGCGGGTACGCACGTGAGTATCCGGCCGCGTCCCCGTGGGTCACCGCCGTCGGCGGCACGAAGCTGTCGCACGCGAGCAACGCGCGCGGGTGGACCGAGTCGGTCTGGTCGACGAGCTCGAGCGAGGGAGCGGGAAGCGGTTGCTCTTCGTACGAGGCGAAGCCGTCGTTCCAGCACGAGGCCGGATGCGCGCACCGGACGATCGCCGACGTCTCCGCAGTTGCCGACCCGTCGACCGGCGTGGCCGTATACGACTCGTACGGCTCGGGTGGCTGGACGGTGTTCGGCGGCACGAGCGTCGCCTCCCCGATCATCGGCGCTATGTACGCGCTCGCCAGCCCGCCGACAGCCGGCACCTACCCGAACTCGTACCTGTATGCGAACCCGGGCGCGCTGTGGGACGTCACGACCGGCTCCACGGCCACGTGCTCGCCGTCGTACCTCTGCCACGCGGCGGTCGGGTACGACGGCCCGAGCGGGCTCGGGACGCCCAACGGCGCGGCGGCGTTCGGGCCCAGTGCACCGGCGAACGACTTCTCGATCTCGGTCAGCCCGTCGTCCGCGACGGTCAATGCGGGGTCGGAAACGGCCACCACGGTCTCGACCGCGACGACGGCCGGGTCGGCGCAGACCGTGGCGCTGAGCGTGAGCGGGCTACCGAGTGGAGCGACGGCGTCGTTCACTCCGTCCTCGGTCACGAGCGGGAGCTCGTCCGCGCTGACGATCTGGACCTCGAGCTCGACGCCGGCCGGGACCTTCGTCGTGACGATCACGGGAACCGGCGCGACGACGCACGCGACGTCGTTCGCACTGACGGTGAGCTCCGTCGGAGGAAGTTGCACGCCGGCCCAGCAGATCGCGAACCCCGGCTTCGAGTCGGGCTCGACCGGCTGGACGGCAACGTCCGGCGTGATCGGGCAGAACACCGGCACCGGCGCCCCCCACGCGGGCAGCTGGAATGCGTGGCTGAACGGCTACGGGACGACGCACACCGACACGCTCACGCAGTCGGTGACGATCCCGAGCGGGTGCTCGACCTACACGGTGTCGTTCTGGCTGAAGATCGCGACGAGCGAGACGACGACCACCACGGCGTACGACAAGCTCACGGTGACGCTCGGCTCGACGACGCTCGCGACGTACTCGAACCTCAACAAGTCCACGGGGTACGTCCAGCGCTCGTTCAACGTGTCCGGCTTCGCCGGCCAGACCGTCACGTTGAAGTTCTCGGGCGTGGAAGACAGCTCACTGCAGACGTCGTTCGTCATCGACGACACGGCGTTGAACGTGAGCTGAGAACGAGAGAGCGGGACGCCTCTCGCGAGGCGTCCCGCTCGACCTCGTTCTTACATCGGGACTACGTTGCGGGCCTCGGGGCCCTTCTCGCCGTCGGCCGGCTCGTACTCCACCTTCGCGCCCTCGGCGAGGGTCTTGAAACCCTCGGCCGTGATCGCGCTGAAGTGAACGAAGACGTCCTTACCGCCCTCGTCCGGGGTGATGAAGCCATACCCCTTCGCATCGTTGAACCACTTAACGATTCCGGTTGCCATATCTGTACACCTCCCTTGAATAGCTCTGGAACGGACTGGGAGGCGCAGAAGTGCGAACCCGGTACACGCTCTAGTGCAGGTACGGCTGGAACGGTAGCGAGAATCGACGAGTCATGCGTGTCCTCGCCGCCCCGGACAAGTTCAGAGGGACGCTCAGCGCCCGCGAGGCGGCGGCCGCGATCGCCCTCGGAGCGCACCGCGCCGGCTGGGAGTGCGAGGAATTGCCGCTCGCGGACGGCGGCGAGGGCACGCTCGACGTGATCGGCGGTGGGAACCGAACCGCCGTCGTCACGGGACCGCTTGGCGAGCCGGTCGAGGCGGTGTGGAGACTCGAGGAGGGCGTGGCCATCGTCGAGGCCGCGCAGGCGTGCGGGCTCGCGCTGGCCGGCGGCGCCTCGGGGAACGACCCGCTGCGCGCGACGAGCCGCGGCGTCGGGGAGCTGATCGCGGCTGCGACGGCGGCCGGCGCGGAAGGCGTCATCGTCGCCGTCGGCGGCGTCGCGTCGACCGACGGCGGAGTCGGCGCGGTCGAGGCGCTCGGCGGACGTCTGGCCGTCCCCCTCGAAGTCGCGTGTGACGTCGAGGCCCGCCTCCTCGACGCGGCCGACGTCTTCGCGCCGCAGAAGGGAGCAACGCCGGAGCAGGTCGCGAT
>JAWVDC010000143.1:0-10811 GCA_033857715.1 Gaiellaceae bacterium | reverse complement strand
CTGACGAGGGTAGCGCGCACCCGCCCAATATTTTCAGTCACGAGATTTTGACACGAGCCCGCAAAGTCAAGCGCCCCAAGGGTCAGAGCGCCACCGTCAATCGGAGTGGCCTCGCGCGCCATTTTGCGGTCAACCTCTCGACGATCGACCAGTGGATCGCCGCCGGCGCGCCCGGAACGAAGAACGGCGCCGGCTGGCAGTTCGAGATCGCCGCGGTCGAGCGCTGGAAGGCCCTGCGCCTCGAGAAGAACCCGAACGAGCCCGGCCTACTCTCCGAAGCGCGGAGACGAAAGGCGATCGCCGATGCCGAGCTCGCGGAGTACGAGCTCGCGGAGAAGCGCCGGCTCGTCGTGCCGATCGACGAGGCGGTCGACGTGCTGACGCGCGAGTTCTCACACGCCCGCGAGAAGCTACTCGCCATGCCGCCGCGGATCGCGCCGCTCATCGTCGGTCTGAAGAGCGTTGCCGAGGCGCGTGTCCTACTCGACCAGGCGGTCACCGAGATCCTGAATGAGCTCTCCGGCGCCCCGCACCTTCCGAACACCGGAGGGAACGGCCGAGCTCACGAGGCGAGTCACTGAGCGCGTAGCCGCCGCCTGGCGCCCCGCGCCGCGTCTCACGCTCACCGAGTGGGCAGACACGAAGCGCCAGCTCTCGCGCGAGTCGAGCGCGTCGCCCGGGCAGTTCTCGAGCGACCGGATCCCCTACCTCCGCGGGATCATGGACGCGATGACCGACCCGGCCGTGCACACCGTCGTCTGCATGAAGCCTGCGCAGTTCGCGTGGACGACGTGCATCGAGAACTTCATCGGCTACCGGATCGACCTCGACCCGGGGCCGATCGTCATCGTCGAGCCGCGGGACCGCGACTGCGAGAAGTTTTCGAAGAAGCGCCTCGATCCGATGTTCCGCGATACGCCGTGCCTTCGCGAGAAGATCGCGCCGGCGAAGTCGCGCGACCCGGGCAACACGATCCGCGAGAAGCTCTACCCCGGCGGCTCGATCACGCTCGTCGGCGCGAATTCACCGGCCGGCCTCTCGGGCGACTCGGTTCGCGACGTCATCCTCGACGAGGTCGACCGCTACCCGGCGAGCGCCGGCGCCGAGGGCGACCCGGTCGATCTCGCGAAGCAACGGAACGAGGCCTTCTGGAACCGGAAGACGCTCATGGGCTCGACGCCGCGCGACAAGGAGACGTCGCGGATCGAGCCCGCCTACCTCGAGAGCGATCAGCGAAAGCTCTTCGCGCCCTGCCCCGACTGCGGCCACCACCAGGTGCTCGAGTGGGGACAGGTCCGCTGGCAGAAGGAGCTCGAGGACGGCGAGCTCGTCGACGCAATCCCCGAGGACTACTCGGGCGCGTACACCGAGCTCCCGGAGACCGCCGCCTACTCGTGCGAGGCGTGCGGCTCGCTCTGGGGCGACGCGAAGCGCTGGGCTGCGAGCCGCTGGGCCGAGTGGCGCGCGACTCGTCCCTTTCGCGGTGTCGCGGGCTTCCACGCAAATCGCCTCTACGCGTCGAACCGTGCGCTCTCGGAGATCGTCCAGTCGTTTCTCGATGCCGCGCCCTACCCCGAGCGCCTGAAGGTCTGGGTCAACACGACGCTCGCGCAGACGTGGGTCGAGAAGGGCGAGCGGGTCGAAGAGGGATCGCTCCTCGCGCGCCGTGAGCCCTACGGGCCGCAGGCGCCGGCGGGCGTCGTCGTCGTGGTGGCGTCCGTCGACGTGCAGGACGATCGCCTCGAGCTCGAGCTACTCGGCATCGGCCGCGGTGAAGAGGACTGGTCACTCCGACACACGATCACGCGCGGCGATCCGTCGACGGGCGTACCGTGGCGCGACATCGACACGATCCGCACGACGCCGATCCAGCGCGAGGACGGAGTACTTCTCCGGATCCAGGCGATGACCGTCGACACGGGCGGCCATCACTCGCAAGCGGCATACAACTTCTGCCGGCCGCGCTACGCGCAGCGCGTGTGGGCGATCAAGGGGCAGCCGGGCGAGGGCCGGCCGATCTGGCCGAAGAAAGCGACGAAGAAGAACGTCGGGAAGACGAACCTCTTCCTCGTCGGGGTCGATGCGGCGAAGGAGCAGATCTACGCGCGGCTCCGAATCCCGAAGCCCGGGCCCGGCTATTCGCATTTTCCCGACGACCGAGACGAGGAGTACTTCCGTCAGCTGACGGCGGAGAAGCTACTCACGATGGGTAGAAAGCGACGCTGGGTGAAGCACCGCACGCGAAACGAGGCGCTCGACCTCCGCGTCTACGCCGTCGCCGCCTTCCAGGGCCTCGTCTCATCGGGGCTCGATCTCGAGCGCGAGGCGCAGCGGCTCGACGTGCTCGCCGAGGCGCTCCGAAGCGGCGCCCGGCCACCCGGCGGGTCGCAGCGACGCGTCCGATCGCGCGGCGTGGCGTAGAAAACCCGTCTTCTGCACCCCGTTACGTACGATGGGGACGTGGCTACAGCTGCCGAACGTCTCGTCGAGGTCCAGGCGGCGATCTCCGCCGTCCTCCGGAATCAGAGCTTCGCCGTCAACGGCCGCAGCGTGACTCGAGCGAACCTCGGCGAGCTCCGCCAGATGGAGAAGGAGCTCGTCGTCGAGATTGCGCGCTCGAGTGACGGCCGGAGGGGCGGCATCCGCGCCCGGCTCGTGACCCCGGTATGAGCCTCCCGATTCCGAAGGTAGCGCCGACATTCCTCGACCGGGCGATCTCCTATTTTGACCCGGTTCGCGGTGCGCAGCGGCAGCACGCCCGCATGGTCATCGCGCTCACGAGCACCGGCGGCCGCGGCGGTTACATCGGCGCGCGGCGCGATCGGCGGGCAACCTCCGAATGGGCGACGACCGGCGGGAGCGCGGATGCCGATCTCCTCCCGGATCTGCCGGCGCTTCGCGACCGGACGCGCGACCTCGAGAGAAACAATCCGATCGGCTCGGGTGCTATCGCCACCGTGGTCTCGAACGTCGTCGGCACCGGCCTTATCCCACAGGCCCAGGTCGATCGCGAGCTCCTCCGCCTGACGGATGACGCAGCCGACGCCTGGCAGCGCGCGGCCGAGCGCGAATGGTGGCTCTGGGCCGGCACCCCCGAATGCGACATCACGCGCACGCAGGACTTCTGCGCGCTCCAGGATCTCGCTTTCCGATCGACTCTCGCCAACGGCGACGTCTTCGCGATCCGCAAGTACCGCGAGCGGCCCGGCCTGAATCCCTACGGCCTGAAGGTCCAGTTGCTCGAGGCCGACCGCGTCTCGAACCCGACGAAGTACCGCGAACAGGCGAAGCTCGACAACGGCAACACCCTGGCAGGAGGCGTGGAGCTCGACACCGAAGGCGCGCCGGAGGCGTATCACGTCCTCCGCCAGCACCCCGGAGACCTCACGGCGACCGTTCGCGAATGGGATCGCATCCTAGCGTTCAGCCCCGACACCGGCGAACGTCTCGTCCATCACCTGTTTCACCGTAAGCGCGTCGAGCAGACGCGTGGCATCCCCTATCTCGCCTCGGTCATCGAGCCGCTGAAGCAGCTCAGTCGATACTCGGAGGCCGAGCTCATGGCCGCCGTCGTGTCGGCGATGTTCACGGTCTTCATCAAGACCGAGAAGGCCGAAGGGATCGATACGATCCAGTCGCCGGAGATCTCGACGTCGGCCGAGATGGCCGCGCTCAACGGACTTGCGCCGCCGAGCTCGCGCGACGCCTTCAAGCTCGCCCCGGGCGCGATGCTCGATCTCCTCCAGGGCGAGGACGTCGAGTTCGCGAACCCGACGCGCCCGAACGCGCAGTTCGATCCCTTCACGGTCGCGATCTGGAAGCAGATCGGCGCCGCGCTCGAGGTGCCGTACGAGATCATCCTCAAGTTCTTCGGGCAAAGCTATTCGGCGTCGCGCGCGGCCTTCGTACTGGCGTGGAAGTTCTTCCAGGGGCGCCGGGATTGGCTAGCGTGGGGCTTCTGCCAGCCCTTCTGGAACGCGGTCATCACCGAGGCGGTGGCTCGCGGGCGCCTGTCGGCGCCGGGCTTCTTCAGCGATCCGCTGATCCGCGCGGCATGGTGCGGTGCACAGTGGACGGGCCCGCCGGCCGGCCAGATCGACCCCGAAAGCGAGGCGAACGCCGCCGAGAAGTGGATCGAGCTCGAGGTGAAGACGCGCCAGGAAGTGACCGCCGAAATCACGGGCGGCGATTGGGAGACGAAGCACCGCCAGCGAGCGCGCGAGGAGAAGATGCGCGTCGCAGACGGGCTCTCTGTCGATCCGAATGCCGCGCCGGCGCAAGGCGGCGATCCGCCGCCCGCCCCGAAGCGCGATAGCCGAGCGTCGCGAGAGCGCAAACAGGAGATCTCCGCATGAAGATGCGCGCATTCGATGCCCTGGCTGCGCAGCTCTGGGCAATCGACGAGGCTTGGCTCGAGCTCATGGCATCGATCAGCCTCGGCGAGGGCGAAGGCCCCGAGGCCGTTGCCGCCAAGCTCGGCCGCCCGCTCCAGAACGCGCAGGAATCGACCGTGCGTGACGGGGTGGCGATCCACCCGGTCATCGGGCCGCTCTTTCGCTACGCGAATCTCTTCACGATGGTTTCCGGCGCCACGTCGATCGAGGTCCTCGCGCGCGACTTCGGCGCTGCCGAGGCGAACCCGGAGGTGAGGCGCCACCTGCTCGAGGTCAATTCGCCCGGCGGCCAGGCGGACGGGGTGAACGAGCTCGCGAAGATGATCGCGGGGGCAAGAAAGCCCGTCGTCGCCTACGTCGGCGGAATGGCCGCGTCGGGTGGCTACTGGATCGCGTCTGCGGCCGACCAAGTCGTGATCGACGAGACGGCGCAGCTGGGGTCGATCGGCGTCGTCATGCAGATCGAGAAGTCGAAGCGACCGGGTGACGATTCGTTCGAGATCGTCTCTAGCCGATCGCCCCGAAAGCGCATCGATCCGCGGACCGACGAGGGGCGTGCGGAGATCCTTTCCCGAATCGACGCGATCGCCGACGTCTTCATTGTGGCGGTCGCCGATTATCGCGGCGTTTCGATCGAGCACGTGGGCGCCGAATTCGGCGGCGGAGGCATCGTCGTGGGCGCAAAAGCCATCTCTGCGGGCATGGCTGATACGCTCGGGTCATTCGAATCGACGCTCGCCCAGCTCGCGGGCGGCTACGAGCCGAGGAGACGAAGGAAAATGACGAACATCTCGATCAGCGAAGAGGACCTGGGAAAGCGCATCGAAGCCGCACGCTCCGAGGCTCGCACGGCGGGCGTCGAGGGGGGGCGGTAGCTCACCAGCGACGCCGAAGCGAAGGCGACCGATGCCGGGAAGAAGCAGGGCCTCGAGGAGGGCGCGAAGGCCGAGCGCGAGCGGATCGCCGCAATCGACGCGGCCACGCTGCCGGGCCAAGAGAAGCTCGCCGTCAGCGCGAAGGCCGACGGAATCTCGGTCGACGAGTTCAATCGCCGGCAGATCGCCGCAGAGAAGGGCGAGCGCGAGCAGCGTCTCGAAGTACTCAGGAAGGACGGCAAGGAAACCGCGCGCGTCCAGGCGGCGCCGACCGCCACCGGCGAGGCGGCGAAGACCACGGTCGACGACCAGCGCCCGCTCGACGAGCGCTGCAAGGCGAAGTGGGACGCCGACGCGAATCTTCGCGAGGAATTCGGCACGCTCGAGAGCTATGTCGCCTACGAGAAGAACCGCTCGAAGGTCCGGATCCTCGAGCACCGCGAGCGCGTCGCGTCCTGAACGCCCGACCCACCGCGAAAAGGAGATCTGATCCATGAGCCAGCTGACCGTCGATACGCCGCGCGCCTGGGTGATGGGCGACGAGAACCACGCTCCTGTCGCCGCCGCGATCTCAATCTTCGAGGGCTCGGGCGTCGGAAAGGACGGCTCGGGCAATGCTCGCCAGCTCGTCGCCGGCGACGTCTTCATGGGCTTCGCGCTCGCGAAGGTCGATAATTCGGCGGGCGCGGCCGGCGACAAGCAGGTGCGCCTGAAGCACCGAGGTCGGCTCGGGTCGGTCACCGTCACGGGCCTCGCGGCGACGAGCGTCGGCGTGGCCGTCTACATGAGCGACGGCGGGACGTTCACGCTCACCGTTGGCGCGAATTCGAAGATCGGAGTCGTCGCCCGGATCGTCTCGGCGACGCAAGCAGACGTCGATTTCGACGCGGCGCGCCCGCTCGGCGCCTAACAGAGCGAACGCAAGGTAAGGAGAGTCGAACATGGGCGCTTCCGGTCTTTCATCCAGGGCGATCATCGGTCGCTTCTACCAGAAGCTCGAGATCCTCTCGGGGCAGAGCTGGGTCGACAAAATCTCGATGCTCTTCGGCTCCGACCAGCCGTCGGAGACGTACAAGTGGCTCGGCTATACGCCGGCCCTCCGCGAATGGCTCGGTGGCCGAAACGCCAAGGGACTCCGCGAGAACGGCATCACGATCGAGAACAAGATCTGGGAGGCGACGCTCGAAGTGTTGACCGACGATCTGCGTCGCGACAAGACGGGCCAGATCGACGTTCGGATCGGCGAACTCGCTCAGCGCGCGGTCACTCACTACGCGTCGCTCCTCTCGACGCTCATCCTGAACGGTGGCTCGACGCTCGCGTACGACGGGCAGTTCTTCTTCGACACCGACCACGCCGAGGGCGCGAACGTCACCAATCAGTCGAACGACATCTCGGTGACGATCGCGGGCGTGCCGGCGGCAGTCCACGGAACGACGTCAACGCCCTCGCCCGAGGAGTTCCAGTTCGCGATGCTGAAGGCGACCGCGACACTTCTCGCCTTCCGCGACGACCAGAACGAGCCGATGAACGAGGAGGCGCGCTCCTTCCTAGTTCAGGTGCCGACGAACATGTGGACGGCGGCCGCCGCGGCCGTTCGAAGCCCGATGCTCGGCAACGGCGCGTCGAGCGTCGTTGCGAACCTCGACGGCTATCGGTTCGACGTCGCGGTCAATCCGCGACTCGATTCGGTGCCGACGAAGTTCAACGTCTTCCGGACCGACGGCCAGGCCAAACCCTTCATTCGCCAGGAGGAGGAGGGCGTGACCGTCGACGCGCTCGGCCTGGGCTCGGAATACGAGTTCATCAACAACCGCCAGGTCTTCGGCATCAAGGCGATCCGGAACGTCGGTTACGGCTACTGGCAGCACGCGGTGCGAGTGACCCTGGCGTAAGCGCGCGGCGCTTCGAAGGAGGAGAGCATGAAGCAGATCGAAGTCGTCGGAGCACAGGGCGCAACGATCCCGGCGGGCGTCGTCATCGAGCTCACGGCCGAGCAGGCCGAGCGGCGATCGCACGCGCTCGAGCCGGTCGACGCGGGTGGTGAGAAGATCGAGCGCGAAGAGGGCGCACCGCTCGAGGACGGTACCTACCGGACGCTTCAGTCCGTGCAGTTCAAGCTCGGTGAGGCCATCGGCATCGACGGCGAGATCGAGAAGGGGCTGATCGCACCGAACGCCTGGGCCGACGCCTCCGCGGAGGAAGAGGCCGGGAAGCCGAAGCGCAAGAAGGGCCGGAAGTAGCGCCCGGGAATCACCTTGTGCCCCGTCGAATCGGCAGCCGACCGCGCCAACCTCGCGCACCCCGATGACTGGGGGGTAGTCGCCATCTACACGCCGGCCGGCGGCGGACCTACCTCCTCCGTCGCCGGCAACCTCTTCGACGAGTTCGACGAGGTCGACACGGCCGCCTTCGTTTCGGTCGAGGGCTCGAGGCCGCGCTTTGAGCTCGCGTCTTCGCTCGTGCCGCTCCTGGCTCACGGCGACACGCTCCTGATCACGCGCGCGGACTACAATCCGGCGCTCGTCGGCAAGGAGTACATCATCCGTTCGGTCCAACCCGACCACACAGGCCATACCAAGCTCGTGCTCGAGGAGGTCGCCTAAAAGTGGCCAACCACCTCAGGCAACAGGTCTGCGACCGGATCGCCCAGATCTTGGCCGGTCTGACGACGACCGAGGACCGCGTCTACCAGACGCGCGTCTATCCGCTCGCACAAGACGAGATCCCCTGCCTGCTGATCTACGGCCTCACCGAGGAAGTCGACACGCGCACGCTCGCCGGCCGCCGGATCCAGGACCGAAACCTCCGCGTCGCAATCGAGGCCGTCGCCCAGGTGAACGAAGAGCTCGAGCAGACGCTGAACCGCATGGCGCACGAGGTCGAGGCCGCGCTCGGCGCCGATCAGACCCTTGGCGCGCTCCTGAGCGATGCGAGCCGCCTCGAGCGGACGGAGATCGGTCTCACGAAGGCGGCAGAGGACCAAAAGCCGGCGGGCACCGCGCGGCTCACCTACGTCTGCAAGTACATCACGCGCGAGGGAGCGCCCGACGTTCGGGCCTAAGGGAGAATCGAATGGCCGACACGAAGATGATGACGCTCGTTTACAGGGGCTCGCTCGGTTCCGGCTCCGTCGGCAACGGCCCGGCGTACGACTTCATCCGCGGCGAGGACCTCGAGCTACCCGAGGACTTCGCCAAGGAGCTGCTCCGCGGCTCGCAGACCGGCGTCGATAAGAAGGGCGAGCCGGTCTACGCGGGCAACCCCGACTGGCACGACGTGACCGACGACACGAAGAAGTCGGCGGCGAAGACCCCGGCGAAGCCGGTGGCCGAGCAGGAGTAACGCATGGCGCGCGGCAATTCGTTCGGCACGTTCATCGGCTGGGGGCGCCAGACGGTCCTCGGCACGACGGTCGCTCGAACCATCTTCACGAGCCCGCTGAAAGAGGGGCTGAAGCTCACGCAGCCCTTCTTCGAGGGAAAGGAGCTCCGCTCGCCGACGCTTGGCCGCATGACGCGCGTCGGAGCGCGAATGTCGGGCGGCCCGGCGACGTTCACGATGTCGTACACGGGGCTCGAGGTCCTGTTGAACGACCTCCTCGGCACCGTCGTGACCTCGACTCTCGGTGGCGGAGGTAAGCAGCACGCGTTCGCGCTCGCTACCGATACGCCGAGCCCCGGCCTCTCGGTCGAAGTCTATCGCCGCGGCGCCGCCTTCCTCTACGCGGATTGCAAGATCAACAAGGGTTCGTTCCACTTCAAGCCGACGGAGGAGGTGACGGTCGACATCGAGTTCATCGGCCGCGAGGAGACGCGCGTCTCGGCCTCGACGCCGACCTACGCGACGATCCGGCCCGTCACCTGCGACAAGATCACGGTGCTGACGGTCGACGGCACGACGGTCGACCTTGACGAGCTCGACGTCAACGTCGACAACAAGATGATCGTCGTCCCGAAGCTCGCATCGCTCGGCGGGCGCGAGCCGACCCGGAACGCGCACCGCGAAGTCACCGGGCGCCTGATGAAGGATTTCGAGGACGCGGCGGCCGCGGGCATCTACGACAAGTTCGAAAAGGGCGCGCTCGCCGCGCTCATCGTGACGTGCGTCGGGGACGTGATCTCGGGCGCAGACTCCTTCACCTTCACGCTCGCCGCCCCGAAGATCCAGTTCACGGGCGAGACGCCGGGGACCGATGGGCCGGCCGTACGGAAGCACACCGCGCCCTTCCGCGCGATTCACGACACGACGGCGAACGCCGAGCTGACGGCGGCGCTCATCGGCGACACGGCGACGGTGATCTGATGAAAAGGAAGGGCGAGCGGAAGATCGTCACGCTCTCCGACGGGGTAGAGGTCGAGCTCCGGAAGCTCAATCACTACGACTGGTCTCAGATTCGAGACATCGAGCCGGTCGCGAAGCAAACGATGGCCGCGCTCGCGCTCGCCGCCGTGCGGCCGAGAATCGAGTACCGCGGACAAGCGCCGATCGAGCCGATCGAGGACGTGATCCACGTCGGCGATCTTTCGAACGATGATCTCGAGCTTCTCGCCGCCGAGCTGAACGACTTCTCGCTCGGAGGTGCGGAGGCGGCACGGTTTCGCGAAGCTGACAACGGCGGACCGGTGGCAGATCGACCTGATATCGACGAGGTATCACATGCTGCCACACGAGGCGGCGAGCCTCCCCATTGACGAGTTCAACTTCGCTCTGAGCTGCGCCCTGGCGCGCGCCGGCGAGCGGTAGGGGACCGAATGGCAGCGAATACCGAGCTCGTCCTCAGGGTCCGTGTCACCGACCAGGGCGTCCAGGTCCTCGAGCAGATCGCGGGCAAGGCGAAGGCCGCGGAGTCGAGCTTCGGCTCGCTCAAGAACGCCGCCGTCACGCTGAACCAGGGGTTCCAGCTCCTGCAGAGCGGCGCCTCGATCATCTCCTCGATCACCTCGTCCTTCTCGGAGCAGGCGGACAAGGCAACGACGCTGTCGGCGCGCCTTCGCCTCGTCTCGACGTCGTCGACCGAATACAACACGGCGCAGTCCCGCCTCTTCGAGATCTCGCAGCAGACGGGCACGTCGCTCGAGTCGAACGTCAATCTCTACACGCGCCTCGCGCGAAACACGGCGGCTCTCGGCGTCTCGCAGAACGATCTCCTCCGCGTCACCGAGACGCTCAACAAGGCGTTGATCGTATCGGGCGCGACGTCCGAAGAGGCGAGCGCCGGCACGCTCCAACTGACGCAGGCCTTTGCAAAGGGGCGCCTCGACGGCGACGAGTTCCGGTCGGTCATGGAGAACATGCCGCCGGTCGCCGATGCGCTCGCTCGAAGCCTCGGCGTCACAAAGGGCGAGCTCTTCGCTCTCGCGAAGGAAGGTCAGCTGAGCGGAGCGGCGCTCATGAAGGCGCTCCTCGAGGTGAGCGACAAGACCGACGCCGCGTTCTCGAAGCTACCCGAGACGATCGGGCGCGCGTGGCAGGGGCTCCAGAACCAGATCCTCGTGTCGGTAGGGAGATTCGACCAGGCGACCGGGACGTCCACGGCTTT
>JAWVDC010000142.1:0-35572 GCA_033857715.1 Gaiellaceae bacterium | reverse complement strand
GGGCGATCGCCTCGGCCTCGGCTGCCGCGCTCGGGTGCCCTCGTCCCGTGCCAGGGGGTAACCCGAAGTCGCGGAACTCCTGGCTCAGCTGTCCCTCGAGCTCGTGCTGCTGCCAGAGGGTGTACAGAGCCGTGAAGGGGTCCTGCCACTGCCAGACGACGATGACCCAGGCGAGGGCCAGCACGCCGATCGCGGTGAGAACAATTCCGCAGATTCGCGTAAGGCGTCTCATGCGAGAGGTTCATTTCCCCGCGCAGCGAGGAAAAGCACGAGACAAGGGACTAACGAGGAAGGGGTGGAATGTGAAATATCGCGTGAACGACCCGCAGGTGATCTCAGAGACCGTCGGCGGGGAGACGATCATCGTCAATCTCGGGACCGGCCATTACTTCAACCTCCAGGGCTCTGCGGTTGAGATTTGGGAGGGGCTGGCGCGGAACGAGACGGTCGAGTCGATCGTCGCGACGCTTGCGGCGCGCTACGAGTCGGCTGATGGGGAGATCGCGGCGGCGGTGCACGGGCTCGTCGACGAGCTGGGGAGCGCCGAGCTCGTCGTGCCGGAGGAGAGCTCGGCGAGCGGAGAGGCCGAGGTGTCGACGCTCGTCGTCGGCCTGGACCGGCCGCCTTTCCCGCGTCCGAGCTTCACCGAGCACACCGACATGCAGGACATCATCCTGCTCGATCCGGTGCACGAGGTCGACGCCCGCGGCTGGCCGCACCCGGCTCCCAGTGCCTGAGCTCGAGGAACTACGCGCAGCGCCGTCGCTCGAAGCGTGGCTCGACGAGCTCGAGAGCGGCTTCGAGCGCGCGGCGGAGGCAGCGGGTCTCGTCGAGGCCCGCTTTCGCGTGGCCGGCGAGGTCGTCCTCGTTCGCTTCGCCGGGGAGCCGCTGAGCGAGCAGCTCGGCCGCGGCTTCCACTTCCGCGACTCCGGTGACGACGAGCCTGCGCTCACGATCTGCGCCTGGGACTCCGCGCAGACGGGCGTGCCCGCGCCGCCGCTTCCCGAAGTGGCCGAGGGCAGCGAGCGCGGCACGACGGTGTACGTCCACGCGGACGGGCGGCGGCTTGTTTCGCGGCCGATGCTCGGGCAGCTGAGCGCGTACGACTCCGACCGGCGCACGGCGTGGTCGTGGTGCGAGAGCGGGCTCGAGCTGCCGTTCTGGGAGCGAGCAGCCCCATTTCGCCAGGTGCTCCACTGGTGGCTGCCCGAGCGCGGGATCCTGCTCTTGCACGGCGGGGCGGTCGGCGACGAGGCCGGCGGTGTCCTCATCGTCGGGCGCGGCGGATCAGGGAAGTCGACCTGCGCCCTCTCGTCGCTCGCGTCGCCGTTGCTCTATGCGGGAGACGACTACGTCGCAGTCCGGCCGGAAGGCGAGCCGTACGTCTTCAATCTCTTCTCGACCGGGAAGCTGACGCCGTTTCACTCACGCCACTTCCACCATCTGCCGCCGGCGGCGTTCGAGGGCGACGGCGCGCTCGAGGAGAAGTCGGTCTTCTACGTGGGAGAGCAGCTGCCCGAGCGGATGGCGGAAGGCTTCCCGCTCGAGGCGATCGTCGCGCCGCGCGTGACCGGCGACGCGCCGCGGCACGAACCGCTCGGCGCGGCCGGTGCGCTCGCCGCGTTGGCGCCGAGCACCCTCCTGCAGCTCGTCCCCGCCGAGCCGAAAGCGCTCACGGCGATGGCCGGGCTCGTGAGCCGCGTGCCGACGTTCCGCCTCGAGGTCGGAGGGCCGATCGAGGAGCTCCCCGCCGCGCTCGCGCGCATCCTCGAGGAGGTGCGCGGGTGAACCGGCCCCTTGTGAGCCTCGTGATGCCGGCGTACAACGCCGCCGCTCACATCCGTCCTGCGCTCGAGAGCGCGTTCGCGCAGGACTACGACCCGTTCGAGGTCGTCGTCGTCGACGACGGCTCGACCGACGAGACCGCCGAGGTCATCCGGTCGTTCCCCGACGCGATCTACGTCCACCAGGAGAACCAGGGCCCGGCCGCGGCGCGCAACACCGCCGTCGCCCGCTCGCGTGGCCAGCTGATCGCGAACCTCGACTCCGACGATCTCCTGCCCCCGACCCGCCTGAGCGTGCAAGTCGCGTACCTGCTCGAGCATCCCGAGGTCGGCGCGGTCTTCGGCCGGCAGGAATGGCTCAACGCGCCGGCGTGGATGGCGCGCGACGCTGTCTATGGCGACCTCGACGGCATCCCGCTCTCGTCGATCATGATCCGGCGCGAGGTCTTCGACGACCTCGGCGGCTACGACACGCGGTTCGAGCCGAGCGAAGACATGGATCTCGTCGTGCGGATGCGCGAGAGCGGGGTCGAGTACGCGGTGCTGCCGGACATCGTCCTCCATCGGCGCCACCACGAGACGAGCCTCACGGAAGGGCGGACGGTGTCGCACGAACCGCTGCTGCGGTCGTTGTACGCGAAGCTCGAACGGGAACGCCAACGCCAATGAAGCCGCTCGTCAGCGTCATGATCGGCGTCTACAACGGCGCGCCGTACATCGCCGAGGCGATCGAGAGCGTGCTCGCGCAGGACTACGAGCCGCTCGAGCTCATCGTCGTCGACGACGGCTCGACCGACGGCAGCGCCGACGTCGCGCGCGGCTTCCCCGGCGTGCGCGTGGTGCGGCAAGAGAACGGCGGCAACGGCTCGGCGCGCAACCGGGCGGTCGAGGAGGCGACCGGGGAGCTGTACGCGTTCCTCGACGCCGACGACCGCTTCACGCCGGGGAAGCTCACTCTCCAGAAGGCGGCGCTCGACGCGGATCCCGGGCTCGACATGGTGTTTGGGCACGTGCGGGAGTTCGTCAGCCCGGAGCTCGACGACGAGACGCGCGCATGCGTGCGCCCGCCGGCGCCGGAGGCGATGCCGTGGACGGCGCCGAACCTCATGCTCATTCGCCGCGACTCCTTCCACCGGGTCGGGCCGTTCACCACGGCGGTGCGAGTGGGGGTGACGGTCGACTGGTTCGCGCGCGCATCGGAGGCGGGCCTCCGCTACGCGATCCTCCCCGACGTCGTCCTCGAGCGGCGGCTGCACACGCAGAACAACGGCCTGCGCGAGAGCGCGTCGCGGTCGCAGTACCTCGAGGTGATCCGGCAGGCGATGGAACGGCGGCGGGCGGCGGCCGCGGAGGCCCCGTGAGAGAGGCGGGGCTGACGGGCTCGTTCTGGCCGGACGAGACGCAGCGCGGTCTCCTGCAGGTGGCGCTCGGGCCGCGGGAGCAAGCAGCAGCGCGCTGGCAGGCATTGCAACCGCTCGAGGTGTCGCACCTGCCCATCGGCTCGTTTAGCGTCCTGCCGCTTCTCCACGAGCGGCTTGCGGAGGTCGCGCCGGACGACCCGCAACTGAGACGCCTCGGGGGGACCTCCCGCAACATCTGGCTCCGGAACCAGCTGCTGTTCGAGAAGGCCGGTCTGCTCCTGCAGCGGCTACGGGAACATGGGGTGGACGCGCTGCTTGTCGGTGGCGCCGCGGCGGTGCGGCGCTGGTACTCCGCAGTCGGCGTCCGGCCGGCGCTCCCGCTCGAGCTGATGGTTCGGCCCGCCGACGTGCCGGAGGCGGCCGACGTGTGCGTCTCGCTCGGCTGGAGCCCGCGCAACACCCGCGATCCGTTGCTCCGGTTCGAGAGCATCGAGCGGTTTCCGTTGCTGGTGCACTCCGGCGCGCCCGCGGCGGTCGCCGGGCTCAAGGGCGCGGAGAGCGGCTACGACACGCTCCGAAGCCGGGCGCAGGAGCTGACGCTCGACGACGAGACCGCCCTCGTGCTCGATCCCGCCGACGCGCTGCTCCTCGCGTGCGCGACCGGCGCCCGCACCGTGCTGCCGCCGAGCTTCCAGTGGCTCATCGACGCGCACCACATCATCTCGTCGAGCTCGTCGCCGCCGCCCGACGAGGTCGCGGCGCGGGCGCGGGAGCTACGGCTCGTCGAGCCGCTACGCGCGACGCTCCTTTACCTCGAGCGGCTCATCGAGACCCCCGACGCGGACAGGTACCTCGCGACCCTCGGCGGGTCGCGCGGCAGCCTGCGCGAGCAGCTCGAGTTCGCCCTCATGGGAGCGCCCGTCGGCCGCGCGGCGGGGCCGGCGCAGCTCGTCGCCGGGCACCTGCGCGAGAGCGGCGACGAGTCGCTGCCGAAGCTCGTCGGGAGCTTCCCCCGCTATCTCGAGAGGACCTGGAGGACGGAGAGCCTCGGCGCGACGCTCGAGACGGCCGTGCGCAAGGCCGTCCGCCAGCAGCGTCAGGCGCGGAAGCGCTCGGCGTCGTCCCGCGCCTCGTAGTCGATCTCGGCGCGCGCGTTCGCGAGATCCCAGAAGCGCCACGTATTCGCCGACACGCCGTAGTAGACGCCGTATCGCAGCTCGGCGGGCGCGTCGAGCGCGCCGCGAACGAGCCGGACGAGGTCGGCGTGGGAGAGGAGCGTCGCGAAGTGGCGGGGGCTCGTCGGCCGGTCGGCGGCGAGGACGGTCCCGATCCGGAGGCAGATGCACGAGAGGCCCTGCTCCTCGGCGTAGTGGCGGGTCAGCGCCTCGACGAACGCCTTCCCGACTCCGTACGGGCTGTCGGGACGGATCGGCCAGTCGGCGCCGATGAGCGGGATCGAGGAGGGGTCGAGGCCGCCGTACTCGCCCGCGACGATCGCGGCGTACGGCTCGTCGCGCTCGTACATCCCGGTGACGTGGTTCGAGCTCGCGAACACGTAGCGGCGCACACCGAGCTCGCACATCGCCTCGAGGACGGCGACTCGCCCGGCCATGTCGCGGTGCACGTCGGCCCAGCCGATGTCGAGCCTCGATCCCGTAGCGAGGTCGATGACCGCGTCGACCCCGTCGAGAGCGCGGCGGAGCGTGCGCGGCTTCGTGGCGTCGCCGCGGTCGATGTCACGCGCGCTGTCCCGGCGGCGGTCGATCCCGCGCAGCTCGCGCTCCCCGGAGAGCCCGTCCCACAGGACGCTGCCGACGACGCCGGAAGCGCCGAGCACGAGCACCCGCCCCATCGCGTGAGTCTTGCACCTGTGGACGTGTCACTGCGCCGCATCGCGGGCACAAGGAGGTCGTGCCTGCGGCAGGGATGTGGGAAGGCGTCGACCGGCTCCTCGACCGGCTCGACCCCCAGTTGATCGGCGACCACGGCCTCGGCCCGCTCGCCGCGCGCCGTTACCGCGAGCGGGGAGAGGAGCTGCCGGAGCGGATCTTCCGCGAGGAGCGCGCGGCCCGCGCCGGCGCGCTCGTCGCTCCCGTCCTCCTCGCCCGCGTGCGCAACGCCTATGACGGGCGCCTCCTGCTCCTCAAGGGCCCGGAGCTCACGCGGAGGTACCCCGGCGGAGCGCGCACCGTGAGCGACCTCGACGTCGTCGCGGAGGACGCGGAAGCCGCGCAGGCCGCCCTCCTCGCGGCGGGGTTCCAGGAGGTGGCCGACACGCCGCCCCTCGACTATGCGCGGCACCACCATCTGCATCCGCTCGTTTGGCCCGGCCTCGCGCTGCCGATCGAGGTTCACCGCCGCCCGATGTGGCCGGCCGGGCTCCCGGAGCCTTCTCTGCGAGAGGTATTCGACGCGGCGACGCCCGCCGAGCTCGGCGTCGACGGCCTGCTCGTACCGCACCGCCACCATCACGCGCTCCTCGTGGCGGCGCACGCGTGGGGAGAGGTACCGATGCGGAAGGCGCGCGAGCTCGTCGACGTTCTCGCTCTCGTCGACGACGACGAGCGCGGGGAGCTGAGCGAGCTGGCCCGCCGGTGGAGGTTCGAGCGTCCCTGGCGAAAGACGCTCGCCGCAGCGGACTGGCTGTTGCGCGGCGGGTCGCAGCCGTTTTTCCTGCACACGTGGGGGCGCCATCTCCGGAACCTCCGGGAGCCGACGGTCCTCGAGATGCATCTCCAGGAGTGGCTCGCCCCGTTCTCGCTCGCGCCGCCGCGGACCGCGCTGCGCCTTAGCGCGGCCGCGTTGCTGCGCGACATACGGCCGCAAGGGCATGAAAACTGGAGCGACAAGGGCCGGAGAGCAGTTCGCGCGGCGCTCCATCCACTCGCCGCCAAGTCGTCGCACGAGGCCGGGACGAAAGTGCGCCGCCGGGGCGCCGAATAACCCTTTCGGGTCATAGCCGCCCGCCGGTGCGTGCGGAACCATGGCGGCGTGGCGCACCTCCTCTTCGTCATAGCCGTGAGCTGGAGTGCGGTGGCGCTGGCCGTGGGCACGCTCGTCGGCCGCGCCTTGGCACTCGGCGCACCTTCCGCGTAACGCTGCGTTTTACGTAGCTCCGCTGCGGAAAGATGCTCAAGCAGTGTCTTTTCACGCGGCAGAGGGACGGCTGCACTACTGGCATGCGTTCCGTACCCACGCGCTCCTGATCGCGGGCATAACGGCTCTTGCCGTCGGCGCCGCGCTGGTCGTCATCTTCTCGGCGACGAAGCAGTACTCCACGAGCGCCGCCTTGCAGGTGCAGCCGATGCCCGCCTACGGGACGGATCCGTTCCAGGGATTCCTCATCTTCCGCCAGCCGGCCGACGGTTCGTCGCCGGCCGTCGGCGCTGCGTCGATCTTCGGTACGCCACGGTATACCGAGGTCGTCCGTGCCCGCCTCGGCAAGGCGGGGAGCGGGGTCGAGCTCAGCGCGACGCCGCAGTCGCAGGCGGACATGATCACCCTCGGAGCGACCGCGCCGACGCCGAGGCTCGCCGCCCGCGCCGCGAACACGTACGCGGCCGTGGCCCTGAAGGAGCGGAAGCTGCTGTTCAGGCGGGAGCTGCGGCAGCGGATCGGGCAGATCCAGCTCCAGATCGCCCAGATCCCGGCTGCTGAGCGCACCCAGAATCCCGTATACCAATCGCTTGCCGCTCAGGTCGGCGCACTTCGCGGCTTCGTCGGCGCGGCGGATCCGACCATCCGCGAGGTCACGCGCGCGCGCGTTCCGCTGGTGGCATCGTGGCCGCGGCCGAAGCAGACCTTGGTCATCGCGTTCGTCATCGGGCTTCTGCTCGGCATCGCGGCTGCGATCGCGCTCGAGCTCGTCAACCCTCGGTTCACGCGGGAGGACGACCTCATCGTCGAGAACCGGCTTCCCGTTCTCGCGAGGATGCCGCGGCTGCCGCGTAGGCTCGCCGCCGCGTACGCGAACGGCGAGGGCTCGCTTCCGCCGGCCGCATGGAAGTCGTACCGCACGCTTCGTGCCGTCCTCGCCACGGCTGGAGGGGACGGCAACCGCTTCCCCCGCTCCATTCTCGTCACGGGCGGGGGACCGGGCGACGGCAAGACCTTCACTGCCGTCAATCTCGCGATTGCGCTCAGCTCGTCGGGTCTGCGCGTCACGCTCATAGACGCCGACATCCCGCGGCCGACCGTCGCGACGATGTTCGGGATCCGGAGCCGGCGAGACGGCTTTTCCCGGCTCCTGCGCAACCCGGAGGCGGAGGACGTCAAGCCCGTGCGGGCCCCGGGCCACGACCGTCTCAATCTGTTGCTCTCGGCGCCGGAGCAGATCAGCCAGCTCCACCTGTACAGCGCCGGACGGCTCGAGCGGGTGCTCGCGCGGCTGCAGAAGAACTGCGACATCGTCGTGATCGACTCGCCGCCGCTGCCGGAGGTCGTCGAGACGCTCGCGCTCGCCGACGTGGCCGAGGCGGTCGTGATCTGCGCGCGGATCGGCCACACGCGCCGGGACAAGGTCGCGGAGTTGCGCAACCTGCTTGCCCGCCGCGGAGTCACGCCGCTCGGGTTCTTCGTCACGACGCGCGAACGGATGCGCGCCACCGCGCAGTACGGCTATCCGATGGAGATTCCCTCCTTCACGACCGACCGGGTCAACGGCGAGGAGGAGCTGATCCGCAGTCGAGCGCCGGCGTCCTCTGTCGACGGCTCGTAGGAGCCCGTCGCGGTGAGCGCAGAAGTCTCACTGCCGAGAGCCGGTACGCAGTCGGCCACCGGCAGCGTCGTCGCTCTCGCTGCGCCTATCGGCGCGGCGGCCCTCGGAGTCACCACCGCGTATTCGCCGAAGACTGCGGTCGAGGCTCTTTTTGCCGTCGCGCTCTTCGTCCTCGCGCTCTTCCGGCTCGATCTTGCAGTCGCGTTCTTCATCCTGCTGACCTTCCCCGAGCACCTGCCCGGCAGCCTCGGTGTCGGCGCGACGATGGCGAAGCCGGCGGGCGCGATGATCGCCGTCGCGTGGCTCGTGACCGCGGTGGCCCGGCGGGGAGACGTCCCGCTGCTGCCGCGCGAGCGCCCGGCGCTCTTCTGGGCCGTGGTCGCGTTCGTCGCGCTCGCGGCGCTCTCGTCGCTGTGGGCGAAAGACCCCGCCACGACGTTCGCCGATCTCGGACGGCTCGTGCAGGTCATTGTCCTGATGCTCGCCGCGTACACGGCGGCTGCGGGCCGCACCGGCTACCGAATCGTCCTCGGCGCGTATCTCGTCGCAAGCGCCCTGACGTCGGTCTACAGCGTCGCGACCGGCGGGTACGGCGCGAACGGCCGCCTCGGCGTGCTCTTCGACCCGAACTACTTCGCCGCGTCGCTCATCCCGGCGATCCTCGTGGCGCTGTTCCTGCTCCTCTCGCCGCGGCCACGGAGGATCCGCCTCTTCGCGGGAGCGATCTGCGCCGTCGACGTTGCGGCCCTGCTTCTCACGCAGTCGCGCGGAGGGCTCGTCGGGTTTGCCGTGGCGCTCGTCGCGGCCGTGTTCTTCGCCGGGAGCCTGCGGCCGCGGATCGTTGCCATCGTCCTCGTCTGCGCGGCCGCGGCGGTCGGCTACTTCGGCTTTGCCGGCCCGTCCCACATCACGTCGGCGTCGAGCTCGGGCCGGTCCGACGAATGGCGGATCGCGGCGCGGATGGCCGAGAACCATCCCTTCAACGGCGTCGGGCTCGGCAACTTCGGGATCGTCGAGCCGTCGTACGCGACGCAGGGGATCGACCTGCAGCACGTCCGCTACATCGTCACGTACCGGCAGCGCGCGCACAACACGTACCTCGAAGTCGCGGCGGAGATGGGGATCGCGGGACTTCTCCTGCTCGTCGGGATCTTCGCGGGCGCCGTCCGCAGCGGGGCTCGGGGACTCTCCGCGGGCGAGCTCGAGATGTGGGCACGTGGCCTGTGCGCCGGCGCGCTCGGGATGCTCGCCGCCTATGCGTTCATCTCCGCCCAGTGGGAGAAGCAGCTCTGGCTCGTCCTCGCGCTGCTCGCCGTCAGTGCTGCATCCCGCCAGCGAGCTCCACGGGCGGGCCGGTGACGAGCGGGTTCTCGAGGATGGGGCCGAGAGCGCGCGTGACGCCGACGTGCACGCCGGAGAGATCGGCGCCCTCCGCAACGCCGGTCGTGTCGACGAGACGCCCCTGGATATCGGCGCCCGCGACGAACGCGAGCTCGAGCGTGCCGGGGATGCTGTCACCCCAGAGCTGGATGACGTTGCCCGCGACCTGGCGCCGCGCGAAGCCCTGCCAACTCGTCCCCGGAACCGCGAAGCCGACGTTGCGAGCGGTTGCGTAGACGCGGACGTTGGCGCCGATCCTGCCCGTGTCGATCTCCACCGCCGCCCCCGTCGCCTGGCCCACGACGTCCGCCGCGAACGTCGAGTCGCTCACTACGCCCTCGGTGCCGTCGGCGATGTTCCATGCGTGGATCCCGGTGCCCTTCTCCGCATGCGGGTCGAGCTCGAGATCGGGATGGGCCGAGCCGGTCACTCCGGCGAGCACGAGCCCCCGGATGTCGCCGCCGACGGGGAACACCGAGACGCAGCTTCCGCCCGTGTTGCGGACGCGGAAGCCCGTCCACCTGAACGGGCCCGGCATTGCGTACACGAGGATGCCGCCGCCGTTGGGGTTCGTCACCGTCCCGCCGGAGATGCGCCAGCCGGCCGCGCCGCGGACGAATACGGCGGGCAGGTTCTCCTCTCCGCCGGTGAAGCGGACGTGTGGGCCGAGCAGGACGGTGACGCCGGCGCCGCCGATCTCGCGGTTGAAGCCGGTGAACTCGCCGGGAATCGCGAAGCTGCCGTCGGCCACGATGGCGTCGCCGGGGCCCGCCGCTGCGACCGCGGCGGTGAACGCGCTCGCGGTCGAGACGTGGTGCGCGTTCGCGGGCACCTTCGGCTGCGCGCGGAGAAAGGCAGTCTCGGACGCGAAGGTCGGAAGGTCGGCATGGCCGAGCGCGTAGGCAGCGACCGCCCCTCCACCCGCGAGCACGAGCACGGCCGCGATTCCGACGATCTGACGACGACGGAGCATCACCGCGGCTCGATACCCGTTCGCGCGGTTGCGCATCCCCGGCTGCACGTCGTCACGGTCGTCGACTCGCTCCTTGCCGGCGGAGCGGAGACGGTCGCGACACGTATCGCCCTCAGCCTCGACCCCGCGCGGTTCAGGAGCACGATCTGCTCGACGCGCCGCTCCCAGCCCGAAGCGGTGGCGTTCGCGCTGCGCTCCGGCGCGGAGGTGCTCGAGCTCGGCCGTTCCTCGAGGCTCGACGGCTGGCGCTGGCTCCCGCTGCTGCGACTGCTGCGGAGCGGGACGGTCGACGTCGTCCACGCTCACAAGTTCGGCTCGAACCTGTGGCTGTCGCTGTTCGCGCCGCTCGCGAACGTGCCCGTCCTGCTCGCGCACGAGCACTCGTGGGCGTACGAGGGGAACTCGTGGCGCTCGGTGGCGGATCGCGAGCTCGTCGCCCGCGCCGCGACGCGGCTCATCGCCGTCTCGCCTGCCGACCGCGAGCGCATGATCGACGTCGAGCGGATCGCGCCGGACAAAGTCGTCTACGTCCCGAACGGGATCCCCGACACGCCGCCCGGAGACGCCGCGGCCGGGCGCGCGCGGCTCGGTGTCTCTGCGGAGGCTCTCGTCGTGGGCACGGTCTGCCGCCTCCGGCCGGAGAAGGGATTGGACGTCGCGATCCGCGCCGTCGCGCCGCTGGTCGCCGATCGGCCCGAGCTCGTGTTCGCCGTCGTCGGAGACGGGCCCGAGCGGGAACGGCTCGAGCGTCTCGCCGCGGAGCTCGGGGTGCGCGCCGTCTTCCTCGGACAGCGGCCCAACGACGAGGTGCCGGACCTCGTCGCGGCGATGGACGTGACTGTCTGCTCGTCGCACCGCGAGGGGATGCCGCTCGCCGTGCTCGAGTGGATGGCCGCCGGCAAGGCGATCGTCGCGACCCGCGTCGGGGGCATCCCGGCGATCCTCTCCGATGGCGAAGAGGCGCTGCTCGTGCCGCCTGACGATCCCGGCGCCGCCTCGGCCGCGCTCGCGCGCCTCCTCGACGATCCCGCCGAGCGGCAGCGCCTCGGCGCCGCCGCCCGCCTCCGGCAGCAGCGCGAGTTCCGTTTCGACCGCACCGTCGCGACCCTCGAACGCCTCTACGAGAGCCTGTATGCAGCAGCTCGCCCCTAACCCGCGCGAGTACTACGTCGACCTTCGCGGCAAGGTGACGAGCCCCGGCGCGAAGGGATTCGCCGAGCTCACCGCCGACCCGGTCCGCGCGAACCCGGTCTCGATCGTCCAGCTCGGCCTCGGCGCCCTGCAGCTCGACAAGACGGATCTCGTGGCCGACGTCGTCGGCTGGGTCGAGGAGCGCGTCGGCGCGGACGGCCTGCTCGCGTACCGCTTCCCGATGCCGCACACGTACGCGCTCGAGCCCCCATGGTACTCGGCGCTCGCGCAGGGAGAGGCCGTGAGCCTCCTGGTCCGCGCTGCCGTCCTCCTCGAGCGTCCCGGCCTCGTCGACCTCGCCGAACAGATCGCCGAGCCGCTCATTCGCAGCGACTCGCCGCTCGTCGTCGAGACGCCGGAGGGGCCCGTTCTGCAGGAGTACCCGACCGATCCGCCGGCGCACGTCCTCAACGGCTGGCTCTTTGCGCTGTGGGGGCTCCACGACCTCGGCGCCACCGAGGCGTTCGCAACCGGGGCCGAGACGCTCGCCCGCCGCATCGACCGCTACCGCGCGCCACTCGGCTGGTCGCTCTACGACCTGTACCCGCACCCGCTTCCGAACATCGCGAGCCCCTCGTATCACCGGCTCCACATCGAGCAGCTCCGCCGCCAGTGCGAGCTCCTCGCCGACCCGCGCATCGCCGCGGTCGCGGACGAATGGGAGCGTGCGGCCGGGTCGCGTGTCTCCCTCGCAGGAGCTTTTGCGGCCAAGGTCGCGTTTCGCGTCGTGCGCCCGAGATGGCGCCGGGTACGCCAGTCGTAAGGAGTTCGGTCGCGGCGTTTTAGTACCCCGCTTACAAGAGAGAAGACAGGTGATGGCGCGTGAGGGTCTCAACAGCGCGCCGCCACGCCGGCTCCCGCCGCGGCGTGCCGCGGCGATAACGAGCGCAGGACGCGCGCTCGTCGCCGCCGTGCCCGCCTTTCTCCTCGTCTTCCACGCCGCGGTCGGTTCGTGGGAGACGCGCGGCGCCACAGCGGCGGCACAGGCGGCCGTATGGGCTGCCTCGATCGGAATCGCGCACGCGCTCGGAAAGGTCGGACTGACCGCGCTCGGCCCGCGGATCGCGGTAGGCCGCGGCGTCCTCTTCGCGGTAATCAACTCGACCGCCTTGTCCGTCGCGCTCCCGTCCGAGCATCACGTCGCAACCACCACCTTGTTCGTCGCAGTGCTCGTGTTCGTCGGCGAAGCCGCATGGGAGACGTTCGCGCTGCGTTACGTGTCCCCGGTCGTACGCCTCCTCCTCGTCGGGACGAGCGGCGCCGCAGAGACGCTGTTCGAGGACATGCAGCGAGGTCGCACCGGCGGCTACGAGCTCGTCGGCGTCGTCGTCGAGCCGGACTCGCCCCCGGTTTGCGACCCGCGGATCCCGCTCCAGGGCGATGTCGACAACCTCGACGAGGTGATCGCGGACCTCCGTCCCGACCTCGTCGTGCTCGCGCCTGGGCTCAAGTCGCCGCGAACGCTGGGTCGACTCCTCGACGCTGCCCAGGCCGGATTCCGGGTCGTGCAGCTCGCCGAGTTCTATGAGCACGCCTTCGGCCGCGTGCCGGTCGCCGATCTGCCAGAGGACTGGTTCATCAGCGTTCTCCACCTCTACCAGCGCCCTTACCTGTGCTTCGTGAAGCGGACGATCGACCTCATCGGCGCGTCGATCCTCATCCTGCTGACCCTGCCGCTCTATCCCATCCTCGCGTCGCTCACGCGGGAAACCGGCGGCTCGCCGATCCTCGGGCAGACGCGGCTCGGCGAGCACGGGCGGCTGTTCACCGTCTACAAGTTCCGGACGATGTATGCCGGCGCCGAGCGGTCGGGGGAAGCAGTCTGGTCGACCGCGGACGACCCGCGCGTGACACGGACGGGCGCGGTCATGCGGCGGCTGCGGCTCGACGAGCTGCCCCAGCTTTGGAACGTCCTCCGCGGCGACATGTCTCTCGTCGGCCCGCGCCCGGAGCGGCCGGAGTTCCACGAGCTCCTCAGCGAGGAAGTGCCGTTCTGGACGCGCCGGCATCTCGTCAAGCCGGGCCTGACCGGCTGGGCGCAGGTGCGCCAGGGCTACGTCAACAGCGCGGAGGCGACATCGACGAAGCTCTCGTATGACCTCTGGTACGTCCGGCACCGGAGTCTCACGGTCGACCTCGCGATTCTCCTGCGGACGGCGCTCGTCGTCGTGCGCGGGGACGGGGCGAAGCCCGCGCCGGTCACCGTGTCGAGACGGCTGGCCGAGGGGCGCCGCTAAGAGCTCCTAACGGAATGAAGCACGGGCCGCCTGGCCGTGCTGGGCGGCACGCTGCCGCGTCCTCGGTCGCGTGAATAGCGCTGCTATTCACGCTCCCTGCGTCCTTCCATCGCACTCGCCCATCACGCCCAGTCAGCGCGTGGTCATTCCGTTAGGAGCTTGAGCCGCAAGCGCGCCTGATCGACCCGCGGCCAGACCGACGAGCGGCGCAGCGCCCGCACGGCGGGCGACACCTTGAGGCGGTAGACGAGCGCGCTGTCGTCGCGCTGGACGGAGACGCGCGGCCATGCGAACGGCCGCCCGGTGACGAAGCGCTTCGGCAGCGCGGCTGCTGCTTCGTAGCCCGCGGCCTCCGTAGCGCGCTCGACGCGATCGTCGAAGTCGCCGGTCGGATACGCCATCGTCCGGCACGGCACGCCGAGCATCTCCTCGCACCGCGCCTTCGAGCCGGTGAGCTCGCGCTCGAGCGTCTCGTCGTCGACTTGCGTGAGCAGCGGGTGCGTCATCGTGTGCGCGCCGATCTCCCAGCCGCTCTCCTGTAGGCGGCGCAACTCCGGCCACGAGAGGCAGTAGAGCTCGTCGCGGTGCGGGCCGTCCGCCCACGGATCGATGACGGCGCCGCGCAGCGGCTGCTCGTGCGTGTCGACGAGGCTCGAGGCGACGAAGACCGTGCCGGGGACGCCGAGCCGCTCGAGGACGGGAAAGCCGTGCTCGAGCACCGAGACCCAGCCGTCGTCGAACGTCACGGCGAAGCTCTTGCGCGCAGGCGGGCGGTGGACGATCTCCCAGAACGTCGCCGGCTCGTAGCCCCGCCGCAGCAGGAGCGTGACCTGCTCCTCGAGCGATTCCGGCCGCACGGCGAGACCGATCGGCCACGTCGGGCTGACCGCGTGGTAGCAGAGGACGACGCCGTCGTCAGCGGCCATTCGCGACGACTCCTTCGAGAAGCTCCTCGAGCCGTTCCGTGCCCGCCGCCAGACCGAACTGCTCCAAGCCGTACCGCAACGCCTGCTCCCCGCGGGTCTTTCGCACCTCCGGCCCGGCAGCGACCCACCACTGGAGCTCGCGCGCGAGATCCTCGGCCGTGTGGACGGCTGACCCGCCGCTCGCGGTCGCCACCTCCGCCGGTAGGCCGGGCACCGTCGTTACGAACGGGAGCCGCGCACCGAGGTAGTCGAGCACCTTCGTCGGCAGCGCCGAGCCGAATACGGGGTCGGGCCGCAAGAGGTGGAGGCCGACGTCCGCGGCGCCGAGGAGGTCCTCCGCCTCGTCGCGGGAGACCGCGGGGAGGAGCGTGATGCGGCCGCTGGCGCGCTCGGCGATCGCTGTCTCGAGCGCCTGCCGGGCGCTGCCGTCGCCGGCGACGAGGATCTGCATGCCGGTGGTCTGCTCCTCGGGCACGAGGGCGACGGCGTCGACGAGCAGGTCGAGCCCGTTGGCGACGCCGATCGCGCCGAGATAGAGGAAGACGCAGTCCCCGTCGTCGATTCCGAGCCGCGCACGCGTCGCGGCGCGCCGCTCGGGATTCTCGGCGCGCGGCAGCACAGGCCCCGACAGCGTGACGACGCGCTTCGCGCCGTGTGCGCGGACGAACGGCTCGAGCCCCGGCGTGGGGATCACGACCGCCGCGGCGCGCGAGGTCGTCGAGTGCGCGAGCCTCTCGAGGAGCCGGTACGCGGAGCTGTCCTCGCGGAGCCAGCCGACCGAGACGGCCGATTCGGGCCAGACGTCGCGCACCTCGAGCAGCCACGGACAGCGAAACCGTCGGCCGAGGGCGGGACCAAGCGTCGCCACCGGCAAGGGCGGGGAGGAGACAAGCACGACGTCGGGCCGCGGCAGCGCAGCTGCGCGTGTGCCGGCAGCGCTTACGAACGCGCCGTAGTTCGCGGCCCGCGCGACGCGCGAGCGGTGAATCCCGCCGGGCGTCCAGACCCAGTGATGGCGGATCCCGTCAATCGTCTCGTTGCTGAACGGCGTGCGCCGATACGCCTCGGGCACATCTCCCGTCATGTAGTTCCGCGGCGTCGACACGAGGTCGACGGTCCAGCCGCGCCGCACGAGCTCCGCGAAGTACCGGCGGTGCCGGTAGATCCCCGGGGCGCCCGGAGTCGGCGCGTGCTGGTACACGCAAAGGAGACGGCGGTTAGTGGGTGCTACGTCCGACGCCCGCTTGCCCGATGGAGCGCAAAGCCGCTCGCGATCAGAAGCATCGCGATGAGTGCGACCATCGCGAGGTTGAGACCGCTGTACGGGAGCGTCCCGCCGGGGTGACCGCCGGTGCGCTGCGAGACGAACTGTCCGCCGTCGCAGTCGCCGTGCCCGCAGTTGAGCGAGTTGGCGGCAAACGCCGTCGAGCTGATGACGAGCGCGGACGCCGCCGTGATTACGAGAGCCATAATTTTTTTCATAGACAGCCGATTCCCTTGTTTCCAAGCGCTAATCCTCGGCCTTCAACGCTGGCGGACGCCTTGGAACGGGGCCCTGATCCCGTCGAGGATCGTCTGCATCTGCCGCTCGGTCAGCGGTTCGCCGATTCGCAGCCGTCGTTGGGCGTAGACGATGACGAGATCCCGCGGGGAAAGCCGGTGCGCGTGGGCAAGCTCCCGCCGCGCAACGGCGGGGCGATGCTGTCTGCCGGCGACGATCCCGAGCTTCAGATACGTGGAGGCGTCGAACGGATTCCGCCGCCGGGCGAGCTGCAACGCTTGCCATTCGTGCGCACGCCTGCCGGCGCCCGCGGCGAGGCTCGCCTCGACGAGCGCCGGCTGGGCGCCGAAGGGATTGAGCGACGACGCGCGCCGCAGCAGCGAGTACGCGTGCGGAGTGGGGCCGAGGGCAAGGGCTTCGTCCGTAAGGCTGACCGCGATCCACGGGACGGCGAGGACGAAGGCCGCGGCGGCGATGGCGGGCACGGTTGCCGCCGTTCTCCACGCGCTCCAGCCCATTGCCGGCTCGGTCTCCCGGGCGCCGGCGAGCGCGAGCAGCGCGAACGCCGGAGCGGTGAGGGCGGGGAACTCCCAGAACCAGTCGATCGACGCGTGCATGAGCCAGTAGCCGCAGCCGGCGGCGCACGCTAGCGCGAGCCCAGGAGCGCGCACGCGCCGCGCGCCGCGCCACGCGTCCCTCAGTGCGAACGCCATGAAGCCGAACAACAGGAGCGCCCCGACGATCCCGGTCTCGGTGAGCGCGTTGAGCTCCCAGCTCTCGGGGTAGCGCGCGATCTCGTGCGTGCGGCGGTGCGCGAGGTCGGAGACGATGAAATTGTCGGAGCCGAGGCCGGCGAGGGGATGCGCGGCGAACTCGTCGAGCGCGATCCTCCAGACATCGGAGCGGCTCGTGCCGAGCCCGGCGGTGAAGTGGAGCGTCTCGTGCTTCGACTCGCGGTACGACGTGAAGTCATGCCACGCGGCGCTCACGCGCGCGAGTGGGTGCGCGAACGCGAAGGCGAGCGTCACTGCGACGACGACCGCGAGCCCGGCCGTGGCGAGAACGGCCTTGCCGATCCGATCGCGCGTGCGGGCGGAGATGTCGAGACGCCGGTCGAGGTACGCGAGCGCCGCGATGCCGCCCGCGCCGATGACCGCGTCGATCGCGATCCAGGCGCCCGCGTGTCGGATCGCACCCGAGCGGTTCGTCCCGTTCACGACAGCGGTGTACACGGCGAGGACCGCCGGAACCGCCGGCACGGAGGCGACCGCGACGACGGCGGTGTGCGCGAGCGCGCGGAGCTTGCTGCGCGCGAGCACGAGGTAGAGCGCGAGCGCGAAGGCCAGCGCGACGACGGAGCCGCGGCTCTGCGCCATGACCGCGAGATCGACGAGCAGGACGGCGACCCCGCCGGCCGCCGCCCGGAGGGCGACCTGTACATCCCGATGAGACGCAAGAACGACGAGCGGCAGCGCGGCAGTGAGGAACAGCGCGGCGTCTGCGTCGGGGTAGGCGATCGGCGCAGCGAGCCGGCCGAGCACGAAGTGCCCTGCCGGAGTCGCCGCACCCGCCGCATCGACGAGAGCTAGGACCCCGAGCACCGCGACGCCGCCGCACCAGCCGACAGCGAGAGGAATCCCCCAGCGCCCGAGGGCGAGTCCGGCGAAGAGCGCGAACACGAGCCAGTAGACGAGCGTGCGGTTCGCGCCGTCCACCGCGTCTCCGGGAACCTGCGCCCACGCGATCGACGCGTAGCTCCAGCCGACGTAGAGGCCGAAGAGCAGAAGCGGATACCGGCACTGCCACAGCCGCGCGCGCACCCTCGCGGAGCCGAGTGAAACGGCAAGGAGCGCGAGGAGTAACAGACCGCCGGGAAGCCACTCCTCGGGCGCGTAGCCGCCGTCGCGCTGCGCCCAGACGAGAAAGACGGCGACCGCGCATGCCGCGAGCCCGGCCTCGATCGCCGCCGCCAGGGTCACCGCGCGGGTCGTCACGCGAACCCGATCAGCTCGCGCAGCCGCTCGACGACGCGTTCGACCGCGAACTCCTGCTCGACGCGGATCCGCCCGGCGCGCGCGTACTCAGCCCGCAGCTCCGGCGACGCAAGGAGCCGGTCGATCGCGCCGGCCAGGGCGGCCGGGTCACGCGGGGGCACGAGCTCGCCACAACCGCCGCCGAGCAGCTCACCGACACCGCCGACGTCGCTCGCCACCGCCGGCACGCCGTGAGCAAGCGCCTCGATGAGGGAGACGGGCACTCCCTCGGAATCCGACGGCAGGACGACGAGGTCGACCTTCCCGCGGCTGAGCCATTCGAGGATCTCGGCGCGGGGGACATGGCCGCAAAAGCGCACGACCTCCTCGAGCCCGAGCTCCTGCGTCCGGGCGCGCACCGTCTCTTCGGTCGGCCCTGCGCCGGCGAGCCAGACCTCGAGCTTCATCCGCCCGGCCAGCTCGCGCACGGCCTCGAGCAGGACGGTGTGACCCTTCCCCTCCGTGAAGCTCGCCGCGAGCAGCAGGACGGGCGGATCGTTCGCCGGAACCCGCGACGGTGGAGCCGGCAGCTCCAGGCCGAGTCGAAGCACCGTCCACCGCGACTCGTCGACGCCCGGCGCCGTGGCGCGAGCGCGTTCCTCCATCGCGGCGGCGATGAAGCGGACGAACGCCGCCGACTGGGACTTCTCGCGGAGGAGGTTGTTTGCGTGGATCTCGGTCGCGTGCGCGGTGAAGCTCCAGGGGATGCCGCTCAGGCGCGACGCGATCATCGCGACCGTCGACGGCGGCCCGGCCCAGTGCGCGTGGATGTGGTCGGCCTCCCATTGCCGCGCGACCTGAGCGAGCCATGCGGCCTTCGGAAACGCGACGAGATTCCGGAACAGGACGTGCGGAGCCGGGGCGAGTAGTCGGAGCGCTTCGCCCGTGCGGCGGGGAGCGCGGACGAGCTCCCGCCCGAGGCCAAGGGCGATGGCGCCGTCGAGGAGCGGCTTGCGCACCGCCAGATCCCCCGCGTCCGCCGTCGTGAGGGGTCCACGTGGCCGTACCGGGACGACGAGCACATCCACCCCCTGGCGCCGGAGCTCGCGTACCTCCGGTCCGAAGAAGACGTCGTTTCGGCCATAGGGAAACGACGACGCGACATAGACGAGGCGGGGACGTTTACATCGAAAACCGGCGGGCACCCCGACCATATGCACCTCTTCGATCCCGCTTGGTGGAACTACATCCGCCATGAGTACCCCGACCGGTTCGCCGCCTGTTGCGGTGTCGCGGTCGCGACGCTCGGGCTCGTGGGCTACGCCTCGGTGTCGTTCCTCGGAGGCGGCCCCGCGACGGGCCCGAGCGGTGTCGTCAGATCCGCGCATCCCGACGCGGCTCAGCCGCTCTCACAGCCGTTCGTATCACCGGTGTTACAGCCACTCGCGTCGTCCTCCCACGGCAATCCCGCGACGCTGAGCTCCTGGCTGGCCAACCCTCTGCAGCCGACCATGCCGGGCGGAGTGGTGGCCTCCGACGGGACGCACGCCGGTTACGTGGCAGGCGGGATCTGGACGCATCCTGAACTTGGCGGGCCGGGACAGCCCGGCGACACGACGATCGTCGTCACCAGTCCGACCGGCACGACTTTCGTCGTGACCGTCCCGACGCCCACCACCGACGTCGCGGCCACGTCGCCGAGCGTCACGACCTACCCGACTCACACCACTACCACCACGCACACCACAACCACCACCCGGACGACGACAACCACCCGGACCACGACCACCACGCGGACTACCACGACGCAGCCCACCACGACTCAAAGCGGCGTCACGCTCTCGACCCCGGTGACCACCGTGACCGTCACCGTGCCGTTTCCGTAAACCGGCGCAAAGGACGATGCGCCCGAGCAGCGGGCGTATACGTGTCCACATGGTGTCGTCGTGCCCCTTCTGCTGATGCGGCAATCGCCGCGCGCTTAAGCGAGTCCGACAGCCTGCGCGAGCAGGAAGGCGTTCAGGACGACGATCAACGCCGCGATCACGCTCGCGACAGCCGTCGTCGTGCGCCGGTTCACGTGCGCGCCCATCACGTCACGCCGGCGCGTCAGCAGGACGAGCGGAACGAGCGCGAACGGGATCCCGAAGCTCAGCACGACCTGGCTGAGGACGAGCGCCCGCGTCGGTCCGACGCCGACCGCGAGCAGGACGAGAGCCGGGACCATCGTTAATGCGCGGCGGAAGAAGATCGAGAGGCGCAGATTCACGAATCCGGCCATCACGACCTGGCCCGCGTACGTCCCGACGCTCGACGACGACACGCCCGACGCGAGGAGCGCGACCGCGAACGCGAGCGCTGCCGTCCCGCCGACGAGGTGGGAGAAGCCCGCGTGGGCGCCTTCGATCGTGTCGACGTCGGCGTAGCCCGGCGTGCCGTGGAAGAGCTTGGCGGCGACCGCGAGCATCGACATGTTCACGATGCCGGCAATCGCGAGCGCGATGAGCACGTCGGTGCGCACGAAGCGGAGCATCCGCGTCCGCTCAGCGTCCGAGTGGAGGACCGTCCGTCCCTTGGTCAGAGCGGAATGGAGATAGATGACGTGCGGCATGACGGTCGCGCCGAGAATCCCGACCGCGATATAGACGGAGTCGGAGTCGCCGAAATGCGGGACGAGACCGGCCGCTGCGCCGCTCGCCGACGGGCCGATCTTCAGCGTCTCGTAGAGGAAGCCGAGCAGGATCAGACCGAGCAACGCACTGATTGCGAGCTCGAACGGCCGGAAGCCCCGTCGCTGCAGCTCGAGCAGCGCGAACGCGACCACGCCGGTGATGAGCCCGGCCGGCAGGAGCGGCACGTGGAACAGGAGGTTGAGGCCGAGGGCCGCGCCGAGGAACTCCGCGACGTCGGTCGCCATCGCGATTACCTCCGCCTGGATCCAGAGGGCCCACGCGACGGGGCGCGGATACTGATCGCGGCAGAGCTCGGGCAAGCTCCGGTCGGTGACGACGCCGAGCTTCGCGGAGAGGTACTGGATGAGCATCGCCATGAGGTTCGCGGCGAGGACGACCCAGAGCAGGAGGTAGCCGTACTTGGCGCCGCCCGCGATGTTCGTGGCGAAGTTGCCCGGGTCGACGTACGCCACCGAGGCGACGAATGCCGGCCCGAGCATCGCGGCCGTTGCGCGCGCGGGACCGCGCGCGAGCACGGCTTCGAGCGGGGTGACGACGCGCTCGGCCATCAGCGTGTCTCCCTCGGCAGCGTGAGCTCCCGGCTCGGGATCGGGTCGCCGTGCGGGCCGACGGTCGGGTCGCCGAGCTTCCGCGCGATGAGCTCCTCGAGCTCCTCCGAGAGCGCGTGCTCGAGCACTTCCGCCTCGGCGTGCACCTCCTCGGAGGTCATGCCGAGGTTCTCGACGAGGAACAGCTCGAGCAGCCGATGATGGCGGATGACCTCGAGCGCGACGCGGCGGCCCTTCTCCGTGAGGCGGACGCCGTGGTAGCGCTCGTGCTCGACGAGGCCGAGCTCCGAGAGCTTGCGCAGCATTCCCGAGACCGAGCCGGGGCGGACGTCGAGCAGCGCCGCGAGCTCGTTCGTCGTCGCCGAGCCGTCGCGTACTTCAAGCGTGTAGATCGCCTTTGCGTAGTCCTCGACGGCGGCGCTCAGGCCGCCAGATTGAGCCATGCCTAAATTCTACTGCAGGGCGCCAATCAGCGAAGCCACGGGTCGAGCTCGAGCTCGACGACGCAGATCGTCGGGACCTCTTCGACGCCGAACTCCTCCGCGAGATCCGGCCGCTCGTCGACCGGCACGCGCACGAGCCGCGGTGTTTCCCGCTTTGGCGAGATTTACACGATTCGAACTCCCCGTCCTGGCGGTGGACCCGCCGCGACTGCGACGATGGCAAGCGATGGACGAACGCCCGATCGGACGCGGCGTCTTTCTCGCGACGGTTGCGGGCGGACTCTCGTCGCTCCTGTGGGGAAAGGCAGCGTGGAGCTACGTCTCGAACCCGATCTCGCGGGCGGCGCAGGCGATCGCTCCAATCCTCCCGTCCCAGGGCTGGCGCATCTACACGGTTGGCTCCTCGATGCCCGTCTTCGACCCAGTTACGTGGCGGCTGAAGATCGGGGGCCTGGTCGATAACCCGATGGAGCTGGGCTACCTCGAGCTCCGCGCGCTGCCGCAGCACTCACAGGTCTCCGTCTTCCATTGCGTGACCGGCTGGACGGTGGACGGCGTCCGCTGGCGCGGTGTCCGCTTCAAGGATCTTCTCGCCGCGGCCGGCCCGCGGCCGGGCGCGCACGCGCTCGAGTTCGTATCCGCCGAGTACCCGTACGTCGACTACCTCACGATCGAGCAGGCGATGCTCCACGACGCGATGCTCGCGTGGGAGATGGACGGCAAGCCGCTCCTGCAGGAGCACGGCGCGCCGGTACGAGTCGTGATCCCCGAGATGTACGGCTACAAGAACGTCAAGTGGGTCGCCGAGATCAATCTCGTGCCGAAGCCGGGCATCGGCTACTGGGAAGCGGGCGGGTACGACAACGATGCGTGGGTCGGCCGCTCGAACGGCTACACCTCGTGAATCCGGGCCGGCCCGGCTACGTCCGCCGCTTCTCGCGGACGGAGCGCGCGATCCACTGGGTCAACGCCCTCGGGTTCTTCCTCCTCCTCTTCACCGGCCTGATCCTCTACCTGCCGCGGCTCTCGGCCGAGTTCGGGCGGCGGCCCCTCATCAAGGACATCCACTTCTGGGGTGGGATCGGCTGGGTGGCCGCGCTCGTCCTCATTGCGATGCTCGGCGACCGGCACGGCGTGCTGCGCACGGCGCGCGAGATCGAGGTGTTCGAGCGCGAGGACGTGAACTGGCTCACACGCCGAAAGCCGCGCGAGCAAGGGCGCTTCAACGCGGGCCAGAAGCTCAACGCCGCGCTGAACGCGGCGTTCATGGTGCTCTTCCTCGTCTCGGGGCTGCTCCTCTGGGCCGGAGAGAAGGACACGCGCTTCCGCTTCGTGAGCACGGTCCTCCTCCACGACGCGCTGCTGTACGCGTCGCTCGCGCTCCTGCTCGGTCACCTCTACCTCGCCCTCATCCACCCGACGACGCGGCACGCGTTGCGCGGGATGGTGCGCGGCGACGTGCGCGAGGACTGGGCGCGGCAGCATCACGCGCGCTGGGACACGGGCGATTAGCTCTTAGACGCGGCGGGCGGCTCGAGGCCGCCCGCCGTCGTCCGAGGACAAGGTGCGCTACTTCACCGAGGGGGGCTGGGTGCCGAGCGTCACGGTGACGTGCATCGTCTTGCCGCCGCGGCGAATGGTGACGTTGACGGTCTCCCCGACGGTCGACTGCGTGACATAGGCCGTGAGCTCGTCGTCGCTGACGACGGTCTTTCCGTCGTACGCAGTGACGACGTCGCCCTTCTCGAGCCCGGCTTTCGCCGCAGGCGAGCCGGCGACGATGCGGCTGAGGAGCGCGCCGTTGCCTCCCGCCGGGCGGATCCCCACGCCCATCCAGGCGTGCTGCACGGTGTGACCGGCGATGAGCGTGTTCGCCGAGGTCTTGGCGGCGTTGATCGGAGCGGCGAACCCGATCCCGACGTTGGCGTCGACCGTGCCCGCGGCGATCTGGTCGTTGATCCCGATCACGGTGTTCGTGGCGACGTCGATGAGCGGGCCGCCCGAGTTCCCGTGGTTGATCGCGGCGTCCGTCTGGATCGAGCCGGGGATGGAGAAGCCGTTCGGAGCAGAGATCGTCCGGTTGATCGCGCTCACGATGCCGGCGGACATGCTCTCCGCATAGCGCGCGCTGAGCGGCGTTCCGATGGCGACGACGGTCTGGCCCGGCTGCACCGACGACGAGTCGCCGAGTGTCAGCGGGTGAAGCTGGGAGGAGGGGACATCGACGTGGATGACGGCGCTGTCGGTCGAGCTGTCCGTGCCGACGAGCGTTGCCTTCGCCGTCGACCCGTCCTGGAACGTCACCTTGATCGTCGCCGCGCCGTCGACCACGTGCTCGGCGGTAATGATGTTGCCGTTCGAGTCGATCTCGAAGCCGGTGCCCATCGCCTCGAACTGCTGCTCACCCGGGAACCCGCTGTTCGAGCGCCCGGTGATCGTGACGGTCACGACTCCGGGTGCATCCTTCTTGTAGACCCGCGTGAGCGAGCTCGTGGTCAAGGTGGAAACGACCGGAGTGGTCGGCGAGGTGGTGATCGTCTGCGTCACCGTCGGGCTCGCGGACTTGCTGCCCGTCAGGCTGTGTGCGGCGAAGCCGGCGCCGACCCCGATGGCGAGGGCGACGGCAACTGCGAGGAACACGAGGCGGGACGAGCGGGGATTCATCTGATCGGATCTCCTTCAGGTCTGTGTCGGCTCCCAGATTGCCCGCAACGTCTAGGACACGCGTAAGAGTTCCCTGAGTATTGCGCCCCGAACCTCGGCGCCGGCCTGGCTGAAGGAGTAGGCCGGCGCCGGGTGCGGGCATCCGGGACGTGCGTCAGGCAGCGTCTGCGAGCGTCACGGAGGGAGGAACTGTCTCGGAGGTAGCTGCCATGGGTGCATCGTCCCCCGCGACCGTGAGATGCACCTGAGCGCGGAGTGAGAGTTCGCTAAGAGCTGAGCGCGGCGCGGAGGGAGCCGACGTACTCGCGCAGCGCGTCCGCACCGTCCGCTGCCGCGAGCAGCGCGCGGGAGCCGACGACAACTCCGTCGGCGAGATCGGCTGCGGCGCGCGCGTGCTCCGGTGTCGAGATCCCGAATCCGGCGTAGAGCGGGACGTTGGTCGCGGCGCGTGCCCGCTCGACGAGGCCGGCGAGCGCGGGGGAGAGGTCGTCACGCGCGCCGGTCGTCCCCGCGACCGTGACGAGATAGAGCCAGCCGTCGGTCTGCTCCCCGGCGAGCCGGATCCGCTCGTCGGTCGACGTCGGGGCGACGAGCTGGACGCGCCGGAGGCCGGGGCGGTCGCCTGCGGGGAGGTCGGCGATGATGAGGCTCGTCGCGCCTGCCGTGGACGCGTCCGTCGCGAACTTCTCCCAGCCGTACGCCTCGAGCAGGGAGGCGTACGTCATCGGGATGAGCGGAGTCTCGGGGAGCGCCTCGCGCGTGCGGGCGAGGACGTCGAGGCATTCGCGTGTCCGCATCCCTCGCGAGAGCGCGCGCTCGGCGGCGCGGCGGATGACCGGCCCGTCGGCGAGCGGATCGGAGAACGGGAACCCGATCTCGACGATGTCTGCGCCTCCGTCGACCGCTGCGCGCGCGAGCTCGGGGGTCTCCGGCTCGGCCATGAGGTAGATGACGAGGGTCTTCCGGCTCACGAGCTCAGGGCCCCCGGGCGGCGAAAGCCCATCCCGCGATCCCACGTCCGCATGCCGAACCGCGTGTAGAACGGCTCGAGCGCGGCGTCGCAGCAGAGGTCGACCATGTAGAGCTGCTCGAGCTTCGCGAGCATCCTTCGCATCAGCTCGCTGCCGACCCCCTGTCCCTGGTAGTCGGGGAGGACCTCGAGCAACGGGATGAATGCGCTGACGACGCCGTCACTGATCGCGGTGACGAAGCCGACGACCTGTTCGCCGTCGCGGGCGAGCACGACGTGATCGCTGCCGCGGAGGATCGCGAGGTGCTGCTCGGCGGTCGGCGTGGCCGCCCAGCCCACGAAGAAGCCTCGCAAGTCTTCCGAGCGGACGTCATCGCACGAGCTCGTGTAGTCAACCATTGAGGCGCGCCAGCGCTTCGGCGAGGTCTTTGTCGCCGCGACCGCTCAGGCCTACGAGGACGAGCTCCGCGTCGAGGTCGCGGGCTCTGGCGAGAGCGTGCGCCGGCTCGAGCGCGGGGATGATCCCCTCCATACGCGCGAGGTCGCCGAACGCCGCGAGCGCTTCCTCGTCTGTGGCGACTCTGTACTCCGCGCGGCCGGTGTCGCGGAGGAAGGCGTGCTCCGGGCCGACGCCGGGATAGTCGAGTCCGGCGGAGATCGAGTGCGCGTCGGCGATCTGGCCGTCCTCGTCGGCGAGCACCGACGAGCGCGCGCCGTGGAGAACCGCCGCGCGGCCCGAGCCGAGCGACGCGGCGCCCGCAGCCTCGACGCCGACGAGGCGGACGTCCGTGTCCGGGAGGAAGCCGTGGAAGATCCCGATCGCGTTCGAGCCGCCGCCGACGCACGCGACGACCGCCTCCGGGAGGCGTCCCTCGACGGCGAGGAACTGCTCACGCGCCTCGTGCCCGATCACCGACTGCAGCTCCGCGACGATCTCGGGATACGGCGCCGGGCCGACGCACGAGCCGATGAGGTAGTGCGTCGTCTCGACGTTCGCGATCCAGTCGCGGATCGCCTCGCTCGTCGCCTCCTTCAGCGTCTTCGTGCCGAAGTCGACGGGCATCACCGTGGCGCCCATGAGCCGCATGCGCTCGACGTTGGGCTGCTGGCGGCGCATGTCCTCTTCGCCCATGTACACGACGCATTCGAGGCCGAAGCGCGCGCAGACGGTCGCGGTCGCGACGCCGTGCTGTCCCGCGCCGGTCTCCGCCACGATGCGGTGCTTGCCGAGCCGCCGCGCGAGGACGATCTGGCCGAGCGCGTTGTTGACCTTGTGCGCGCCGGTGTGGAGGAGATCCTCCCGCTTGAGGTAGATCCGCTTGCCGGGCGCGAAGCGCTCCGCGAGCGTGAGCGGCGTCGGCCGGCCCGCGTACGTCGCGAGGAGATGGTCGAGCTCGGCGCGAAAGCTCTCGTCCTCGCGCGCCGCGCGCCAGCCGGCGTCGAGCTCGTCGAGTGCCGGGATCAGCGTCTCGGGGACGTAGCGCCCGCCGTAGTCGCCGAAGTCCGTCATCCGCGAGCCGCCTCTACGTACGCGCGCACTTTCGCGTGATCCTTGATCCCGGGCTCGGATTCGAGGCGCGAAGCCGCATCGACGGCCCAAGGATCAACCGCGTCGATCGCGGCGCGCACGTTGTCGGGCCCAAGCCGGCCGGCGAGCATTCCCCGGGACATGAAGCTCCGTCCCTTCACCCAATGGTCGGGATCGGGCTCGTCCCACGGCAGGTCCCAGACTTGGACGCGGCCGTGCTCGCTCGCGAGGTATCCACGGCGTCCTCTGACCTTCCCCTCCTCTGGTTCGTAGACCTGGACGAGGTCGGCGCCGCGATCTTCGGGGGCTCCGACGAAGACGGCGACCGAAAGCGCGGTATCCGGGACGTGGAGCACCGCCGGGGCTTGGCGCGGCGATCCCTGGGCGAAGATGAAGCCGAGCATGTCGGCTCCGGCCTCGACCGCGGCGTTCACGTCCTCCTGTCGTGTCAGGCCGCAGACCTTGACGAGCGGGCGGCGCAAGAGCTCGCGCAACTTCGTCTCCGGGTCCGAGGCCTGCATGAGCGACGTGCCGACGAGCACGGCGTGTGCACCGGCGAGCTCGGCTTCGACCGCCTGGACTCGCGTGTGGATGCCGCTCTCGGCAACCACGAAATCGTCGGCGAGGTCGTTGAACGCCACCAGGCGTAGTTGCTCCTCGCGGTCGATCTCGAACGTCGAGAGGTCGCGGGCGTTGACCCCGATCAGCCCGTCTCCGAGCCGCATCGCGCGGTGGAGCTCTTCGTAGTCATGCGCCTCGACAAGCGCTTCCAGTCCGAGCTCGTCGGCGTAATTGATGAGCCCCGTTGTCGTCTCGTCGTCGAGATCTCGGAGGATCAAGAGAGCGGCGTCGGCTCCCGCTTCGCGCACCTCTCGTAGGTGTTCCTCGGTCGAGAAGAAGCCTTTCGCGAGCAGAGGGAGAGTGGTCACGGCGCGAGCCGCACGAAGGTCATCGATGCTGCCCGCGAAGCGTTCGTCGACCAGCACCGAGACGGCGCTCGCCCCACCGCGCTCGTATGCGGGCACGATCTCCTCGATGCGTGCGTCCGGGCGGATGTCGCCCATCGACGGCGAACGCCGCTTGAACTCAGCGATTGCCGAGAGTCTCGAGTCGGAGATCGCCTCCCGGAACCTCTGGACACCGGCGTGGTAGCTGGGGCTCATGCCCGGGAGAACTCCACCAGTTCGTCTAGCCGCGCCGCCGCCGCGCCCGAGTCGAGCGCCCCGCGCGCGAGTGCCAGGCCCTCGCGGATGTCGTCCGCTTCGCTGACCGCGGCGATCCCGCCCGCGGCGTTGAGGAGCACGGCTGAGCGGTGGCCGCCCTCGGCGCCCGCGAGCACGTCCCGCAGCGCGGCCGCATTCGTCGCGGGATTCCCGCCGCCCAGCTCCTCCGGCGAGCAGCGCTCGATCCCGAGCTCGAGCGGATCGAGCTCGTACTCCTTGATCCGTCCAGAGTGCACCTCGCACACGAGGTTCGGCCCGCACGGCGACAGCTCGTCGATCCCGCCGGCTCCGTGCACGACGTACGCGCGCTTCGTCTCGAGTTGAACGAGCGCCGCGGCGAGCGTGCGCGCGAGCTCCGGCGAGTACACGCCGAGGACGAGCGCCCGCGCTCCGGCGGGGTTCGTGAGCGGGCCGAGCACGTTGAACACGGTACGCGTGGCGAGCTCGCGCCGGACGGGCGCCGCGTGCCGCATCGCCGGATGGTGCGCCTGCGCGAAGAGGAAGCCGAAGCCGAGCTCGTCGATTGACCGCTCGATCCTCTCCGGCGGCAGCTCGAGCTGGAAGCCGAGCGCCTCGAGCACGTCCGCCGACCCGGTTTCCGACGACGCGGCGCGGTTGCCATGCTTCGCGACCGCGGCACCCGCGGCCGCCGCGACGAAGGCCGCCGCCGTCGAGATGTTGTACGTGTTCGCGCCGTCGCCGCCGGTGCCGACGACGTCGACGATGTCGGTGCGCTTCGGGCTCACGCGGACGACGTGCTCGCGCATTGCCTCCGCACAACCCGCGATCTCGTCCGCCGTCTCGCCCTTCGCGCGCAGCGCGACGAGGAAGCCGGCGATCTGCGCCTGCGTCGCCTCGCCGGCCATGATTTCCTGCATGGTCGCGCGCGCCTCGTCGCGCGTGAGGTCGTGGCCGTCGAGCAGGCGCGTGATGACGGCCTGGATCATGCGATGGCCGAGTCGAGGAGCGCCGCGCCGTGGTCGGGCGGATATCCGGACGCGAAGACGACGAGGTCATCGGCTCCGTGGTTGGCGGTTTGCAGCGGGGTCCCGGCAGCGACGCGCACGACGCCGCCGGTGGGAACCTCGACGCGCTCCGGTGGCTCGGAGAGGTACATCGTCAGCGTGCCGCTCAGGACGACGAAGACCTCCTCCTGCTCGGCGTGCACGTGCCGGCGTCCCTTCGCTCCGGGCTCGTAGCGCCAGATGTTCGCGCGCACGTGCGTGGTCTCCAACGCGTCGCTGAGCTCGGCAACGTGGCGGGCCGGCTCGTCGTCCGCGTGAGGCCGCGTCTCCCAGACGAGCGCGGTTGGATCGACCGAGTTGAAGGCCACCTAGAGCCGCCCCTCGAGGAAGTTGCGCGCGAGCGCCGGCCCGTCGGGCGTGAGCACCGACTCCGGGTGGAACTGAACGCCGACCGCCGGGAACTCGCGATGCCGCACGGCCATGACTTCGCCGTCGTCCGCGAACGCCGTCGGCTCGAGCGAGTCCGGGAGGCGGGTCGCGGCGAGCGAGTGGTAGCGGCCCGCGTCGAACGGATCCGGCAGTCCCGCGAACAGCCCGCTGCCGTCGTGGCGCACCGCGCTCGCCTTCCCGTGCACGAGCTCGCGCGCGTAGCCGACCTCACCGCCGCAGACCTCGACGAGCGCCTGATGCCCGAGACAGACGCCGAGCGTCGGAGTGGTGGGGAGGAGCCGCTCGAGGATCGCACGCGTCGCGCCGGCATCGCGCGGGCGGCCCGGGCCGGGCGAGATGACGAGGTGCGTCGGCACCAGCGCGGCCGCCTCGTCCGCGTCGATCTCGTCATTCCGCCGCACGACGACCTCCTCGCCGAGCGCCCCGAACAAGTGGGCGAGATTCCACGAAAACGAGTCGTAGTTGTCGATGAGAAGGATCATCTCGCGCCCTCCGCGGACGGCGGTGTCGGCCCTTTCGGACACGTCCGGTAGCTGCTACCGGCCGTGGCTCTTTGGGACATGCCTGTGCGACGGCGCGCGCCTTCAGCGGCCGGCCCCGTCGGCCCTTTCGGACACGTCCGGTAGCTGCTACCGGCCGTGGCTCTTTGGGACATGCCCAGAATCTCGAGGCGTTCCTTCATTGCTCCGACTCTGCCAGGTCGATCGCCGTCTCGAGTGCTCGCAGCTTGGCGAGACACTCCTCGTGTTCGGCGGCGGGATCGGAGTCCGCGACGACCCCGCCGCCTGCTTGGAGGTGCGCGACGCCGTCGCGCAGCCAAAGTGTTCGAATCGCGATGCACGTGTCGAGCTCGCCCTCGGCCGGCAGGCAGTAGCCGACGGCGCCGGCGTAGATCCCGCGTCGGTAGCCCTCGAGCTCGCTGATGATCTGCATCGCGCGCACCTTCGGCGCGCCCGAAACGGTGCCCGCGGGAAAGCACGCGCGCAGCAGCTCGAACGACGTCACGCCGTCGCGCAGCTCGCCCGAGACCTCCGAGACGAGATGCGTCACGTGGGAGTAGCGCTCCGGCTCCATGAAGCGGTCGACCTGCACCGACCCCGGCACGCACACGCGCGAGAGGTCGTTGCGGCCGAGGTCGACGAGCATCGTGTGCTCGGCACGGTCCTTCTCCGACGTGAGCAGCCCGGCCTCGTCGCCGCCTCCCGGCCACACCGTCCCCGCGATCGGGTTCAGCTCGGCGCGCGTGCGGCTGCATTTCACGACCGTCTCCGGCGAGCTGCCGACGAGTGCCAAGTCTCCGAGCTCGAAGAGGAAGAGGTACGGCGACGGGTTGACGCGCCGCAGGGCGCGGTAGAGCTCGACCGCCGAGGCGGAGGTCGGACGCTCGGCGCGCTGCGCGACGACGACCTGGAACACGTCGCCCTCGCGGATGTGCTCCTTCGCCCGCTCGACACGCCGCAGGTGCTCGTCGCGCGACGGCTCGCGCACGAGCTCGCCGCGCGCGCCGACGCCGCGAGGAAGCTCCGGCTCCGGTCCCTCGAGCGCGCTCGCGTCACCGCGCAAGAGCTCGGCCACGCCGCGAGCGTGGTCGAAGCGGACGAGGACGTCGGGCACGAGCCACTGGCTCTCGGGCGTGTCCGGGCCGTCGGCGGGCAGCGCCACGGTCGGCTCGATCCGCGCGACCGCGTCGTAGCCGAGGTAGCCGAATACCGGCTCGTCGAGCGTCTCCGCCTCCTCGAACCCGACGATCCGCGATCCCGCGCCGACGAAGCTGTGGCGCCCGAGGCGGCCGCGCTCGACCGACTCGAGGAGGAACGCGCCCGCGCTGCGCTGGCGTAGCCGGAGGTACGCGCCGAGTGGTGTCAGGAGGTCGGTTGCGATTTCAGACATGAAAAAGGCCCCTCACGGAGCCGGATCGAGCGGACGGGTTGTCGCGGCACTCAGCGTGCGCGCAGGCTCCCGCCTCGCTCGGCGCGCCACAGCCACCACATCGAGACGGAAGTCATGCTCAGAGCGTAGGCGCGGGCTGCGCGACCGTCAACCTAGACTCGGTTCATGGTCGCCGGGCCGACTCTCGAGACCGAGCGGCTCTTCCTCCGCCCGATGGTTGCCGAGGACCTCGAGGCGCTGGAAGGCATCTTCGGCGACCCGGCCGTGATGGCCGCTTTCGGCGCGCCGCCGCAGTCGCGGGAACGGGTGCAGCGATGGCTCGACAGAAACCTCTCCCACCAGCTCGAACACGGCTACGGGCTCTTCGCCGTCTGCCTTAAGAGTGACGGACGAATGATCGGCAATTGCGGGCTCGAGCTCATGGAGATCGACGGCGAACAAGTGGCCGAGCTCGGCTACGACTTCCGCAGCGACTGCTGGAACCGCGGGTATGCGACCGAGGCGGCAATCGCCGTTCGCGATTACGCCTTGGGCGTCCTTGGCTTGCCGCGTCTCGTGAGTCTGGTTCGGCCGGCCAACGAGGCGTCGGCCAGGGTGGCGGAGAAGGCCGGTGGCCGAAAAACCGGCTTGGTCGAGCGGGAGGCGCGCACCTATCTCCTCTACGTCTACGCGTCGGCTCATGACTCGCGTCAGATGAAATCGACGATGGGAAAGCGCGTGTCGGCGTCGAGGCAGGCGGCTGCGAAGAGCGCCGTGCCGGGGTCGCCGGTGAAAAGCGAGTAGCGCCGGCGGCCCTTCTCCTGCGCCACGCGCTCGGCCTGCCGGAGGGCGTGGACGGCGAAGCGCCGCGCGCGGTCGAGCCAGAGCTCGTCGCCGGTCCGGGCGAACGCCTTGAGGAGCGCGTAGCCGTTGCCCGCGGTGCCGTGACAGAGGCTGTGGCCCTTCTCGTCGCCGTGCGGGCCCGCTTGCCAGATCAGTTCCGCCCCCGCGAGCAGCAGCTCCTCGTCGAGGTACTCCCACGAGCCGGCGAGGATGCCTGGCGCGCCGGTGCACCACTGGAGGCAGATGCGGCCGTCGCGTGGCCGGACGAGCGGGCGGCCCGTCGCTCCCGGCCAGTTCGCGAGACCTCCCTCGCGCACTGCGTGCCGGGCGAGGATGTCGGCCGTCTCGCGCGCGAGCGCTTCGTCCGGCTCGAGCCGGAGCAGGGCGAGCGTGTTGCCGGCGGCTCCGTGGAGCGTGCCGAGCCCGCGGTAGTCGTCGTCCTGCCGCCAGAGTCCGTCCTCGCCGCGCCCGGCGCGGAGGGCGTTCGCCGACTCGCGGGCGGCGTCGAGCCAGCGATCCTCTCCCGTCAGCTCGTGCATGTGGAGCGCGGCGATGAGCGTCCCCGGCGCTCCCCAGCTGATGTCGTCGGTCGGGTTGTCGACGTTCCCGAGCACGAGGCCGTGGAGCTGGTCGGCGGCCGCGTCGTCGGACGTGAGGCGGAAGAGGGCGAGCAGGATCCCGGCCTCGCCGTCGAGCAGCGAGCCCGGAGTCCAATGCTCGTCGACTCTTGCCGGCGAATCCGAGTGTTCGAGCTCGAGCGCTCGCCGGGCGACGACGGCGAGATCGAGTGACGTCTCGGCCTGGCTGCGCCGGCGGAGGGCGTCGAGCCCCCAAGCGACGCCGGACGCGCCGGAGTAGAGCGCCGTGAGCGGTTGCGCCTCGCGGTACTCGTCCCAAAGGTCGGCCGGCCACAGAGCATCTCCCTCGAACGCTGCGTCGACATCGCTCACGACGGCCGCGATGGCGTCGCGCACACGAGCCTCGTCCCACCGCTCGTCGGTGAGCGGCTCGAATCGCTCAGGCTCGTACAGCACGCCTAGGCCACGAACTCGTGCCCCGCTCCCTCGAGCGCGTCCGCGGCGCGGGCGAGATCGGACGAGCGGACGAGGACGTAGTCCGTCTCGAACGTCGAGATGACGAAGATCGGGACTTCGGCCGCGGCGAGCGGCTCGACGAGCGACGAGATGACGCCGGTGAGAGAGAAGTCCAGCGGCCCGATCATTTCGAGCACGGTCCACCCGCGGTCCACGCTCTCGCCTTCCGGCACGTCGGGGTCGCGGCAGACGACGGACACCTCGTGCTCCGTTCGCGTCACCGACCGGAACGGCCCCGCGTCGACCCACTCCGGCAGATCGGCGCCGGGCTCGAGGCGCACGACTGCGTAGCTATCGGGAAGCGTCCGAAGCTGCACGCGCGGGACGCTACAACCGAAGCGACCAGGCATGACGCAGATAAATTCGAGTCGTGCCGCTTCCGGAGCTTCTCGAGCGCCTGTTGACGACGCCCGGCCCCTCCGGGCAGGAACGCGCAGCTGCCGCCGTCTGGCGAGAGGCGGCCGCACCCGTGGGGGAAGTCTCCTCCGACGCTCTGGGCAATTCGTGGGTGCGTGTGCCGGGTACGGGGGGAGGGCCTTCGCTTGCGCTCGTGGGACACATCGACGAGATCGCCGTCGTCGTCACGAATCTCGGAGAGGACGGACTCGCCGCGGTGCGACCGGGGAGCGGGTGGGACCCCACGGCGATGGTCGGCCAGCGCGTGGACGTTCTGACGCGGAATGGGCCGGTCCCGGGCGTGGTTGCGCGGAAGGAGCAAAAGCGAAAAGCGGGCGCGGACCGCAAGCCGGTCGAGCGCGACGATCTCTTCCTCGACGTCGGAGCGAAGGACGCCGACGAGCTGCGCAGCCTCATCCGTCCCGGCGACAACGTCATCTGGCATGGCGCGCCACTCGCCCTGCAGGGCAATCGCGTCGTCTCGCGCGCGTTCGACAACAGGATGGGCTGCTACGTCGCGCTCGAGTCCGCCCGGCGAATCGCCGAAGCCGGAGGCGCGCCCGGCGACGTGATCGCCGTCGCCGCGGTGATGGAGGAGGTCGGAGACTTCGCCGGTGCGCGCACGGCCGCGTTCGCGATCGAGCCGGACGTCGCCATCGCGATCGACGTCACCCACGCGACCGACGTGCGCGGCGGCGATCCGGACGACGAGGGGAAGGTGCTCATGGGCGGCGGCCCGACGATCTCCCGCGGACCGTCGATCCACGAGGACGTTTTCGAGCTGCTGTACGACACGGCCGAGCGGGAGGGCATACCGGTCGCGGTCGAGGTCTCGCCCCGCGGCTCGACGTCGACCGACGCGGACGCCGTCTACCTGAGCCGCGCCGGCGTTCCGACCGGAGTCGTCTCCGTGCCGCTCCGCTACATGCACTCGCCGATCGAGATGCTCGACCTCGAGGACCTCGAGCGTGCGGTGCAGCTCGTGGTCGCGTTCGCGCAGAGCCTCGAGCCCGGCACGACCTTCACGGGCTAACCTCAAAGCGTGAGCCGCTCGGTCATCGTCTCCGCCGTCCGCACGCCGTTCGGGAAGCTCGGCGGCGGCCTCGCCGGCTACGCCGCGACCGAGCTCGGCGCGATCGCGATCCGTGCCGCGCTCGAGCGGATCGGCCTCGAGGGGGGCGAGGTCGACTACGTGATCATGGGCCAGGTTCTGCAGGCCGGCGCCGGCCAGGCGCCCGCGCGTCAGGCCGCAGTCGGCGGCGGGATCCCGATCGACGTCCCCTCCGACACGATCAACAAGGTGTGCGCCTCCTCGATCCGCGCGGTCGAGATCGCCGACTCGATGATCCGCGCCGGCGACGTCGAGGTCGTCGTCACGGGCGGGATGGAGTCGATGACGAACGCGCCGTACGCGCTGCCGAAGGCGCGCCAGGGCTACCGGATGGGCGACGGGGCGCTCGTCGATCTCATGATCTGGGACGGACTGCGCTCGACGTTCGACGAGAAGCACATGGTCGTGCAGGCGGCCGGCGTCGCTCGCGAGCTAGGCATCGGGCGCGAGGAGCAGGACGCGTGGGCGCTCCGCTCGCAGCAGCGCGCGGCGGCGGCACAGGACGCGGGGCTCTTCGACGACGAGATCGTCGCCGTCGGAGAGGTGACGGCCGACGAGGCAGTGCGGCGCGACACGACACTCGAGAAGCTCGCCTCGCTCAAGCCGGTCATGGATCCGGAGGGCACGGTCACCGCCGGCAACGCGCCGGGCGTGAACGACGGCGCCTCGTGCGTGATCGTCTGCTCCGAGGAGTACGCGCGGCGGCGCGGCCTCGAGCCGCTCGCGACGATC
>JAWVDC010000141.1:0-28120 GCA_033857715.1 Gaiellaceae bacterium | reverse complement strand
CGCGCTCGTACGCGTGCGCTGCGAAATCGGTGCCCGGCGGCCCGAGCCACGCGAGCAACGCCGCGACGAAGCCGGCGGCCAGGGCGGCGACGAGCGCCTCACCTTTAACGACCGACATTGGGCCGCGCCAGCATGCGGCAAGCGTACGCTCGGGGCGTGAGTTTTCGCGTCCGCCAAGCCGATCCGTCCGATGCCGAGCAGCTCGCGCGGCTCGCCGACGCCGTGAGCTCCGAGCCAGAGGGCTGGCTCATCAGCATCGCCGGCGAGTGGAGGAACGCCGGCGACGAACGCCGCTATCTCAAGGCGCTCCGCCGCTACGCGCACGCCGCCGTCTTCGTCGCCGAGCGGGACGACGGCGTGCTCGTGGGCCGCCTCTCCGTTGGGCGCGACCCGCATCCCGCGAGCTCACACGTCGCCGACGTCGGCCTGATGGTCTCGATCGGATTCCGGCGACAGGGCGTGGGGAGAGCGCTGCTCGAGGCAGCGGTGGGCTGGGCCCGCAGCGCCGGAGTGCGCAAGCTCGAGCTCCACGTCTTCCCCTGGAACGAGGCCGCGATCGCGCTGTACGAGGCGTTCGGCTTCGAGCGGGAGGGCTACCGCAAAGCGCACTACCGGCGCGGCGACGGCGGATACGTCGACGCGATTCTCATGGCCTACGCCGTCGAGTAGTAGCCTTCCGGCGATGACGCGTGTCGTCGCATCGGCGTTCCGGAGAGGGCTTGCGGGACTCGTCGTCTGCGTGGGCTTCTTCGTTCTTCCGTTCCTCGCGCTCGGCGACGTTCAGATGGCTGCATGTCGCAGCCGGCCGAGCCTTCTGATGAACGAATGCGCGGCCACGTACGTTCGGCGATCGTCGGGGGATCTCCCGATCGTCATCGGCATTGCGATTGCGAGCCTCCTCGTCGCAGCTCTGATCTACCCGGCCCGCCGCCGCGTGACGGCGCATACGGCCGCATGACCGCCGTCGTGGCATCCGCGGTTCGGAGAGCGCTCGCGGGGCTCGTTCTCTGCTTCGGCCTCTTCGCTCTGCTCTTCACGTTCATGGAGCGGATCGGTAGCGGGAACGTGCACACACCGGGCGGCGGGCCGAAGATCCCCCAGTCGGTGCTCGACGCTCTCACGCCGCCTCCGACCTCGCCGTGGGAGTTCCCGATCGCCATCGCCCTCGTAATCCTGAGCCTCGCCGTCGCTGCCGCGATCTATCCCACGCGTCGCACGACCGGCGCGCCCTAGCCTCAGCGCCGCGCGAGCAGGATCCCCGTGCCGGCCGCCGCGATGGCTGCGATCGCTCCGAGGAACGTGAACACGAGGCCGTGGGCGGACGGGGCCGCGCCGAGCACGACCGAGAGCGTGGCGAGCATGAGCCCTCCGAGGGCGAGCAGGCCGACCGCGCCACCGCGCCGCCAGATCAGGCCCGCGTCCGTCCGCATCCGCGAGCGCTCGTCGAGGGACCACGTGGCGAGTTCGCCGCACAGGAGGAGCAGCACCGCGACGAGCGGAGCCGCGCCGTCGATCCCGGAATGCGCAGCAACGAGGAACGCGACATACGTCGCGCCGCCGAGCCAGAGCGCCACGCCGAGCCCGCGTCCGTCCGTCACCAGCGCAGCGAGAACGAGCGCAAGGCCGGCGCCCGCGCCGGGCGCGAGCTCCACGAGATGCGCCCCCGCACGGGGAAGCACGAGAGCGATGACTCCGCCGTACGCAGCAACGGCGCCGGCGGCGGTCGTCACGCGGGCCGGGCGAGGTGCCTGGATGAGTTCACCTCCTCGATCGGGACGGCGAGGGGCTCGCCCTCGCGCCAGGTGACAACGGGCACGCCGACCTCGGCGAACTGCCAGCGGAGGGCCTCGCGGGAGAGCCGCCAGAGGCGCTCGGCGAGCGGGGCGGAGGCGTCGTCGCCGGGCTCCGCGGCCTCCGGCGTCGCGATCTCGATCACGACGAGGTCGTAGCCCCGGCCGCGCAGGTCGAGCAGAGCTCGCGCGATGCGGTTGTCGAAGAGGGGAGTGAGCGCGATGACGAGCGCTTTCGGCGGCAGTGTCCGCGGCGGCAGGAGGCTGACGCCCGGCCGGGTGTAGCTCTCCGCGATCTCGCTCGTGAGCAGGTGGTCGACGATCGTGTACAGCTGCCGCATGCCGAGCTGCGGCGGGAACCACGACACGAATGCGCCGAAGCCGACGAGGCCGACACGGTCCTTCCGCTGGAGATAGCCGTGCGCGAGGCTCGCCGCCGCGCGGACAGCGCGGAGATGCGTCGTGCGCGCCAGCTCCCGCACCTCGGCGAACGTGTCGAGGAAGAGAACGACGTCGGTGTTCCGTTCGAGATGCTGCTCGTTGACCCAGAGCGAGCCGCGGAGCGCCGTCGCCCGCCAGTTGACGCGGCGGATGCGGTCGCCGGGCTGCCACTCGCGGAGATCCGCGAACTCGATCCCCTCGCCGCGCGCACGCGAGATCTGGTTCCCGGCGAACACCTGCGTGTCGAGCGCGGGCACGAGCGAGCGGAGCGTCTCCTCGGTCGGGTAGATGCGGAGCGAGTGGCGCCCGCCGACCTGCGCCTCCCACGAGCGCATCCCGAGCGGGCTTCGCACGCGGATGAGCAGCGGCCCGACGAGGACGGCGCCCCAGCGCTCGCACCGGAGCGCGAGCTCTACGCGCTGCGGCTCGCCGTCGCGGAGGAGCAGCGCGCGGGCCGCGTTGTGGGGCGAGGACAGCTGCGCGGGAAGCGGGACGAGCAGCTCGAGCCGGGCGTTTCCGCCCGTCGCGGCGAGGTCGATGAACGCAGTGACGTCCTCGCCTTCGATCGCGCGATCCCGGTCGAGGGACAGGCGTGCCGTTATCTGCGGCTCCCGCGCGGTGACGATGGCGAGGAGGGCGAGGACGAAGGGCGCAGAGAGAGCGATGGGCTCGACTCGTCCGAGCGCGAGGCCCGCGATCAAGCCGGACGCGGCGAGGGCCGCGTACACCGGCAGGCGCTGAGCCGTGAACCGCGTCACGCGACGGCGGGCCTCGGCAGATCCTCTGCCGGGGGCGTCGGCACGGTGTCGAGCGCCTCGAGCACGACGTCTTCGGAACGCAGCCGCTGCACCCAGAGCTCCGGCCGCACCATGAGCCGGTGCGCAAGCGCGGGCACGGCGACCGCCTTCACGTCCTCGGGCGTGACGAAGTCCCGGCCCGCAACCGCCGCCTTCGCGCGCGCGAGCTTGAGGAGCGCGATGCTGCCGCGCGGGCTCGCGCCGACGGCAAGCCGGTTCGATTCGCGCGTCGCGCGCACGAGGTCGACGACGTAGCCCTCGATCGCGTCGGAGACGTGCACCTGCTCGAGCGCCTGCTGCAGCCCGACGAGCGTCTCGGCATCGATCACGGGCTCGAGCTCGACCTCGTCCACGCCGCGCTGGAGGCGCCGCTCGAGCATCTCGATCTCGTCGTCGCGGGCGGGGTAGCCGATCGAGATCCGCACGAGGAAGCGGTCGAGCTGCGCCTCGGGCAGCGGGTACGTCCCCTCGTACTCGATCGGGTTCTGCGTCGCGAGGACGAGGAACGGCGGGTCGAGCCGGTGCGTCGTGTTCTCGATCGTCACCTGCCGCTCCTGCATGGCCTCGAGCAGCGCGGCCTGCGTCTTCGGCGGTGCGCGGTTGATCTCGTCGGCAAGGAGAAGATTGGCGAAGACCGGGCCGGGTCGGAACGCGAAGTCCGTCGTCCGCTGGTCGAAGATCTGGGAGCCGGTCACGTCGCCGGGCATGAGATCCGGCGTGAACTGGATGCGCGCGAACTTCAGCGACGTCGCCTGCGCGAACGAGCGCGCGATGAGCGTCTTCGCGAGGCCCGGGTAGTCCTCGAGGAGGACATGGCCGTCGCTGAGCAGCGCGAGGAGGATGAGCTCGAGCGGCTCGCGCTTGCCGACGATCGCCTTCTCGACCTCGGCGAGGATCTCCTCCGCGCGCCGGCGCAGCTCCGCGAGGTCGGTCATAGCGCCTCCAATTGCGCCACGACCGCGGCAATCTCGTCGCGCCGCGGGCCCGGCGCATGGCGGTTCGGCGGCACCGGCCGGTCGGGACGCACGAGCTCCCACGTCTGGTCGTCGAGCAGCTCCCGCGCGCGGTCCGGCCGGCGCTCGAGGTCGATGCCGTGGCGCATGGCGAGACGCGATGCCGCGGCGGCGCGGAGAAGTGGGACGAGACGGCGATGCGCGTGGTCGGCGGTCGCGGTGGCGAGATCGATCTCCCGTTCCATCGGGGCGTAGACCGATGTCTCGGGAGCGGGCACGTTCCGCTGGAGGAGGACGCGCTCGAAGCCGCTCTTCGGCTCGTCGCTCCGGTCGAGGCTCCGGACGAGCTCGCGGAGGGCGATCGCCGTGAGCATGACGACCCAGATGGCGACCGCCCGGGAAGCCGGCAGAGCGTTGGACGCGAGCAGGGCGACGAGGACGGCAGTCGCCGCCGCCACCCACAAGCAGCGCCGCAGCGTGGTCCTCATGCGGCCAACTCGGCCGGCGCCCGCAGCTCGTCGCGGACCGCCTCGAGCGCCTCGACGGCTTCATCCCTCATCGACGCCTCGGGCTCATGGTGGCTGAACCTAGCCCCTTCGAAGAGATCGGTGAGACGGTGCACAGACCCCCGGCTGAGGTCAAGCTTGAGGAGCGCGCGCTCGAGGTACTCGAGCGGGGCCTCGGCCGCGCGGCGGGGCACGCCGGCCGCGCCGAGCGCCGTCTCCATGCGCGCGTACGCGGCGATGATCGCGCGCCGCAGGTCGGGGTCGGCGCGGAGATCGTCGAGGGACTCGTCCAGCGCGGCTGCGAGCGCCTCGGGAGCTCCGAGCTTGCCCCAGTTCGGCCGTCCGCGGCGTCGCGTCGTCGTGAAGAGGATCATCCCGACGAGCAGCAGCAGCCCGAGCACGGGGATCGCTTCCTCCCAGCGAAAGCGCAGGGGCGTCGACGGCGACGTCGATGGCACCGCGGTCTCCACGCCACCAGCGCCGTTCGGCGTGTCGCCGCCGAAGGCCCCGTGCCGCAAGTGGAGGAAGTGGCGAAGCGCGAACGCGATGGCGACGAAGCCGGCGAGTGCCGGGATGACCATCAACGCTCGCGTATGCGGGGGTGGAGTGAATTTCTTCCCGCCCGGCACTCCCGCGGCGAGCACCGTGACGAGGGCGAGCGCGCCGAGCGCCCCGGCGATGATCGCCGTCGTGAGCGTGTAGTCCCAGAAGCTCGCCGAGAGACCTCCGTGGCCGGCCCCGGAGGCGAGCGGCCGTCCGTGCGCGACCAGCGCGACGACCGCGACGAGCACGGCGACGACGAGGGCGAGCAGCGGAAGGCGGCGCCCGGGCACGCCGGGAGTCTTCCAGCTGGACATTGGAGCCCGCTAAGAACGCGTAATCGGGTGTCCTCCGGGCACGGCGTTACGATCGGAGCCCGTGCCCGAAGCGCCCTTCGTCCACCTTCACGTCCACTCGGAGTACTCGATCCTCGACGGGGCATGCCGGATCCCGGACCTCGCGAAGCGCGCGGCCGAGCTCGAGATGCCGGCGGTCGGCCTCACCGACCACGGCTCGCTCGCCGGCGCGGTCGGCCTGTACAAGGCGGCGCGCGCCGAAGGAGTGAAGCCGCTCATCGGCTGCGAGGTCTACGTCACCGACGACCGGCACGCGCAGCAGAAGGGCCAGGCGCATCTCACGCTCCTCGCCGAGTCGAACGAGGGCTACGCGAACCTCATCCGCCTCTCGTCGCTCGGCTACCTCGAGGGCTACTACTACAAGCCGCGCGTCGACTGGGAGCTCCTCTCCACGCACGGCGCGGGCCTGATCGCGCTGTCAGGCTGCCTCTCAGGTCGCGTGTGCAAGGCGCTCGAGGAGAGCCGTCCCGCCGACGCGGAGGCCGAGCTCGACCGGCTCGAGCAGATCTTCGGCCGGGACCAGGTCTACGTCGAGTTGCAGAACGCGCACCTCGACGTGCAGGCGCGGATCATGCCCGAGCTCGTGGCGCTCGCCGGCAAGCGCGGCCTGCCGACCGTGGCGACGGGCGACGTCCACTATCTCCGCGCCGAGGATGCGCGCGCCCACGAGGCGTTGCTCTGCATCCAGTCGGGCGACTCGCTCAAGAACCCGAACCACTGGCGCTTCGAGACCGACCACTTCTACTTCAAGACGCCCGAGGAGATGGCGCTCGACTTCCCCGGCCTCGACGACGCGATGCGGCGCACTCTCGAGGTGGCCGAGCGGTGCAATGTCGAGATCGAGCTCGACCGCATCCTGCTACCGAAGTTCGACACGCCGAACGGCCGGGACGCGTTCGAGTACCTCGTCGAGCTCGTCGATGCCGGCGCCACGAAGCGCTACGGGACGGTCAGCCCCGAGCATCGCGAGCGTCTCCAGTTCGAGCTCAAGACGATCAAGGAGATGGGCTTCTCCGACTACTTCCTCATCGTCGCCGACTTCGTCGGCTTCGCGAAGCGGAACGGGATCTCGGTCGGCCCGGGCCGCGGCTCGGCGGCGGGCTCCCTCGTCGCGTACTGCCTCGAGATCACCGACCTCGACCCGATTCGGTACGAGCTGCTCTTCGAGCGTTTCCTCAACCCGGGACGCAAGTCGATGCCCGACATGGACATCGACTTCGCCGTCGAAGGCCGCGAGCGCGTAATCAACTACGTGCGGGAGAAGTACGGCCGCGACCGCGTCGCGCAGATCATCACGTTCGGGACGATGGCCGCCCGCGCCGCCGTCCGCGACGCCGGCCGGGTGCTCGAGGTGCAGTACGGCGTCGTCGACAAGATCGCGAAGCTCATCCCGGAAGGCCCGGGCCAGACCCTCGAGGACTGCCTCAAGCCGGGAACGGAGCTGCGGCGCGAGGTCGACGCCGACCCGGTCGCGAAGGAGATCCTCGACCTCGCCCGCCCGCTCGAGGGCCTGACCCGCCAGGACGGCATCCATGCCGCGGCGGTCGTGATCGGCGCCGAGCCGCTCATGAACCTCGTCCCGCTCCAGCAGAAGGGCGCCGACCAGGAAGTCGTGACCCAGTTCGACGGCACGACGATCGAGAAGCTCGGGCTGCTCAAGATGGACTTCCTCGGCCTGCGCAACCTCGACGTGATCGACAAGGCCGTCGAGCTGATCCCGGGCCTCGACATCACGGCGATCCCGCTCGACGACAAGAAGACGTACGCGATGCTCACGCGGGGCGAGTCGATCGGCGTCTTCCAGTTCGAGGGCTCCGGGATGCGCGAGGCGCTGCGCTCGGTCAAGCCGACGGTCTTCGAGGATCTCATAGCCCTCGTCGCGCTCTACCGCCCGGGCCCGATGCAGTACATCCCGAGCTACGCCGCGCGCAAGAACGGCCGCGAGCAGGTCACGTACCCCGACGAGCGCCTCAAGCCGATCACGAAAGACACCTTCGGGATCTGCATCTACCAGGAGCAGTACATGGAGATCGCGAAGCGGATCGCCGGGTTCTCGCCCGCCGAGGCCGACGATCTCCGCAAGGCGATCGGCTAGAAGATCCACTCGCTCATGGCGTCGCTCAAGGGGAAGTTCCTCGAGGGCTGCGCCGAGAGCGGGACCGCAGCCGGAGTCGCGCACCAGCTGTGGGCCGACATGGAGAAGTCCCAGGACTACTCCTTCAACAAGTCCCACGCCGCGTGTTACGCCCTCATCGCGTACCGCACCGCGTGGCTCCGGGCCAACCATCCGTGCGAGTACATGGCCGCGCTCATCTCGTCGGTCATGAGCACGAAGGACAAGGTTCCGTTCTACGTCGCCGCATGCGACGAGCTCGGCATCGAGGTGCTGCCGCCCGACGTCAACGAGTCGCAGGTCGACTTCGCCGTCGTTGGCGGCAAGATCCGCTTCGGCCTGAACGCGGTGAAGAACGTCGGCGAGGCTACCTGCCGCGCGATCGTCGCGGCGCGCGAGGAGGGTGGGCCGTTCACCTCGATCTGGGACTTCACCGAGCGCGTCGACCCGTCCGTCGCGAACAAGCGCGCGCTCGAGTCGCTCGTCAACTGCGGCGCGTTCGACTCGACGAACGCCTCGCGCAAGGGGATGCTGTCGGTGCTCGAGGACGCGCTCTCCTTCGGCTCGAGGCAGCATTCCGATCGCCTTCTCGGCCAGGCGTCGATCTTCGACCTCGGCGACACACCCGCGGCTGCCGGCGAACGGCATCACGCCACGATCCCCGAGGGCGAGTACGAGAAGGCCGACCTGCTGCGGCTCGAGAAGGAGAGCCTCGGCCTCTACGTCTCCGAGCATCCGCTCAGCGCCATCCGGGACCAGTTGCGCCGTAAGACCGACTGCGTCATCTCCGAGCTCGAACGGCGGCGGGAGGGCGACATCGTCCTCGTCGGAGGCATGGTCGCCGCGCAACGGACGACGATGACGAAGAAGGGCGATCCGATGGCGTTCGTCCAGCTCGAGGACGTCACCGGCTCGATCGAGGTCGTCGTCTTCAACTCGACGTACGCGGCGGCGCGCGACCTGCTCGTCTCCGACGCCGTGCTAGTCGTCAAGGGCCGCGTCGACCACAAGCAGCAAGGGGAGACGAAGCTCGTCGCGCTCGAGGTGGTTCCGTTCGAGGCGACCCCGGAACGGCGTGAGGTGCGGCTCAAGGTCGACGCGCGTGCCGCCCGCGCCGGCGTGATCCGCGAGCTAGCGGGAGTCGTCCGCGACTTCCCCGGGGAGGCGCCGGTGTACGTCGACCTCGTCACCTCGGTCGGCCCGAAGCTCCTCGAGCTGGGCCCTGAGTACCGCGTCGACCCGCAGCCCGACTTCTTCGCCGAGGTCCGGCACCTGCTCGGCGAGGCAGCTGTCCTGTAGGTCGCGAGCGCTTCTCTTGCGGGTTGCAAACACGCGACTTAGCGTCTACGTTCCTAGGCTCTTGTCCGGTACTTCGTCAAGGAGGAAGACGTGAAGGGAAGGCGCTCTTTGTCTGGTGCGCTCGTGGGGGTTCTCGTCGCGTCCGCGGCGCTCGCGACTGCTCTGTCGTCAGCGTCGGCCAGCGGCCGGATCGCGAGCACGAACGCGCACGCAACGGTGAGCATGATGAAGCCACGGCCCGCGCACTCGAACGCGGGACACGGGCACGGCGGCGGTTCCAGCAATCTCTCCTACCGCGGCGGCGTAGGTGGGATCGGTGTCGAGACGGCACCGAAGGTGTACCTCGTGTTCTGGGGCTCGCAGTGGACGGGCAACGACCCGTCGGGTGAGGCCGGCATCTTCCAGAACTTCCTCAGCGGAGTCGGCGGCAGCCCGTGGCTGAACAGCGTCACGCAGTACTGCCAGGGCGTCGCGAGCGGGACGGTCTTCTGTAACGGAGCCGGCCAGGCCGCGGGCAACCCGTCCGGGATTCTCGCAGGGACCTGGTCCGACAATGGGACGGCGGCCCCGTCGAGGCCGAGCCAGTCGCAGCTGGCCGCCGAGGCGGTTCGCGCGGCGGCGCACTTCGGCAACACCGGTGCCGGCTCGAACAACACGACGCAGTACGTGATCGCGACGGCGACCGGCAACAGCGCGTCGGGCTTCGGGTCGCAGTACTGCGCGTGGCACAGCTCGACCTCGTCGGCGTACGGGAACATCGCCTACACGAACCTCCCGTACATCACCGATGCCGGTGCGTCGTGCGGAGCGAACTACAACGGTCTCGGCCCGAACGCCGGGATCACGATCGTCGGCGGTCACGAGCTCGCCGAGACGATCACCGACCAGTACCCGAACGGGGGCTGGCTCGACGGCGGCGGTGCCGAGAACGGCGACAAGTGCGCCTGGATCGCGTCCGGACAAGGCGCGAGCGCCAACGTCAGGCTGTCGACCGGCACCTTCCCCGTGCAGTCGCTGTGGAGCAACGCCTTCAACAGCGGCCAGGGAGGCTGTGTTCTCTCGTACTAGCTGAGTGAGCGGCTCGGGTGCCGGTCTCGCGCCGGCACCCGAGGCCGCAGCTCAGCATTACGACGAGTTCGCGCGTCGGCTACATTCGCGGCCGTATGACTGCGCTCCTCGCCTACATCCCCTCGCCGTCGTCCGGCTCGTTCCATCTGTTCTCGCACTTCACGCTCCACATGTACGGCTTGATGCTGCTCATCGGCATCGCCGCCTGCATCTGGCTGACCGGCCGGCGCTGGGTTCGGTGGGGCGGGGATTGGGATCTCATCTTCCGCATGTCGCTCTGGGGCGTCATCGCCGGGATCATCGGGGCGCGCGCGTATCACGACCTCACGAGCTGGAACCAGGATCAGACGATTCACCAGCACTGGTACGGCTTCGCGGCCGTGTGGGACGGCGGGCTCGGGATCTGGGGCGCGATCCCCGTCGGCGTTCTCGCCGGCGCGTGGGTCGTCCGCCGCTCCGGTAACAGCGTCCGCCTGATGATGGACGCCGTCGCGCCCGGCCTTCTCCTCGCCCAGGGCATCGGCCGCTGGGGCAACTACTGGAACCAGGAGCTTTTCGGGAAGCCGACGAGCCTTCCGTGGCGCCTTCGCATCGACACGATCCACGAGGCGACTCTCGATCCGCGCTACCAGGCGATCGGGCCGTACGGCTACTTCCACCCGACGTTCCTCTACGAGTTCCTCTGGGATCTCACCGGCGTCGGCGTGCTGCTCTTCATCGACAGGCGGTTCCGCCTCAGGCGGCCCGCGCTCTTTGCGCTCTACGTCGTCTGGTACACGACGTTCCGCACGTTCGAGGAAGTCCTGCGGATCGACCCGTCGAGCCACCTCTTCGGCATGCGGATCAACTTCTGGGTCTCGATCGTCCTGTGGATCGCCGCGGTGGCGTTCTTCATCTGGTGGCAGTTCATCCGCGAGCCGTCCGATCCGGCCGAGCGCTCCGAGTCGAGGCCGAAGCCGCGGAAGATCGAGACCGGGCCGACCATGGCCGTCCCGAAGGGCCGCGTCCGGTAGCAGCAGTACCGTCCCGCGCATGACCGGCGTAGGCTCGACGGAGCCGACAAATAGCGCAGGCGTCGGCTTTGCCGGCGCCGGAGCGGGAATCTCCGTGCGGGAGCTGGAACTCGACCTCGACGCCTTCGAGGGGCCGTTCGACCTGTTGCTCGCGCTCGTCCTCAAGGAGGAGCTCGATCTGCGGGACGTCGACCTTGCCGGGATCGTCGCGACGTTCCTCGAGCGACTCGCCGAGCGCGAGGAGCTCGACCTCGAGGCGTGTGGGGAGTTTCTCGTCCTCATCGCCGCGCTGCTCGAGCTGAAGGCGCGCGCGCTCTTTCCCGACGAGAACGCCGAGCTCGCAGAGCTCGATCCCGAGGAGGCCGCCGAGGAGCTCGCACGGCGGCTCGCCGAGTACCGGCGCGCGAAGGAAGCCGCCGCGTGGCTGCGGGAGCGGCTCGCCGCGGAGGGCGACCGGTTCTTCCGGCTCGGCCCGGCGCCGCTCGCGCCGAAGGTCGAGACGCCACTCGCGCCGCAGGATCCGGCGCAGCTCGGTGCTGTGTTGCGTCTGCTCGCGACGGAGCCGCCGCAGGTCTCGCTCCGGCACATGGCGCTCAACTTCCCGCCGGTCTCGCAGTTCCTCGAGCGGTTCCGCGCCGTGCTGCGCCGCCGCTCGCGCTTCGACTTCGACACCGAGGTGCGCGAGCTGACCCGGCTCGAGCAGGCCTCCGCGTTCCTCGCGGTGCTCGAGCTGCGGCGCTCGGGCGAGCTCGTGCTCGAGCAGGCCGCCCCGTTCGCCCCGATCCGTGTCCTCCGAAGCGCGGAGGAGAAAGCCATCCCAGATGAAAGGACCTCCGAATGGAATCTCCGCTCCGCCTAGTCGCCTCCCATCCGCTCGACGAGCTCTCGCGCACCGTCGAGGCGCTGCTTGTCGTCGCCTCGGCGCCGCTCTCGCTCGACGAGCTCGCGGGCGCGGCGGACGCGCATCCGGAGCAGATCGAGGAGGCCCTGCATCTCGTCGGCGAGCGCTTCGCCGAGGGACGGAGCGGCATCGTGCTCGAGCACGTCGCCGGCGGCTGGGCGTTCCGCGCCGCGCGCGCCGAGGCAGCCGCGTGCGCGCGGCTCTTCGAGCGGCCCGCGCAGCGGAACCTCTCGCAGGCGGCGCTCGAGACGCTCGCGATCGTCGCGTACCTCGGCCCATGCTCGCGTCCCGACATCGCGCGTATCCGCGGCGTCGCGGCCGACTCCGCGGTGGCGAACCTCCTCGAGCGCGGTCTCGTCGCCGAGGCGGGACGCGAGTCGGGAGGCGGCGCGATCCGGTACCGCACGACTCCGCTCTTCGAGCGCATCTTCGGCCTCGAGAGCCTGTCGGAGCTGCCGCGCCTCGACGACGTCGGCGAGGACACCGCGGCGATCCGCGAGCGCCTCGAGACGGTCGCCGAGAAGCGCACCGCCTAGACCCGCGGGCATTGCCTTCGCCCGGGCCCGGCGTATCCTTGCCTCGCGTGAAAGGGATCGCGTCGCTGGTCGTGCTTGTGCTCGCGGCTCTCGGGGCCACGTCATCGGCGGCCGCGCCGTCGCGGCTGGTGGAGGTGACCGGAGTGGCGCGGAGAGACGGCCGGCCCGCGCTTGTCTCGATGCTCCTCGCCGTGCCGCGTGGCCGGTCCGTCGCGGCTGCCCGGACGGCGGCTCTTCGCGCCGAGCACGCCGCGCCGGTGTTCGCGTTCGCGGGACAGAAGTGGATGCGGTTCCTCGATCACGACCCGACAAACGACACCGTCCAGCAGCTGTACGACGCCACTGGAGATCCGACGGGATCCGGCGGCGAGACGTTGGCGATCTCGGCGGCGACGTGGAGCGCCGTGCCGGGCTCGAGCTTCCGCCTCCAAACGGCGGGAACGAGCACCGCCGAGCCGGGCGTCTTCGACCACGTGAACGTCGTCGGCTGGTCGACCGACCCGGAACGGTTCCCGCCCGGAGTCCTTGCCTTGACGTCGACATTCTTCAACTCCACGACCGGCGGGCTCATCGACGCCGACATCGTGATCAACGGGAACGTCACATGGTCGAACGCGGCGGAGGCCCCGCCGTCCGGCGCCTACGACCTCGAGAGCGTCCTCACGCACGAGGACGGACACGTGGCCGGCTTGGCGCATTCGGCCGACCCCGCCGCAGTGATGTTTCCGACGCTCGGCTCGGGCGTGACCCGCAGGACGCTCGGCCAAGACGACGTCGGCGCGATCTCGACGCTCTATCCGACGCTGACCTGCCACGTGCCGAAGCTCCGGAACAGGCGCCTCGCGGCGGCGAAGGTCTCGATCACGTCAGCGGGCTGCAGCGTGGGGAGCGTGCGCCGGGTCTTCTCGCGCGTGATTCGACGGGGAAGGGTCATCTCGCAAAAGCCCGTCGGCGGCACGGTGTGGCCCGGCGGAACGAAGGTCAGGCTCGTCGTCAGCAAGGGCCGGCGGATGGCCTAAACGGACACGTCCAGGTGTCAGACAACAAGACGTGTCCCGACGGGACATCGATGGCGTAACCATGCGCTCTCGGAGCGCCGGACATGGCCCAAGCGGCCACGTCTTGTTGTCAGACATTCGGACGTGGCTCGAACGGACAGGTCTGAGCTCCGGTCTAGTCTCCGAGCAATGCGCCTCAACGCCTACCTCGCCCGCGCGGGCGTCGCCTCACGTCGCCGCGCCGACGAGCTCATCAAGGCCGGCCGCGTCACAGTCAACGGCGCTCCCGGCCAGCTGAACACCGTCGTCGGCAAGGGCGACCGCGTGGCAGTCGATGGGAAGGACGTCGCGCGGCAGCGGCTCGCGTACGTCCTCCTCCACAAGCCGCAAAGCGTCGTCACGACGGCGAGCGACCCGCAGGGGCGGCCCACGGTCGTCGACCTCGTCCCGCTCGAGCCGCGCGTCGTCCCGGTCGGGCGCCTCGACGTCAACACGACCGGCGCGCTCCTCCTCACGAACGACGGCCCGCTCGCGCACCGGCTCGCCCACCCGCGCTACGGCGTCGAGAAGACCTACGTCGCCGAGGTCGAGGGCACCCCGGGCGAGGCCGCCCTCGCGGCGCTACGCAATGGCGTGGAGCTGGAGGACGGGCCGACCGCGCCCGCGCAGGTGCGCCTCGTCGGCTCGAGCCGCGTCGAGCTCATCCTCCACGAGGGACGGAACCACCAGGTGAAACGGATGCTCGAGGCGGTCGGCCACCCGGTCAAGCGCCTCCATCGGAGCGCCTATGCGGGGCTGACGCTCGACGGGCTCGAGGCGGGGAAGTGGCGCGAGCTCACAGCCCGCGAGGTCGAGCAGCTCCGAAGAACCGCCCAGCCTCAGCCTTGACGAATCCCATCCGCTCGTACATCGCCTCGAGCGTCGGCTCCGACGCCCGGCGCGCCTTCTCGGCGCCGACCCCGAGCAGACGCTGCAGCTCGCGCTCGTCGGCGCGCAGGTCGCGGTAGCGCTCCTGGATCGGGGCGAGGAGAGCGACGACCGCCTCGCCGACGTCCTCCTTGAAGTGGCCGTACCCGCTGCCCTCGTACCGCTTCTCGAGGTCGGCGACGGTCTCGCCGGTCGCGACGGACATGATCTCGAGGAGATTGGAGACGCCCGGCTTCGTCTCGGGCGCGTGGCGGATCTCGGTCTCGGAGTCCGTCACCGCAGTCTTGAACTTCTTCCGCACGACGTCGGGCTCGTCGACCATGCGCACGACACCCTGCGGCGCCCCGCGCGTCGTCGACATGAGCCGCTCGGGCTCCTGGAGGTTCTTGATGCGCGCGCCCTCCTCGGGATAGACGCCGCGCGGGACCGTGAACGTCGCGCCGTAGCGCTGGTTGAACCGCTCCGCGACGTCGCGCGTGAGCTCGAGATGTTGCCGCTGGTCGTCGCCGATCGGGACGATCTCGGTCTGGTAGAGGAGGATGTCCCCCGCCATGAGCACCGGATAGGTGAACAGACCCGCGGAGACGAAGTCCTGGCCCTCCGACTTGTCCTTGAACTGCGTCATCCGGCGCAGCTCGCCGAAGCTCGTCGCGGCGCTCAAAAGCCAGGCGGCCTCGGCGTGGGCAACGACGTGGCTCTGCGCGAAGACGGTGGAGCGCTCGGGGTCGAGGCCCGTCGCGAACAGCATCGCCGCGCCGGAAAGCGTGAACTCGCGCAGCTCTGCCGGCTCGATTGGCGTCGTGATCGAGTGCAGGTCGACGATGCAGAAGAACGCGTCGCCCTGATCCTGTGTTGCGACGTACTGGCGGTAGCCGCCCGAGTAGTTCCCGAGCGTCTTGTCGCCGGTCGCGCGGATTCCGGAGAAGACGCGCGGCTTCGCGGGCTCAGCGGCTGGAGATGCGTCGGCCATGGAGTGGGATTGTGCCCGAGAGCCGCGGCCGGGCCGGGATCAATCGCGGGGATGCGGCGCGATCTCTCCGGTGTGGGTGTCGATCACGAAGGGCGGTTGCGGGGCATCGCCCTCGGTTCCGGGTGCGGGATTGCGCTCGAAGTACTCGATGTCGAGTCGCGCGCTCGGGAACACCGCTCGAATCTCCGCGACCGACTCGCCCGTGTTGCGCTGGGAGTGAATGACGCCGGCGGGAACGACCACCATGTCTCCGGCACGGACCGTGTGGGTCTCGTCCCCGAGCAGCACTTCGACCTCGCCGGAGAGGTAGAAGAGGACTTCGTCGATGACGTGGCGGTGGAGCGGGATCGTGTCCCCGACGCCGATCTGCTCCACGATCACGGCCATGTCGGCGTCGGGATCGGCGACGATCGCGAACCGGGATCCAGGCCGCCAGTCGTCGGGATCAGCCGGGTCGGTAAGCGGGGTGAGCTCCAGGTCGCGGTAGACGGCCATGCGCGGTGACGCTCGCACACGCCCTCGCGCGGTGTCAATGCAGCTCCCGCGCTGCATACTGAAGTCGATGAGCGTTACCGGCGCACCTGAGCTTCTGATCGTGATGGGAGCGAGCGCGACCTCGGATCAGGTCGATGAGGTCGTCGCGCGCCTCGAGGAGGCCGGGTGCTCGGCGTTCGTCACGCCGGGGCGGGAGGCGACGGTCATCGGTGCCATCGGTGAGCGCGAGTTGCTCGCGACGCTGCCGCTCGAGGGGTTTGCCGGCGTCGAGCAGGTGCTGCCGATCCTCAAGCCGTACAAGCTCGTCTCGCGCGAGCTGTCCCCGGATCCGACCGTGATCGAGGTGCGCGGCCGGCGGATCGGCGACGGCTACTTCGGCTTCATCGCCGGCCCGTGCACCGTCGAGACGCGCGAGCAGACGCTCGAGACCGCGCGTTGCGTCGCGGCGCAGGGAGTGACGATGCTCCGCGGCGGCGCGTTCAAGCCGCGCACGTCGCCGTACGCGTTCCAGGGGCTCGGCGACGAGGCGCTCAAGATCCTCGTCGAGGCGCGCGAGGAGACCGGCCTGCCGCTCGTGACCGAGCTCATGGACCCGCGCCACGTCGAGGCGGTTCTCGATGTCGCCGACGTGATCCAGATCGGCGCGCGCAACATGTCGAACTTCTCGCTCCTCTCCGAGGTCGGGCGCGCCCCGAAGCCGGTGCTGCTCAAGCGAGGCCTGTCGTCCACCGTCGAGGACCTGCTCATGGCCGCGGAGTACATCGTCAAGGAGGGGAACTCCGAGGTGATCCTCTGCGAGCGCGGGATCAAGACGTTCGAGACGGCCACCCGCTTCACGCTCGACATCGGCGCGATCCCCGTCCTCAAGCTCGAGACGCACCTGCCCGTCATCGTCGACCCGTCGCACCCGGCCGGCCGCCGCGATCTCGTCCTGCCGCTTGCGCGTGCCGCCGTCGCCGCGGGTGCCGACGGGATCATCGTCGAGGTGCATCCGCGGCCCGAGGAAGCGCTGTGCGACGCGGCACAGCAGATCCCGACCTCCGAGTTCGCCGACTTCGCAGACGAGATCCGCGCGTTCGCGTCCCTCATGGGCCGCACGATCGGGTGAGGATCGAGCCAGCGACCGCCGTCGTCGGTCATGTCGCCGTGCCGGGCGACAAGTCGATCTCCCACCGCGCCGTGCTCATCGGCTCGATCAGCGAGGGCGAGACGCGCGTGACCGGCTTCGGCCGATCCGGCGACACGCAGGCGACCGTCGACGGGATGCGCGCGCTCGGCGTCGAGATCGAGTGGGTGGGCGAGGACGAGCTCATCGTCCACGGCGTCGGATTGCGCGGCCTGCACGGCGGCGCGGTCGACTGCGCGAACTCCGGGACGCTCATGCGCCTGCTCACCGGCATCGCCGCCGGCCAGGACGGCGAGTTCACCCTCACCGGCGACGAGTCGCTCAGCACCCGCCCGATGAAGCGCATCGCAGAACCGCTCGCACGCATGGGCGCCGACGTGGAGACGACTGACGGTCACGCGCCACTCGTCATCCGCGGCTCGGGCGCGTTGCGCGGCGCCGAGCTCGAGCCCGAGGTTCCGAGCGCGCAGGTGAAATCGGCGATTCTCCTCGCCGGGCTCAACGCCTCGGGCCCGACGACCGTGATCGAGCGCGTCCCGACGCGCGACCACACCGAGCGCATGCTCGGAGCCGCGGGCGCGAAGATTCGCACCACCGGCAAGAGCGTGACCATCGAGCCGGCGGGAGCGCTTCGGCTCGACGCGGTCGCCGTGCCCGGAGACTTTTCCTCGGCGGCACCGTTCCTCGTCGCGGCGGCGCTCATCCCGGGCAGCGACATCACGGTGCACGAGCTCGGCGTCAATCCGCGCCGGGCCGGCCTGCTCGACGTGCTCGCGCGGATGGGCGCGCGCATCTCCGTCTTCAACCGCGACCGCATCGGCCGCGAGCCAATCGCGTCGGTGCAGGTGCAGCCGGGCGAGCTCATCGCGACGGAGATCACCGCCGAGGAAGTCCCGTCGCTCGTCGACGAGCTACCGCTCGTCGCGCTCCTCGCCTCGCACGCGCGCGGCGAGACGGTCGTGAGCGGCGCGCGGGAGCTCCGCGTGAAAGAGACCGACCGGATCGAGGCGGTCACCGACGGGTTGCAGTCGTTCGGCGCGCGGATCCACTCGCGCGACGACGGTTGGACGATCACCGGCGTGCCCACCCGGCTGCGGGGCGGGAAGATGGACGCGCGCGGCGACCACCGCATCGCCATGCTCGCCGCCATCGCGGGCCTCGCCTCGCGCGAGGGCGTCGCGATCGAGGGAGCCGACACCGCCGCTATAAGCTTCCCCGGCTTCTACGACCTACTCGACTCGGTGGTGCGGAGATGATCGTCGCGATCGATGGGCCCGCGGGAGCGGGCAAGAGCACTGTGGCGCGCGCGCTTGCCGGGCGGCTCGGCTTCCGCTACCTCGACACGGGCGCGATGTACCGCGCGCTCACGTGGCTCGCGATGAAGCGCGGCCTCGACCTGAGCGACGACGCTGCTCTCGCGCAGCTCGCCCGCGAGCACCCCGTGACGTTCCCCGAGGACGACCGCGTCTGGATCGGCGGCACCGACGTCACCCCGTGCATCCGAGAGACGCGCATCGACCGGATGGTTCCCGTCGTCGCGCGTCATTCGGCCGTGCGCGACGTCATGCGCGACCGCCAGCGCGAGCTGGGCGGCGAGGGGAACGTCGTCATGGAGGGCCGCGACATCGGCACCGTCGTCGCTCCTGGCGCGGAGGTGAAGGTGTATCTCGTCGCCGATCGCGAGGCGCGCGCGCAACGCCGGATGGCCGAGCGCCCCGGAATCGGCGCCGACGCGCTCGCCACCGATCTCCGGGCACGCGACGAGAGTGACGCGGCGCGGATGCAGCCCGCCGAGGACGCGATCGAGATCGACACGACGAACCTCGAGGTCGACGACGTCGTCGACCGGATCGAGGCGCTCGTGCAGCAGCGCTTGGTCGCGTGAACACGCACGACGTGCTTTGGCCCTTCGGCCGTACCGCGTTCGGCGGCGCAGCGGCGATCGCCACGCGGCTCCGCACGTACGGCGCCGAGCGCGTCCCCGCGGGCGGCGTCGTCCTCGCGTTCAACCACTTCAGCTGGATCGACATCCCATGCGCCGCGTGGGCGACCCCGCGGCCGTTCTACTTCCTCGCGAAGGTCGAGGCGCACCGGGTGCCGGGTCTCGGCGAGTTCATCCGTGCATTCGGGACGATCTCCGTGCGCCGCGGCGAGTCGGATCGCGATGCCGTGCGGCGCATGCGCGAAGTCGTGCACGAGGGAGAGGCGCTCGGCGTCTTCGTCGAGGGGACGCGCCAGCGGAGCGGCGTGCCGGGGGAGGTGCAGCCCGGTGCCGCGATGGTCGCGTTGCAAGAACAAGCGCCCGTCATCTGCGGAGCGATCCACGGCTCGCAGTCGTGGAAGCTCGGCAACTTCGCGCCGGTCTCGCTCGTCTGGGGCGAGCCGATGAGCTTCGACGGCCTGCCGCGCGGCGGCAAGGGCTACCGCGAGGCGTCACTCGAGATCGAGCGCGAGCTGCGCCGGCTGTGGGACTGGCTCGTCGTCCAGCACGAGGCCGGCCGTCCGCGGGAGGTGACGTTGCCATGAGCATGGAGGAGGACGAGGAGCAACTCGAGTCGACTCCGCCGCCGCCGCTCCTCGGCGTGGTGGCCATCGTCGGGTTCCCGAACGTCGGCAAGTCGACGCTCATCAACCGGCTGACCGAGACGCGCGACGCCGTCGTCCACGAGACGTCCGGGGTCACGCGCGATCGCAAGGAGATCGTGTGCGAGTGGATCAACAGGCGGTTCGTGCTCCTCGACACGGGCGGTATCGACATCGCGGATCAGACCCCGCTCACCAAGGCGATCGCCGTGCAGGCGCGCGACGGGATCGAAGAGGCCGATCTCGTCCTCTTCGTCGTCGACGCGCGGGCGGGCGTGACGCCGGGCGACGAGGAGGTCGCGCAGATCCTGCGTGAGTCCCGCAAGCCGGTGTTCCTGCTGGCGAACAAGATCGACGACCCGATGCACGAGCCGCTCGTGCTCGAGCTGCACAAGCTCGGCCTCGGCGACCCGATTCCGGTCTCGGGTCTGCACGGGAACGGCACCGGCGACCTCCTCGACTCGATCATCGAGGAGCTCGAGCGGCTCGCGCCGGAAGGACGCCCGCAGCTCCCGGACGACGCCATTCGCGTCGCGATCCTCGGCCGCCCGAATGTCGGGAAGTCGAGCCTCGTCAACGCGCTCCTCGGTCGCGAGCGCGTGATCGTGAGCGAGATCCCCGGCACGACGCGCGACGCGGTCGACACCGTGCTCGAGCGCGGCGACCGCACGTTCGTCCTCATCGACACCGCCGGCCTGCGCCGCAAGCGCCGGCACCGGCAGGGCGTCGAGTACTACTCCGAGCTGCGTTCGATCGAGGCGGCCGAACGGGCCGACGTCGCGCTCGTGCTCGTCGATTCGTCGGAGGGCGTCGTCGAGCAGGACATCGCCGTCGCCGACGTCGCGCGGCACTCGGACTGCTCGACGCTCGTCGTCCTCGCGAAGTGGGACAAGACGACGATCGACTTCGAGCAGATGCGCGGCCTCTTCCGCCGGCGCTTGCGCCAGCGTCCGCCGTACATCGCGATCTCGGCGCACTCCGGTCGCGGGCTCGAGCGCCTGCTCGACGCGATCGCGGAGCTCTTCGACCGGCACGTCGCGCGGATCCCGACCCCCGAGCTGAACCGTGCTCTCGGCGAGCTACGCGAGGCACGCCAGCCGCCGAGCGGAAAGCGCGGCCGGCGGCTCAATCTCCTCTACGGCGCGCAGGTGCGCGTTCGCCCGCCACGGTTCCGGTTCTCGGTCAACGACCCGGGCCTCGTGACGCGCGACTACGGCTACTGGGTCGAGAACCAGCTGCGCGAGAAGTTCGGCCTCGAGGGCGTTCCGGTCTCGATCGACTTCGTCAAGCGGAGCTGAGAGCGGCGAGCAGCTCGTCCCGTGAGAGCGTTACCGCCGGTTGAGCGGGAGCCGGCAGCGATTCGATGCGCTCCTGCAGTCCCGGGTCGAGCGGGCCGACGCCTTCGAGGAACCCGATTCGGCGGAAAGCCGCGCGGAAGATGTCGGGGTCGAGGCGGGCGTACGCGTTGAGTGTCGCGAACCTCTGCGCGGCCTCGAGAGCGGGAGGGTCCTCCCCGCTCAGGCGCGCCAGCCGAACGGCCGCGATGTCCCGCGCGTATTCGAAACGCTCACGCAACTCCGGCACCACGGTGTCCCAAAATGCAGGGACATCGACACCGCCGTCCGCGAGGGCAAAGCCATGAACGAGGCCGAGCGATAGCCCAAGGGCGAACGACGGGTCGGTGTGGCAGAAGGAGTCGGCGACGGCGACAAATCCCGTTGGGGCGGCCGCGTCCCACGCCCGCCACACGGTGCGCAGCGCGCCCATCGGGATGACCCCGGTGATCGGAACGCTCGCCTCCCCGGCGACCCACTCGGAGAGCTCAGGCAGCGAACGGAAGCACGCGTGGAGTTGGTCGGCGCCTTTTGCGGCCTTCAGCTCGGTGTCGGCCGCCGGAAAGTAGAGCGTGCAACCGAAGGTGCCGTTGTCGCCGGGGAAGGTGGCGTACTGCGCGTAGCCGAGGTCTCCACGCGGGCCGAATGCATGTGGGCTCGCGGGGAAGTCGCGGCCCTGGCGGAGCCGGTGGTAGCGGCAGTAAAGGACGAGGCCGACGTCGTGCGACTCCTCCGGTACGTCGATGCCGGCCTCCGCGAGCCACCTCGGTGAGCGTGAAGTTCGGCCCATGGCGTCGACGGTCACGGGCGCGTGAACGTCGCCTGCGCTCGTTGACAGACCCGCGACACGGCCCCGCTCGATAACAAGACCGTCGATCCGCGCGTCCACGAGCTCGATCCCCGGCTCGCGAAAGACGGCCTCGCGCAATGCCCACTCGATCAGTGGTCGCCGGACGCAAAGAAGGATGAGGTCCGCGTCCTCCGGCCGCTCGTCGGGCTGGTCGCGGGCAAGGCGAAGCTCGTACGCCCCGTGTTCGAGAAGCGTTGCGTAGATGTCCGGCAGGCGCTCACGCATGACCTTTGCGCCGCGCGGCAGGAACGCATGCGGGGCGTGGTAGTGCGCGATGCCGGTGCGCTCGGCGGCGACCGCCTCGTCCGGGTCGAGCCCGACCGGAAGGATGTCGCGCTCTACAAGCGTGACCGCCGCCCCGCTCCGTGCGAGCGCGAGCGCGGCGGACAGCCCGGCGGGGCCGCCACCGGCGATGAGGACATCACGGCGGGGCAAGGCCGTGATCATGCGTCCGCGGGGCATCCGCTGCAAGCGTAGGCTCCGGGCGTGCGCTTTCTCGTAGTTGGTGCGGGCTCGTGGGGGACGGCGTTCACGCGCCTCCTCCTCGATCGCGACCACGAGGTCGTCCTCGCGTGCCGCACCGCAGAGCAGGCGCAGGCGATCTCCGAGAACGGCTGGAACCCGCGTCACCTGCAACACGTCGACTTGAGCAGCGCGGAGGCGATAGCGCTCGCGGACGCTCCCGCCGACGTCGACGTCATCGTCGCCGCCGTGCCGAGCCGCGCGTTCGGCGACGTCGTCGAGGCGCTGCCGGGCGGCGCGCCGATCCTCTCGCTGGCGAAGGGCCTCGACCCGGCGACGGGCGAGCGCCTCTCGACGCGCGTCCGCGGCCGGTCGGTCGCGGTGCTCTCCGGCCCGAACATGGCGGAGGAGATCGCGGCCGGACTCCCGACAGCGGCCGTGATCGCGAGCGAGGACGGCTTCCTCGCCGGGCAACTCCAGCACGCGCTCAACTCGACGCTCTTCCGCGCCTACGTCAACCCGGATCTCGTCGGCGTCGAGCTGTGCGCGGCGGCGAAGAACGTCATCGCGCTCGCGGCCGGCGGCGTCGACGGCCTGCGGCTCGGCGACAACGCGAAGGCGTCGCTCATCGCGCGCGGGCTCGCGGAGATGACCCGCCTCGGCGAGGCGGCCGGCGCGCGGCCGGAGACGTTCGCCGGCCTCGCGGGGATCGGCGATCTCGTCGTCACCTGCTGGAGCCGCCACGGCCGCAACCGCCGCGCCGGCGAGCTCATCGCACAGGGCCTGACGGCCGAGCAAGCCGTCGCCGAGATCGGCGAGACCGTTGAGGGCCTGACGACCGCGCCGATCCTCCGCGACCTCGCGCACCGTCTCGACGTCGAGCTGCCGATCACCGAAGGTGTCTGTGCGGTTCTCTCCGGGCAAAGCCTCGGTGACCTCGTGGCCGGGCTCATGGGCCGCACACCGACGGAGGAGTAACCCTGTTCGAGAAAGGCGATGCACTACTCGTCGTAGACGTCCTGAACGACTTCGACCACGACGACGCCGATGCGCTGCTCTCCTCGTTTCGCGAGCGCGGTCCCGCGATGGCGCAGGCGATCCGCCTCGCGCGCGACGCCGGAGCTCCGGTGATCTACGTCAACGACGACCGCGACCGCTGGGACAGCGACGCCCCCGCCCTGGCGCGCGAGGCCGCGAACGGCCGCGGCGGGGAGGTCGTCCGGGATCTTCTCCCGCAGGAGGGCGACCGCGTCGTGCTGAAGCACCGCTACTCGGGCTTCGATCACACCGCGCTCGAGCTCCTCCTCGAGGCCGAAGCGACGGAGCGTGTGCTCCTCGTCGGCGCCGCGACCGAAGGCTGTGTCGTGCAGACGGCTCTCGACGCCCGGGAGCGCGGGCTGAAGGCGACGATCCTCGTCGACGCGTGCGCCACGACGGACGAGGAGCTCGAGGCGACGGCGCTGCGCTACGCGAGCGATGTCGGCGGGATCTACGTCGAGCGCATGACCCGCTAAGGGAATCCGATGCGCTCCGGTGGCCAGTAGCGGAAGAGGACCGGGCCGATCAGGCTCGCTCGTGGCACGGAGCCCCAGGTGCGCGAGTCGCACGACGAGCCGCGGTTGTCGCCGACCATGAAGTACTCCCCGGCGGGACGTGCCACGTGCGGTTGAAATGCTCGGCGTCGGCGGCGCGCTCGCGGGGATCGATTTTCGGCTCGGTAAGCCTCGACCAGGTGCCGCCGGGCTGGCGGATCGAGATGAACCCGTGGGTGTCCTCGTGCACCGTCTCCCCGGGCAGGCCGATGATCCGCTTCACGAACGTCGACCCGCCGTCGCCCGCCGCGCAGCGGGCCGCTTCCGCCGGTGCCGTGAACACGACGATCTGGCCCCGCTGAGGCGACTCGAAGTCGTAGAGAAGGCGCAGCGCGAGCACGCGGTCGTCGGTCGATCCGCGGCATTCATAACCCGGCTTGGCGCAGTGGAGCGTGCCCTCCATCGACGATGAGGGGATCCGGAACGGCATGGCCACCTCTGCCTCGAAGGCGAGAACGAAGCCGATCGCGACCGTGAGCGTCACGCCCCAGTCGACGACTCTCCGCCAGGGCTGCGGAATGCGCCTCAACGGATGGAGCACCGCACGCATCATGGGGGTCGAGGATACCCGGGTCAGCTAGCCTCTTCGCCATGTCGAACCGCGCCTTTTCCTTCACCTCGGAGTCGGTCACCGAGGGTCATCCGGACAAGATGGCCGACCAGATTTCCGACGCCGTCCTCGATGCCGTTCTCAGCCACGACCCCGAGGGGCGCGTTGCCTGCGAGACGCTGATCACGACCGGGCTCGTCGTCGTTGCCGGGGAGATCACGACGAGCTGTTACGTCGACATTCCGCGCCTCGTGCGCGAGCGCATCCGCGAGATCGGCTACACGCGCGCGAAGTTCGGCTTCGATGCGGAGACATGCGGCGTCGTCGTCGCTCTCGACGAGCAGTCGCCCGACATCGCGCAGGGCGTCGACCAGTCCTACGAGACGCAGCACGGCGACAGCGACCCGCTCGATCTGACCGGCGCCGGCGATCAGGGGATGATGTTCGGCTACGCGTCGAACGAGACGCCCGAGCTCATGCCGCTGCCCATCATGCTCGCGCACCGACTTGCGCGGCGGCTCTCGGAGGTGCGCAAAGCGGACGTGCTTCCGTACCTGCGCCCCGACGGCAAGACGCAGGTCACCGTGCGGTACGAGACCGACGAGCACGGGCACCAGCGGCCGGTCGAGATCGAGCGCGTGCTCATCTCCACGCAGCATCGCGACGGCCTCGACATCGACACGCTCCTCAAGCCCGACCTCATCGAGCACGTGATCGAGCCGATCCTCCCGAAGGACCTGTACGACCCGAAGCGGCTCGGCGAGCGCGACTTCGTCTACTGCAACCCGACCGGCAAGTTCGTCGTCGGCGGGCCGATGGGCGACACCGGCCTGACCGGGCGCAAGATCATCGTCGACACGTACGGTGGCGCGGCTCCGCACGGTGGCGGCGCGTTCTCGGGCAAGGATCCGACGAAGGTCGACCGGTCCGCCGCCTACGCCGCGCGCTGGGTCGCGAAGAACGTCGTCGCGGCAGGGCTCGCGGAGCGCTGCCAGATCCAGGTCGCGTACGCGATCGGCGTCGCGCACCCGCTGTCGGTGCTCGTCGAGACGTTCGGGACGGAGGCGATCCCGGTCGCGCGGATCGAGGAGCTCGTCGGCGAGCACTTCGACCTGCGCCCGGCCGCGATCCTCCAGGATCTCGACCTGCGCCGGCCGATCTACGCGAAAACCGCTGCATACGGGCACTTCGGGCGTGAGGACGGCGACTTCACGTGGGAGCGCACCGACCGCGCCGACGCGCTGCGCGAGGCCGCGGGTCTCGGCTCCGTCGCCACGCCCGCGTAGCGCGACAACGGTGGACGTTCGGCCCGTCGAGGACGTCGCGTCGTTCCTCGAGACTCACCACGGCGAGCCGATTGCCGACCTCGAGGTGCTCTCGGGCGGTTCGTGGTCGGCGGCCTACGGCTATCGCCTCGGCGACCGCGAGCTCGTGCTCCGGCTCGGCAGCGACTCCCGATGGTTCGCGAGCGACCGCGACGCGATGGCGTATGCCCGCGACGGCTTGCCCGTCCCGGCAGTGCTCGACATCGGCGACGCGTTTGGCGGCGCCTTCGCGATCTCCGAGCGTTGTTTCGGCCGCGTCCTCGAGTCGGTCGCCGTCGAAGAGGCGGACGTGGCCGGGCCGACGCTCATGACCCTGCTCGACGCGCTGCGCTCGGTTCCCGACGACGGCCGCCTCAATCGCTCGTGGCGCACGTGGCTCGTCGCGTGCCTCGAGGACGATTCGGACCAGGCCGTCAGCGGTTGGCGCGCGAAGCTCGCGGCGGATCCGGCACTCGACCGCCTCTACCGCGCGTGCGAGTCGCGCATCCACGAGCTCCTCGACGCGTGCCCGGAGCGCCGCGACCTCATCCACGGCGACCTCCTGCACAACAACGTCCTCATCGCGCCCGACGCGTCGAGGGTCAACGCCGTGTTCTCGTGGAAGTGCTCGGTGCGAGGCGACTTCCTCTTCGATGTCGCGCTGTGCACGTTCTGGGGTGCGATTGCCCATCATGGCATCGCCGCCGCCGACCCCTTCGGCCGCACCCTCGCGAACGCGCCTGCCGCCGATCTCACCGACGCGGCGCTCCGCCATCACGCATACGAGCTGCACATCGGCACGACGCACCTCGGCTGGTACGTGTGGACGAACGACGACGACTGGCTGCGCCGCGACGCCGCCCACCTCGAGATGCTGCTCGAGCGCGGGCCGCTGGTTACGCCGGCCTGACGAAGAGCCCGGCTGCTGCCTTCTCGGAGACGGCGCGCGTACCGCCGGCGACGCGGACGACGAACTGATCGGCGGACGCGTCGGCGCTCTCGACGACGAGCTCCGTTCCGGGCACGAGCTCCTGGTCGTAGAACCAGTGGAGGAGGTCGCCGTCGTGCTCGGCGAGCCTCACGATCGTCGCGCCGTCCCCGGCCGAGAGCGACGCGAGCGGCGCGAGCTCGGCGTTCTCCGCCTGCTCGACGTCCGGCTCGACGGGCCAGCCGTGCGGGCAGCGATCGGGGCGGCCAAGCTTCTCATGCATGCGGGCGACCATGTCATCGTCGAACGTGTCGCCGAGCTCGTCGGCGCGCTCGTGCGCCTCGTAGCCGGTGTAGCCCATGAAGTCGGTGAGCAGCCGCTCGATGATCCGGTGCTTGCGGACGACGCGCTCGGCGCGCTCGCGGCCGGTCGCCGTGAGCAACGCCTCCTTGCGCTCACCGCGCTCGATCAGCCCGTCGGCCTCGAGGCGCTTGAGCATCTCCCCGGCCGACGCGCGCGAGACGTGGAGCATCTCGGCGACGCGCGACGCGAGCGGGGGAGAGCCAGCGCCGCGGGGTGTGTACTCGCCGATCGGAAACGCGAGGAAGTAGATCGTCTCGAGGTACTCGTCGACTGAGTGGCCGGCAGGGGGCACGTGGCTATATTGCCCCGCGGGGGCCCGTGTAAGGGTGCCCTTACAACGAATGTCTACGGGAAACATCCTTCTGCTGGGTCTGATTGCGGGCGCGACGATCTTCCTCGGCCTGCCGATCGCGCGCATCAACTCGTTCTCGCCGATCGCACGGGCCGGGCTCTCGGCGCTCGCGACGGGGATCCTGCTCTTCCTGTTCTGGGACGTGCTGACAGGTGCGGTAGAGCCGATCGACTCGGCGCTCGGCACGCGCCACTGGGGGCGGTTCGCCGGGCTCTCCGCGCTCGGTGCGGTGGGATTCACCGTCGGCCTGATGGGCCTCGTCCACTACTCGGTGTGGATGCGCCGGCGGTCGAGCCGTCGGGTGACGACGATGGTCGGTCCGGGCGCCGCCGCGATGGACGAGTTCGTGCACCGGAAGTGGATCGACACGCTCACACCGGGGAAGCAGCTCGCGCTGTTGATCGCTGTCGGGATCGGCGTGCACAACTTCGGCGAGGGGCTCGCCATCGGCCAGTCCGCGGCGGCGGGGGAGACGAGCCTCGCCGTGACGCTGATCGTCGGCTTCGCCTTGCACAACGCGACGGAGGGCTTCGGCATCTGCGGCCCGCTCGCGGGGGAAGGAACGAAGCCGAGCTGGCGCTTCCTCGGTCTGATGGGCCTGATCGGCGGCGCTCCGACGTTCCTCGGGACGGTGCTCGGGCAGGCGTGGTCGAGCGAGGCGATGTCCGTCGTCTTCTTCGCGATCGCCGCGGGCTCGATCCTCTACGTCGTGCAAGAGCTCATGGCCGTCAACCGGAGCTACGGCCGCACCGTTCTCGTCACGTGGCTCGTCGTCGCCGGGATCCTGCTGGGCTTCGCGACCGATTTCGTGGTCAGCGCCGCCGGCGTCTAGCCGGAAGGCAGCGTGGTGGCCGCGAAGTAGATCTGCGAGGCCCGTCGCCGGTTGAGACCGCTTCCCCAGCTCACGAGGGCGGCGCCGTCCCGTGTCGAGAGGCCGAACGTGTCGCCCGGCCAGACCTTCGCGCTTCCGTAC
>JAWVDC010000140.1:0-21342 GCA_033857715.1 Gaiellaceae bacterium | reverse complement strand
GGGACGACGAGCTCGAGGTGGCGCCGCGACGCGACCTCGGGGACGACGCCCCCGTACCGCGCGTGGAGATCGGCCTGCGAGGAGACGACGCTCGCGCGAATCTCTCCGTCCTCCGTGATGAGAGCCGCGGCGGTCTCGTCGCAGCTCGTCTCGATGCCGAGAATCACTCCTTGACGGGGTCTTTCCACATGATGAGCGCGTCTTCGCGGTTGTCCGTGTAGTAGCCGCGCCGGAGCCCGCGCGCCTCGAAGCCGAGCCGTTCGTACAGGTCGATCGCGGTCACGTTCGAGACGCGCACCTCGAGCGTATAGCCGCGATGCGCATCGTCGACTGTGAGCTCGAAGAGCCGTTCGAGGAGCATCGTCGCGACGCCGCGCCCGCGGTGGTCCGGGTCGACGGCGACGTTCATCACGTGCCACGCGTCGACGTACCGCGAGACGATGAGATACCCGACGAGACGGCCGTCCTCTCCTTCCGCCTCGAAGGCGCCGAGGCAGATCGACGTCGGCTTCGACAGCTCGCCCGCGAACATCGACCGCGACCACGGCGTCGGGTACGCGCGCCGCTCGATCGCGTCGATCGCCTCGAGGTCGTCGAGGACGAGGTGGCGTAGCTCGATGGTTGTCACTGACGTTCCTTCGGTGCATGGCGCGCAGTCACTGACGAGCGAAAAGCAAGCGAGGCAAGGACGCAGGGCCGCCGATAGCCGGAAGCTATCGGCGGCCCGAGGACGCCGCAGCCGGCGAAGCCGGCCGACGAGCGAAGCGAGGAGTCGCGACGCTTTGCAGCCTTCAGGGGCGCCGGAGGCATGTGCCGAAGGGGCGTCATACGTCCACGTCGGGGACTCGGAGATAAAGCGGCTCGATCTCGTCGACGCTGCCGGCTTCGCCCGCGAGCGCGGCGTGGAAGCGCGCGCGCGGCAGGTGCTGCTCGTCGTCGTCGGGCGGCACGGTCCCTCCGCGCTCCTCGATGAGGGCGCGGTAGCGGACGGCTCCGTCGCCGACGCAGACAGTCCCCGGCTCGAGCGCAAGCTCCTCCGGGAGAAGGACGGCCGGCTCGCCGGCGACGAGCGTAAAGATCTCGCGCCGTCTCGCGTCGATCACCGGCAGCGCGCCCGGCGCACCCGCGGCGAGCGCCGCGAGCGTCGAGACACCGGCGCCTTCGATGCCGAGCGACAGCGCAAGACCGCGCGCCGCCGCGAGCCCGATCCGCACGCCGGTGAAGCTCCCCGGGCCGATCCCGACCGCGAGCCGGCCGATGTCCGCCGGATGCGCGCCCGCTTGCCGGAGAAGCGCGTCGACGTCCTCGAGCAAGGTCTGCGCCCGCGACCAACGCTCGCCGAGCACCTCGTCCTGACCATTCAGACCAGTGGCCATGAGGGCACTCGTCGCGACCCCCGTCGCGGTGTCGAACGCCAGCGTCAGCACTCCGAAATCTCCACCGCTCTCCCGCCGTCAGCATGCCGCAAACGCACTGCGTACCGGGGCGGAGGCAGCACGCCGGCGCCCGCTTCGGGCCATTCGACGAAGACGATCGCATGCTCGAAGTACGGCTCGAGATCCCCCCACTCGGCGGCGGAGAAGCCTTCGAAGCGGTAGAGGTCGAGGTGCGAGACCTCGATGCCGGTGCCGTGGTAGCGATGGCCGATCGTGTAGGTCGGGCTCGTGACGTTCTCGCGCACGCCGAGCGCCGCGCACGCGCCGCGCACGAACGTGGTCTTGCCGGAGCCGAGCTCGCCCGAGACGGTCACCACGTCGCCCACGGCGAGTCGCGCCGCGAGCTCAGCCGCGAGCGCCTCGGTTTCCTCGGGTGTCTGGGTCGGTGTCTCCACGCGTACGATCGAACCATGCCTGCTTACGTCATCGTCGAGACCGACGTCACCGACCCCGAGCAGTACGAGCGCTACCGCGAGGCCGCTCCCGCGGCAGTCGCCGCCCACGGTGGCCGCTACGTCGCGCGCGGCGGAGAGCTCGCCGTCTTCGAGGGAGAGTGGAACCCCTCGCGCCTTGTCATCCTCGAGTTCCCGGATCTCGAGTGGGCGAAGCGCTGGTACGACTCCGAGGAGTACGGAGAGGCGCGCAAGCTCCGCGAGGGCGCGGCCCGGCTCCACATGGTCGCCGTCGAAGGGCTGCAGACCCCCGGGTGAGTGTCGCCCCGGCGGGATCGCGGGCCGATGTGAGAAGCATGCGGCTCCGGTGTGGCTTCGGCATCCTCCTGCTCGCGCTCGCCTGCTCTGCCGCGGCGGGCGCCTCCACCCCACGCCACGTCTACCTCGGCCTCCTCGGTGACCCGAGCAGATTCGCGTCGATCACCGGCCAGAAGACGGAAGTGCGCCACTCGTTCGTGAACTTCCGCCAGGGCGACGCGCTCGGCCAGATCGTCTCGCAGCTTGGGCCGGTGCCCATGCTCGCGCTCGTCCCCGGCGGCTACGGCCGTCCGGCCACGGCGACACCGGAAGGCATCGCCAAGGGCCGGCACGACCTGTTCCTCTTCCGGCTCAACGCCGTCATCGCGGCGTACCCGGGGTCGCTCTTCTACCTCCGTCCGTTCCCCGAGATGGACGGCCACTGGGAGTCGAACTGCGCGTACAACGCCGACGGCACGTTGCGGCCCGCCTACGACTCGACCGCGTGGTCCCGCAAGGCGCTCGCGCGCATCGCGATCATCGCCCGCGGCGGTACCGCGGCCCAGATCAACACGAAGCTCGCGCGGCTGAACCTCCCGCGGATCGGCCGCGATCTCCCGGTCACGACCCCGAAGCTGAAGCTCGTCTGGAACCCGCAGGGCTTCGGATCCCCCGACGTCCCAGGCAACTCGGCCAACGCGTATTACCCGGGGAACGCCTACGTCGACGTCGTCGCCGACGATCTGTACGACATCGCCGGGCACGGCGCCACCTGGGCGGCGGCGCAGAAGCTCTACGACTCTCATCCCACGAAGGCGTTCGGCTTCGGCGAGTGGGGCTTGTGGGGGATCGACGACCCGGCGTTCGTCCGCGCGATGGGCTCCTTCGCTCGCACCCATGGCCGCCTCGTCCTCCTCGCGTACTTCAACGGCAAGCCCGGCTCGGTCTTCGATCTCCACAGCAAGCCCGGCTCGGCTGCGGCCTACCGCAAGGTCATCTCCACCCTCGGCTGAGACCCCGCGCGCGGCCGGGGTCGGCTAGCGCACCCAGAGCTGGTCGAGGAGCGCTCCCCCGAGCCAGAGGCTGTAGACGTAGTTCCCGACCCGCGCCGACACGAGATCGACGCTCTGCGGTGTGAGGAGCGGCACTACCGGTGCCTGATCGACCAGGCTTCGGTCGACACGAGCCCAGATCTCCGCGGCTGCCTGCGGGTTGGTCAACTGCAGCGACTGCGCGTGGGCGATCTGCGCATCGAGGCTGTGGTCGCAGAACTCCGGGAAGTTCGCGTTCGACGCGCTCCGACGGAACGACGCGCACGTGAGAAAGGAGAAGAAGTTCGACGCCGCCGGCCAGTCCGCGTTCCAGCCCGTCGACTGCACCTGCCACTTGTACCCGGGGTCCATGTTCTGGCGTCCGTACTCCTCTGGCGTGACCACGTGGATCCTCGCGTCGTAGCCGAGGTCACGGAGAAGCGATCGCAGGTACGGCGGGAACGGCGAGTACTTCGCATACGGCGCCCCGAAGTTCAGAACGACCGTGTCCCCCTTGGTGCCCGAGGCCGCGACGAGTCGCTTGGCCTCCGCAAGGTTCGGGCGCGAGGAGGGGCAGTAGCGGCTGTACCCGTCGACGCCGGGGGGCACAAGCTGGCACGTCGGCGCGTAGAGATCGCGGCCACCGTTGAGCTGAACGAGGCGATCCCGGTCGACGGCAAGCGCCACTGCGCGGCGCACCTCGAGCTTGTCGAACGGCGGCTGGCGCGTGTTGAGCCCGAAGTAGAGCGTGGAGAGCGTCGGCTCGCTGTGCAGCTGCACCGCATACCGGGTGTGCAGCGAGAGGTCGAGCGCGCGCGGGACCGGCGTGTCGATGTCCGTCAAGTCCGCACGGCCGGCGAGCACCGCCCGTGCGTTCTCGGCGACTGAGGCGCTCCGGAACGTGAAGACGATCTTGTCGGGGTACCCGTCAGGCTGAGCCGCGTGCGACCACTCGTGGAAGCGGGGATTCCGCGCGAGCCGCAAGATGTCCTCGTCCTTGGAGGCGGTGTATGACGTGATCTCGTACGGCCCGGTCGCCGGTAGGGGCAGCGTGGCCGCGAGCGCGGTGTCCGCGGGCTCCGCATACGCGGTCGGGGCGGCGAGCTTGAACAGGAAGTCCGGATCGGGCGCGACGAGGTGAAACGACACCGTGTCCGCGCCGACCACGATCCCCTCCGAGAGATCGCAGGGCGTGTTCGGGACTCGCAAGCACGCGTCCGCCCCGACGATCCCCGCGAAATAGTCCGGCCCGGCGCCGGCGCCCTGATCCGGCCGGTACGCGAGCGATCGCTCGATCGCGCGGCGGAAGTCCTCCGGGCGCACCACCCTTCCGTCCGAGTAGCGGATCCCGCGGCGGAGCTGGAACGTGTACGTCTTTCCGTCGTCGGTCGGCGTCGGGAGCGAGCTCGCGAGGTCCGGGACGAGGCGCGTGCCCGCGTTCCCTCCAGCGCGCTCGAACGTGACGAGACCGTCGTTCGTGATCGCGAGCACTTGCCATCCCAGGCTGATGTACGACAGCGCGGGATCCAAGAGCGACCCCTCACTTCGCTGGATGACGCCGTCCCGAAGCACGCCGAGCGTCCCGCCGCGGTGACTGTCGCCGGCGCTGCGCACCGCGACGTAGAGCGTTCCTGCGGCCAGCGCGATCCCGTCGGGCTCGTTGCCGGTCGTCACCGTCTGCACCACGCGGTTCTCGCCGGGCTCGATCCGGGACAGGGTTCCGCTACCCGCGTTCGCGACCCAGATCGAGGACCCGTCGGGCGCGACCGCGAGAGCGGCGGGCTCGGAACCGACGCCGATCACAGCGAGCTGGCGGTTCGACGTCGGGTCGATCCGCCAGATGTTCCCGTCCACCTTGTCCGCCACCCAGACCGAGCCCGCGCCGGTGGCGATGGCGACGGGCCCGCCTCCGACCGTGATGGGCTGCGCGGTTCCGGAAGCCGGGTCGACTTTCGTGATCGTGTTGGTGTCCTGCCCGACTACCCAGAGGAACTTGAAGCCGTAGGCGATTGCCACCGCACCGGAGTCGACCGGGATCGTCTTGTCCGGCTTGTCCTTGGCGGGATCGATGCGGAGCACGGCCTTGTCGCTCGAGTCCGCCACCCACAGCGCCCCGGCGCCGAACGTGATGCCGGCGGGCCTGCCTGCGAGATGGATCGTGTAGACGACGCTGCTCGTGCGCGGATTGATCTGCGAGATCGAGCGGCCGAGCGAGTTCGCCACCCAGACGAAGCCGCCGCCGACGGCGATGCTCGAAGGGCTGTTGCCGACCGGGATCGTCTGTTTCGGGGTGTTCGTGCGCGGATCGATCTCGGAAACCGAGTCGTCGTCGACGTTCGCCACCCAGATCGCATCCGGGGCCGCGGCGACGGCCGACGGATGCGTCTCCATCGGTATCTGCGCGGTCAGCCGCGTATCCGAGACGGCGAAGACGCCGAGCGCGTCGCCCTCGACGGGGGCGTTGACCTCCGCGCGCAGCCCTGACGAGCCTCCTCCGAGCGCAAGCGCCGCGACGAGCGCGGCCAGTGCGACGACGCCGACGAGAGAGGCGAGAACGAGAGGTCTCCGCAGCAGCGGGCGGGCCGCCTCGATCTTCTCCGCCTTGAGCGGCGGGAACTCGGAGGGCAGGCCGGCGATGTCGAGCTGGTACAGGAGCTCCGGGCGGTCGATGTCCTTCAGCCGGTAGAGCCCGAGCTCCCGCACGGCCACGCCGTCCACCTCCTCCTCGACAAGCTCCCGCGTCGGGTTCGTCAACAGCACCTGCCCGCCGTGCCCCGACGCGCCGACTCGTGCCGCCCGGTGGACGCCGAGGCCGACGTAGCGCTCACCCCCGACGGACGGCTCGCCGGTGTGGAGGCCCATCCGCACGCGTACCGCGACGCCGTCGGGCCACTCGTGCTCGGCGAGCGCACGTTGCGCGACGACCGCTGCGCCCAGGGCGGCGTTGGCCCGGTCGAAGGCGAAGAAGAAGGAGTCGCCCTGGTTGTCGACCTCGTGCCCGCCGTGCGAGGCCGCCGCTTCGCGGAGGATCCGGCCGTGGTCCTCCAGCAGCTCGCCGTACCGCGCGCCGAGCCTCTTGAGCAGCTCTGTCGAGCCCTCGATGTCGGTGAAGAGGAAGGTGACCGTGCCTTGCGGGAGCGTGCTCACAGGCGGTACCTACGCGGCTGTCGGCGCCGTGTCAAGCAATGACGCCCTCTCAGAAGAGGCCGAGCTGCTCGGCGGGGGCCGGAGCGGCGGGTCCCGGGACGAGCTCGACCACCCGTGAAGAGTCCCCGGCGCCGAGAATCGCCGGCAGCCGCGCGAAGTCGGCCTCGAGGACCTTGAGCATCGCCGGCGTGTAGAGCGCGGCGGCCGGGTGGTAGAGCGGGTAGAGGACGACGCTGCGGCCGGCGACGGTCAGCTCTTGCTCCTGTCCGTGGACCCGCGTAATCCCGAGCGGGCGGCCCGAGAGGAGCTTGGTCGCGAAGTTGCCGAGCGTCGCTATCACCTTCGGCTCGATGAGCTCGATCTGGCGGAAGAGGTGCGGCTCGCACGACTCGATCTCGTCGGCCTGGGGGTCACGGTTCCCCGGCGGGCGGCACTTGAGGACGTTGGCGACAAAGACGTCGTCGCGCTCGAGGCCGACTCCCGCCAGGAGGCCGTCGAGCAGCTTCCCGGCCTGGCCTACGAACGGGATGCCCTGCTTGTCCTCGTGGAAGCCCGGCGCCTCGCCCACGAACATCAGGTCGGCCCGCGGATTCCCGGCCCCGAAGACGACCTGTGTCCGTCCCTCTGCGAGCCGACAGCGCGTGCATGCGGCCGTCGCCGCCGCGTACTCCTGGAGCGCATCGAGCCGCTCGACAGGGACTGCACTCATGGACCCGAGTCTACGACGCGCGTCCGATGGACACGATCGTGGCGCTCCAGCGTCCGCGCGGAGCTTCCACCTCGATCGAGTCGCCGGGCTTCTTGCCGAGCAGCGCCTGCCCGACGGGCGAGTCGGGAGAGACGCCGCCGACGCTCGTGATCTCGATCTCCATCGTCGTGCCGTCGTCGCGCTCGAGCTCGACCTTCGAGCCGACGGTGACGACGCCACTCGCCGCCGCGGCAGCCTCGTCGACGACGGTTGCGTGCTGCAACCGGTGCCGGAGGACGTGGATTCGTGCCTCGAGCAGGCCCTGCTCGTTCTTCGCGGCGTGGTACTCGAAGTTCTCCGAGAGGTCGCCGTGCGCGCGCGCAACCGCGATCGCCTCGATCGCCGCTTGCCGCTTCGGCCCTTCCAGCTCCGCGAGCTCAGCCTGCAGCTGCGCGTGCGCAGCGGGCGTCAGGAGCTCGCCGTCTCCACCTGACGACATAGGGCTAGTGACCGCAGCCGCAGGAGCCGCCGCAGCAACCGCCGCCGCCACCACCGCTCGCGACCTTTGCGACCCCGTGCACGGCGAAGGACGAGAACTGCTTCGCGACGTTCGTCGCCGCGCAGTCGGGGCAGCTGACCGTCTCGCTGCCGCGCACGAGCTCCTCGAAATGCGACTCGCACTCCATGCAGACGTATTCGTAGATCGGCATGGTCAGATCGTATCCACGCTGCGGGCGCTCATGGCCCGGAGACGCCGGAACGAGAGCCCCTCCCGCAGCAGGCATGCGACTCCGAACACGTAGCCGACCGACGACTCGATCGCCTGCAGCCCGATTCCGTACGCGATGGCGCGGGAGTGCGGAACGCCGTAGGCGACGAGCGGGAGCGCGACCGCGGCCTGCTGGATCCCGACGTTGCCCGGCCAGAGCGGCAGCACGAGGGCGACGTTCATCACGGCGAGGACGGCGGCCGCAACGACGAGCGGCAGATGGATGTTGAACGCAACGAGCGCCGACCAGACGGCACCGAGCTGGAGAGCCCACGCGAGGGTCTGCCATCCGGCCGAGATGAGCGACGCGACCGGACGGCGCAGGATGCCGAGCCCTTCGCGAGCGCGAGCGAGCACTCCGGCAAAGCGACCGGTGTCCTCGTCCCCGCGCTGCTCGTGGCGCCGCGCGAGCGCGACGCCGATGACGACGAAGGAGACGCCCGCGATAAGCACGCCCCACAGGGCAGTCCGCGCGGCGGTCTGGATCTTCGCCCCGACGAGAACCCACCCGATGAGCGCGATCGAGGGGAACACCTCGAGGATGCGGTGCGCGAGCACGCTCCCGATGAACGCCTGCCACAGCCCCGGCCGGTGGCGTTCGGGCATCCGTCGCATGAGCACCCCGATGCGGGCCACCTCCCCGACGCGGCCGGGCAGGACGCCGTTCGCGAAAATCCCGACGAAGAACGCGGAGACGACGTCGATCAGCCGCGGGTGCGGCGCCGGCACCGCTTCCTTGATCACGTTGTCCCACGACATCGCGCGCGCAAGGGCCGAGACGAGGTTCAGCGACACGGCGAGGGCGGCCCACCACCAGCTCATCCCCTTGAGGTCGCTCCACACCTGGCTCCAGTCCGGGCCGTGGAAGACGAGGAGAGCGACGAGGCCGGCCGCGACGACGACGATGAGCCCCGCGCGGAGCAGGCTCGATCTGCGACGCACCACTAGTCGGAGAGGCAGTTCGTGTGCTTCGCACCGACGAGCTGCATCGGCGTCCGGGGCGCGGCGAGCGAGAACGGCCCCGGCCGCGTGAGGTTCAGCACCGTCATGTCGTTCGGCCCGCGCGCGACGCAGCCGGCGCCCGTGAGGTGCCAGTACGGGATGTAGTGCTCGCGCAAGAGGTACCGCCCGGCGGTGGAGACGCTCCCGCGCGTCACGGTGTGCCCGAACGCCGACACGACCGGGTTGCCAGGCCCGGTCAGGAGCGGCGTCGGGTGCGGCAGCTCATAGATGAGCCAGTTCTTGCTGTGGAAGACGAGCGTCAACCCCGCGGCGCGCGACTGGACAATCTCCGCCTCGCGCGGCCCGCCGTCCCAGTCGAGCGGCACGGTCGGCGTCAAGAGCACATAGCGGACGGCCGCCGAACGGAGCCACGCGACGTACGAAGCGGCGTCGAGGTCCTTCGAGTAGAGGATCGAGTTGTCGACCTCGTCGATCTGGCGGTACCAGCCGCGCGCGAGCGGGAAGCCGGCTTTCGGGATCCGATCCGCCTCCCAATGAGCGGCGGTCGGCACGACTTCCACGCGGTAGCCGGGCACGTCGTGCGTGCGGAGAAAGCCGAGCGCCGGCTTCCAGAAGACCTGCTGCTGCGCCTCGCTGTGGAGCCGTGACGGGATGAGCAGGAAGTACGGGACGAGGTTGTACGTGAAGGCGCACGCGAGCGCGAGGAGGATCAGCCGCCGCGGGCGGAAGCCGGCGAGGCTCGCCGTGAGCAGCATCACCGGCAGGACGAACGCGCCGAGTCGCGTCCAGTTGTCCCCGAACGGCGACGGGACGACGTAGAACAGCACGCTGCCGAGCCCCCACAGCGCGAAGAACGCCGTCAGCGGCGCCGCTCCGCGCGCGTGACGTGCGACAAGGACGCCGAGCGCGCTCACGACCATCACGCCGAGGAAGTCGATCCAGTGGAACGGGTAGATGCCGGCATCCGAGCGGAAGGCGATGAGCGCAGCCCCTTCGATCGCGGCAGAGACGGCGAGGCCGATCCCGATGATGAGGTACCGCCGCTCGAGCCGGCGTTGCGCCACCGCGTAGGACACGACGATCAGGCAGAGGAAGGCGAACGCGAGCGGGCTGAAGCCGACCGTGAGAATCGCCGTGAGAACCGCGATCTTCGGCCGCCGCAGCTGGAGAAGCTTCAGCGTCGCGAGCATCGCGGTGAAGCCGAGCGAGTACGCGTAGAGCCCCGTGAACATCGGCGCGGCGGCGAGGACGCCGAAGACGCGCGAGGGCCAGAGGGCCGCGCGCCCCCACTCCCTCATCGCGATCGACGAGAAGAGGACGGTCGATGCGACGGCCGCGCCGAAGACGAGCGGGAGGTTCCCGACGACCGCGCTCGGCAGGTAGTACAGGAGGCTGTACGACGCGAGCGGGTACCAGCCGGCGTACGAATAGTTGTCCCATACGAGGATCCCGTGCCGGACGAGGTAGGTCCGGTAGAGGTGGACCGCGGCGTCGCCCGGTTCGGGACCGAAGCCGAGGACGAGGGCCGCGATGATCGCCGTGACCGCGGCTCCGATGAGGAGCTCGCGCCGGCGAATCAGGCGTGGGAGGTCGACGGCGGTGGCGGCTGCTGCGCTCATCGCAGGGGCATTGTCCCATGCCGGCCAGCCATCAGCGAGAACGGAGGCACGAGGTCGACGCCGTCCGGCCGGTTGAGGAATCCCGGCGCCGTGCCGGGGACGTTCGTGTGCCCGTATTGCCACACGACGCGATTCGTGCGCGGGTCGATGACGATGACGCGGTCGTTGTAGTCGTCGTTGAGGAGGACGTCGCCGTTCGGGAGCGGGAGCGCGAGCGACGGGTGGTCGAGCTGCGGGTCGCCCCGGCGCGGCACGTACCGCCACACGTGGTGACCGCTGCGCGTGAACTTCTCGAGGATGCCGGGGCTCTCGTACGCGACGGTCAGATAGAGGCCGGGACGGATCTCGTTCGTGTCCGAGGGGTAGTACATCCCCGGCGGATGCATCTCCCAGAGGATGCGACCCGACGGCGACAGCGCGTCGACCCAGTCGCCGTTGATCTCAGTGACGATCCAGCCACCGCCCGTGCGCGGGAATGCGCCGTTCGGGCTTCCCCACGCGTCCGGAGGCGCGTGGACGCAGCCGCGCAAGGCGCTACCGAGCGCGACGATCGGGGTGCGAGACGGTGGTCGCAGCTCGATGAGCCGGCAATTCTTGATGTCGGCGGAGACGATGTCGCCGCCGGGGACCATCATGGCGTCGTCGGGGTGCGAGAGCCCGTTCGCGACGCGGTAGAAGATCCGCCGTGTCTCGATGTCGATGACGGTATTCGCGTTCACGTCCTCTTCCGTAGCGTCGTTCTTCCTGCCGTCCGGGGAGAAGAAGGCGTCGTCGGGCAGCGGCAGTCGGTGCGCGTTCCCGAACTGCCAGACGATGCGTCCCTGCGGGTCGACGACGAGGAGCCGACTGTTCGAGCGGTCGGCGATGAGGATGTCGCCCGGGAGTACCGACGGGTCGGATCCGCGCGCGAGGTGCGGAGAGCTGCGCGGGTGCGCGAACGGACCGGAGGGCTTCGGCGTCTCCGGCTGGGTCTTCGTCGTCGGCGGCGTCGAGACCCGGTGCGCGGAGCCGCAACCCGCGATGAGCGCGACACCGGCGATTAGCAGGCAAAAGCGCAGGGAGCGACGGGCGCAGGGGTACACTCGGAGTGCCCGGCATCCGCATCGGAGCTGGAGCTTTGGATCGTGATCAAGAGTGTTCATGTCATCGGCTCCGGCCGTGTCGGCTCCGCCGTCAGCGCCCGCCTGCGTGAACGCGGCATCGCGGTCGAGGGCGACGATCCCGACATCGTCCTCCTCTGTGTACCGGACACGGCCATTGCGGACACGTCCACGCGTCTGACGCCAGGACGTGGCTGGATCGGACACGTATCCGGTGCGACGCCGCTGTCGGCGCTCGCCCCGCACGAGCGGCGGTTCTCGCTCCATCCGCTGCAGACCTTCGACCGCAGCGGCGATCCGGCGCAGCTCGACGGCGCCTGGGGCGCGATCAGCGGCGAGACGGACGAGGCGCTCGCCGTCGCGCGCGAGCTCGCGGAGCTCCTCGGGCTGCAGCCGTTCGAGCTCGCCGAGTCCGACCGGACGCTCTACCACGCGGGTGCGGTGTTCGCCTCGAACTACCTCGTGACGCTGCAGCGCGCGGCCGTGCGACTCGGCGTCCCGGCCGAGGGGCTCGTCCCGCTCATGACGCGGACGATCGAGAACGGCTTCGAGCTGACGGGGCCGATCGCACGCGGCGACTGGGCGACGGTCGAAGCGCACCGTGAGGCGATCCACGCCGCGTATCCGGAGCTCGAGCCGGTGTACGACGCGCTCGCCGAGGCGACGGTGGCGCTCGCGTGAAGGTCGTGCGGACTGTTGCGGAGCTCGAGACGGCGCCCGGAAGCGGCCTCGTCCCGACGATGGGCGCGCTCCACGCCGGCCACCGGGCGTTGCTCGCGGCCGCGCGCCGCGAGAACGAGCGCGTCGTGATGTCGCTCTTCGTCAACCCGGCGCAGTTCGACGAATCGTCCGACCTCGCCGCGTACCCGCGCGACGAGGCGCGCGACCTCGCGATCGCAGAGGAGGAAGGCGTCGATGTCGTGTTCGCGCCCGACGCCGCCGAACTCTACCCAGCCGGCTTCGCAACGTGGATCGAGCCCGAACGCACCGGCGCGGAGGGCGAGGCGCGGGCCGAGCACTTCCGCGGCGTCGCCACCGTTTGTCTCAAGCTCTTCAACATCGTCCGCCCCGACCGGGCGTACTTCGGCCAGAAGGACGCGCAGCAGGTCGCCGTCATCCGCCGCCTCGTCCGCGACCTCAACGTGCCCCTCGAGATCCGCATCGTGCCGACGGTGCGCGACGACGACGGCCTCGCGCTCTCGTCCCGCAACGCGCGCCTCTCGGCTGAGGAGCGCGAGCGCGCGCTCGGCCTGCAGCGCTCGCTCCACGCCGCCGTCGGCGCCGCCGATCCGGTAGCCGCCGCTCGCGCCTCCCTCAACGGCCTCACACCGGACTACGTCGAGACGGTCGACCTCGACGGAGCCACCGTCCTCGCCGCCGCCGTCCGCGTCGGCTCGACCCGCTTGATCGACAACGTCCTCCTGGAAGGAGACCTCACATGAACGTAGGCTCGACGGAGTTCGTCAAAGAGCGGAAGCGATGAGCATCCCCGCCGGCAAACTGCCCGTTCCCGAGCTGCTCGCGATGAAGCGGCGCGGCGACAAGATCGTGATGGTCACCGCATACGACGCCCCCGGCGCGCGCTTCGCGGAGGATGCAGGGATCGACATGGTGCTCGTCGGAGACACGGCCGCGATGGTCGTTCTCGGGCACTCCGGCACGACGCCGGTGAGCGTCGACGAGATGCTCTTCCTCACGCGCACGGTCTCGCGCAACGTCCACCGGCCGATCGTCGTCGGCGACCTGCCCTTCGGCTCGTACGAGATCTCCGACGAGGACGCCGTGCGCACCGCGGTCCGCTTCGTCAAGGAAGGCGGCGCGGAGATCGTCAAGCTCGAGGGGGCCGGACCGATGGTTTCCCGGGCGCGCGCGATCGTCAACGCCGGCATCCCCGTGATGGGACACGTGGGGCTGACGCCGCAGTCGGCCACGATGCTCGGCGGCTTCAAGACGCAGGGCCGCACCGCCGAGGCGGCGCAGCGGATCGTCGACGGCGCGAAGGATCTCGAGGAAGCGGGCTGCTGCTCGATCGTGCTCGAGGCGATGCCGTCGCCGGTCGCGGCTCGCATCACGCGTGAGCTCTCGATCCCGACGATCGGGATCGGCGCAGGCCCGGACTGCGACGGCCAGGTGCTCGTCTACCACGACCTGCTCGGCCTCACGGAGGGCCACCTCCCCCGCTTCGTCAAGCGGTACGCGAACCTCTCCGGCGAGATCCGCGACGCGCTCGCGACCTACGCGAGCGAGGTGCGAAGCGGCACGTTCCCCGAGGAGCAGCACGCGTACGCGATGTCCGAGGAGGAGAAGAGCGCGTTCGAGCGCAGCTAGTGCGGCAGGCGTGTCGCGATCACGATCAGCGCGGGCAGTGAGCTCGCGAGCGCGACGGCTGCCGCGCTGCGAGCCCAGCTCCAGCCGTGCACGGCGCGGACACCGATGAGGAGCAGCAACGCGCCCCAACCGAACGCCGCGTAGTAGAGGCCGCCGAAGGTGCGGTCGCCGGGTCCCCAGTCGTTGCCGCCGGTGCGGAAGAGATCCTCGCCGTAGACGGCGATTCGCACGGGCCAAAGCGTGAACAGCGCGAGCGCGAGCGGCGCCGAGGCGAGTGCGACGAGGCTCCGCGCGCGGCGGTAGCTGCCGAGCCCGCCGAGCCGCCGCGCGGCGCCGAAGAGCAGGCCTCCGCCGATCCAGTAGACGGCCAACGCATAAAACGCGCCGCCGAGAAACGCCCAGACGGGGATGAGCGAGACGGAGTCGGAAGGGTCATTGAGGAACTCACGCGCAACGGGCGTCCCGAGCACCGCGGCGATCCCTGCGAGACCGATCAGCGCCGTCAACGCCTCCTGCCGCCGGTCGACCTCGTCGTCCGACTCGTCCCGCAGAGATGCGAAGACCGCGCGCGGCGCGACGAGAACCGCCGGCGCGCGCAGCCACCAGTTCCGCTCGAGCGGCGACGCAGACGCTTTGTCCGCGGTCACGGCCATGCGTCGGAGCGTAGCCTCAGGGGAAGCTGATCGTGGCCGTGCCGCCGAACACGCACGGCATGACGTACTTGTTCGTTCCGGGGATGTTCACGCCGGATGCGCCCTCCTCTGGCCCGCCCTGACAGGGGCCGGCCGGGTTGGGGCGCATCCTGTTCCTGACGTCGTTGACGTGGCCGGCGACCGTGGCGACTGCGATCAGGCCGATGACGAGGCCAAGCGCGAGCAACCCGCCCGAGACCCAGGCCCACGTCCGGAGCTGCGCCTTCCGAGCGGGGTCGGTCTCGCGGCCTTGTAAGAGCAGTGCAGCGACGAGGGACCTGAAGGGAGAGGCGATCGTCGCGAGCGTTGCTCCGGCAACCGCTGCTCCTTCATATGGGTGCCCCGAATTGGCGGGCTGGGGCTCCGAATCGGGAGTCTGGGGCTCCGGTCCGTCATCCATGCCCGAAGTCTCCCGCCGAATCGCCGTGAACGCAAGTGCTCGGGCTTAGGCCGCGACGACGGCCCGCGCCGGAAGCACCTCGCGGAGGAACTGCCCGGTGAAGCTGTCATCGACGGCCGCGACGTCCTCAGGCGTGCCTACCGCGACGAGCTCGCCGCCCGCCTCGCCGCCCTCCGGGCCGAGGTCGATGACCCAGTCCGCCTGCTTGATCACGTCGAGGTTGTGCTCGATCACGAGCATCGTGTTGCCGCCGTCGACGAGTCGCTGCAGCGTCTCGAGGAGCTTCTCGATGTCGGCGAAGTGGAGGCCGGTCGTCGGCTCGTCGAGGATGTAGAGCGTCTTCCCCGTCGCGACCTTGCAGAGCTCCGAGGCGAGCTTGACGCGCTGCGCCTCGCCGCCGGAGAGGGTCGTCGCCGGCTGGCCGAGCTTGATGTAGTCGAGGCCGACGTCGTGGAGCGTCTGCAGGCGGCGGCGGAGCTTCGGGATCTTCGCGAAGAACTGGAGCGCCTCCTCGACCGACATCTCGAGGATGTCCGCAATCGACTTGCCCTTGAACCGCACCTCGAGCGTCTCGCGGTTGTAGCGCGCGCCCTTGCACGTCTCGCACGGGACGTAGACGTCGGGCAGGAAGTGCATCTCGATCTTGATCTGGCCGTCTCCCTTGCACGTCTCGCAGCGGCCGCCGCGGACGTTGAAGGAGAAGCGCCCGGGCTTGTAGCCGCGCATCTTCGCCTCGGGCGTCAGCGAGTACAGCTCGCGGATGTGCGTGAAGAGGTCGGTGTACGTCGCCGGGTTCGACCGCGGCGTGCGGCCGATCGGCCTCTGGTCGATCTCGATGACCTTGTCGAAGACGTCGATCCCCTCGACGCCCTCGTGCGTGCCCGGCTTGACCCGCGCGCGGTTGAGCCGGTTCGCGAGCGCCTTGAACACGATCTCGTTCACGAGCGTCGACTTGCCGGACCCCGAGACGCCCGTGACGCAGATGAACTTGCCGACGGGGAACTCGACGTCGATGTCCTTGAGGTTGTGCTGCGCCGCGCCTCGCACGGTGAACACGCCGCGATCCTCGTCGCGCCGCTCGGGCACCGCGATCTCGCGCGCGCCGGAGAGGAACTGGCCCGTGATCGACTTCTTGTTGCGCTCGACCTTCTCCGCCGGCCCTTCCGCCACGACCTCGCCGCCGTGGAGCCCCGCCCCAGGCCCCATGTCGACGAGCCAGTCGGAGCGGCGCATCATCTCCTCGTCGTGCTCGACCACGACGACGGTGTTGCCGATGTCGCGAAGCCGCTCGAGCGTCCCGATGAGGCGCGCGTTGTCGCGCTGGTGGAGCCCGATCGACGGCTCGTCGAGGATGTAGAGGACGCCGACGAGCTGTGAGCCGATCTGCGTCGCGAGCCGGAGGCGCTGCGCCTCGCCGCCCGAGAGCGTCGCCGCCGCGCGGTCGAGCGTGAGATAGCCGACGCCGACGTCGTCGAGGAACGTCAGCCGCTCGCGGATCTCCTTCAGGATCCTCGTGCCGATCAGCTGCTCCGTCTCGCTCAGGTCGAGCTCTCCGAGGAAGCCGAGCGCCCGTGCCACCGACATGCGCGTGAACTCGTAGATCGAGCGGCCGCCGACGGTCACGGCGAGTACCTCGGGCTTGAGGCGCGCCCCGTGGCAGACCGGACACGGCCGCAGCGACATGTACTCCTCGATCCGCTCGCGCTGGTGCGAGGAGTCGGTCTCGCGGTAGCGCCGCTCGAGGTTCGCGACGATGCCTTTGAAGCTCGCGAGCTCGTGGCCGCGGCTCCGGCCGGCGCGGTTCGTGTACTTGACGTAGATCCGCTCGTCGCCCGTGCCGTAGAGGAAAAGGTTCTGCTGCTCCTCCGGGAGATCGGCCCACGGCTTCGAGGTATCGACCTCGTACCGGTCCGCGACCGCTTGGATGACCGCCTCGTACCAGCTCGACATGCCGCCTACCGACCACGGGACGAGCGCGCCGTCATCGATCGAGAGCGAGCGGTCGGGGATGACGAGGTCCGGGTCGATCTCCATTTGCGAGCCGAGGCCGGTGCAGCGCGGGCACGCGCCGTGCGGCGCGTTGAAGGAGAAGATCCGCGGCTGGAGCTCCGGCAGCGAGACCCCGTGGTCTGGGCACGCGAAGTTCTGGGAGAAGACGAGCTGCTGGCCGGTGTCCACGAGATCGATCGCCACGAGCCCTTCGGTGAGCCCGGCCGCGGTCTCGATCGACTGCGTGAGCCGCAGCCGCAGGTCAGCGCGCATCACGAGGCGGTCGACGATGACCTCGATCGTGTGCTTGAACTTCTTGTCGAGCGCGGGCACGCCCTCCTCGAGGACGTACTGCTCGCCGTCGACCTTGACGCGCGTGAAGCCCTCGCGGATGAAGTCCTCGAACATCTCGCGGTACTCGCCCTTGCGGTCGCGCACGACCGGCGCGTTGACGGTGAAGCGCGTCCCTTCCTCGAGCTGGAGTACCTGGTCGACGATCGCGTCGAGGCTCTGCCCGGCGATCGGCTTGCCGCAGATCGGGCAGTGCGGCCGGCCGACGCGCGCGTAGAGCAGGCGCAGGTAGTCGTAGATCTCCGTCACTGTGCCGACGGTCGAGCGCGGGTTGCGCGAGGTCGTCTTCTGGTCGATCGAGATCGCCGGGCTCAAGCCGTCGATGTGGTCGACGTCCGGCTTCTCCATCATCTGGAGGAACTGCCGTGCGTAAGCGGAGAGCGATTCGACGTAGCGGCGCTGCCCCTCGGCGTAGATCGTGTCGAAGGCGAGCGAGGACTTACCGGAGCCCGAGAGTCCGGTGATGCAGATCAGACGGTTCCGCGGCAGGCGGACGGTGATGTCCTTGAGGTTGTGCTCGCGGGCGCCGTGGACAACGAGTTCTTCGGCCGCCATATGGACGGATTCTACCGCCGAACACGTGTTCGTGCCAAGTCAGCGCTGTGCGTGTAGGCGCCGCGTGATTCGCCGCGGCACGGCGTCGATCTCGAGATCGCCGGCCACCACCGTCGCGTACCCGAGAATCCGTCCCAGGAAGGAGCGCTCGATCTCGAACACGGTGGCGTTGAGGGATACTGACGCGGTGCCGCGCCGGAGGAAGCCGTACTCCACGACGAGAGCGTTGGCCGTCAGCTCGAGGTGCGTCCGGTCCCAGCGCGCGACTGCGACGACCACGAGGAGCGCCGCGAGCGCGAGCAGCACGGCGCCCGCGACCGCAGCCGGCCGCCACGGCAGGAAGAAGCACCCCACGCCGGCCGCCGCGAGAAGCGACGAGCGGAAGAGCGGCCGCATGAGAACGATGCCGTGCCGGTGCGTCTCGACCACGAAAGCTTCGTTCTCTTTCGTCGAGGGAATCCCTCGATAAATGGCGGAAGCTGGAACCGCACGCCGCGCCGCGATCGCGACGCTCGTCGTCATCTCGATCGTCGTCCTCGCGCTCGCGCTGTGGAAGCTGAAGATCCTCATAGCGCTGCTGTTCATCGGCTTCGTCATCGCGTCGGCGATGCGCCCCAGCGTGGACTGGCTCTACAAGCGAGCCCGCGTGCCGCGGAGCGTCGGCGTCGTCATCCACTACGTCCTCTTCTTCGGAGCGGTCGGATTGTTCCTCTACCTCGTCGTACCGGTCGCGATCACGCAGGTGCACAACGCCATCGGGAAGGTGCCGACCTCGTCCGAGCAGCTCCACCACGCCGCGACCCACTCCCATGGCCTGCGCCACGCGATTCTCACCGAGGTCGACAAGAGGCTTAGGCAGCTGCCGTCGGGTGCGAGCCTCCTCCACCCTGCCCTCGACGCGACGAAGACGGTTTTCGAGGTGCTCGTCGGCATCCTCTTCATCTTCGCGGTCGGCGCGTACTGGATCTTCGAGCGCGACAGCGCGATCGCCCTCGTCCAGACGCTTGTCCCGCGCCATCACCGCCGCGTCACGCGCGACACGTGGGTGCTCATCGACATGAAGCTCGGCGCGTTCGTGCGGGGCCAGTTCCTTCTCATCATCATCGTCGGCGGCCTCCTGTCGCTGGCGTTCTGGCTCGACAGCGAGCCGTACTGGCTCCTCGTCGGGGCGTTCGCCGGCATCGTCGAGCTCGTGCCGATCGTCGGGCCGATTGCCGCCGGCGTCCTCGCCGTCGGCGTCGGGCTGACCGCCGGATGGGGCGTCGCGATCGGAGCCGGAATCGCCGTGCTCGTGCTCCGACAGCTCGAGGACTACGTCATCGCGCCGCGGGTGATGGGCCATGCCGTTGGGCTGTCGCCCCTCGTCGTCCTCGTCTCGGTGATCGGCATCGGCTACCTGCTCGGCCCCGTGTACGTCGTCATCGCGATCCCGATCGCCGCGATCATCTCGACGCTGATCGACGTGGTGATCCACAACCGCGACCCGTCGGAGGAGGACGCGCCCGCGGTCCTGTTCCCGAGCCAGAAGAGCGACGCCTAGCTAGCTCTTGCGCCAGCGGCCGAAGACGAGGCCGCCGAGCGTGAAGCCCAAGCCGAATGTGCCGACAGCGAAGGCGCCGATCGCGCCAACCTTGCGCGCGGTGGAGAGCCGCTGCCAGCGGCCGAGCGCCTCTTCCTCCTCGTGCGTGAGCTCCTCACCGCGCCGTTGCTTGCGCAGCGCACCGCCGGCACGGAGACCGAGGTAGAGGTCATCGAAGATCTCGGCTGAATCTTCGGCCATGACGTCCAATCTATAGCCTCGTTCGATTGTGACGGCCAGGCTCCTCCACGTCTCGGACATCCACGTGGGGGCTCATGAGGACTTCGAGGTGGCGGCTGCGCTCGCTCGGCTCGTGGAGCAGCTCGAGCCGCAGCTCGTCGTGGCGTCGGGCGATCTCTCGCACCGCGGGCGACGGGGACAGCTCGAGCACGCCGCGGGCTTCCTGCGCGGGCTCGGGCCACCGGTGCTCGCGGTGCCGGGAAACCACGACCTGCCGTACACGCCCGCGCGGTTCTACCGGCCGTGGGCCGACTTCGAACGGGTCTGGGAGACGACCGAGCCGACGGTCTCCCTGCCCGGACTCCACGTGGTCGGAATCAACTCGGCCCGGCCGTTCCACCATCAGAGCGGCGGTCTCGGCGGGGGCCGGCTCGACCGCGCCGTCGCGCGGCTGTCCACTGCAGAGCCGGACGCGCTGCGCGTCGCCGTCCTCCACCACCACCTCGTCGCGGCGCCGTGGCGGGCCGTTCGCAAGCGTCCGCTCGCACGGCGCAATGACGTCCTCCATGCCCTCGCGGCGGCGGGCGCCGACCTGATCCTCGGAGGCCACATCCATCAGGCGACGGTGAGCGAGCGGCACGAGTTCGAGGCGGTGGGAGGCGAGACGCGCACGACGGTACTCGCCACCGCGCCGGGATTCGGGCAGCCGCGCCCGCGGCGGCTCGGCGAGGCACGCGGCCTACAGGTGTACGAGGCCGACGCCGAGACGATCGTCGTCCGGACGTACGGCTGGAGCGGCGGCGCGTGGACGCCCGCGGCCGAGCGCCGCTTTCGGCGCCGCTAACGGTGCTCGACGAAGCGGCGCCGCACGTAGAGCAGCGCCGTCGCGCCGATCACCGAGAAGACGAGACCGGCGGGGCGGCCGATGAAGAGCCAGGCCATCACGCCGCCGAGGAATGAGCCGATCAGCCCGAGCGCGATCGTCCCGGGGATGCTCATCGGATCCGGCCCTGGGAGCGCGAGTCGCGCGAGCGCCCCGACGATCAGGCCCTCGAACACGAGCGCGATGATGTACCAGAGAACCACTTAGCGGAGCTTCTCGAGCAGGCGCGTCCGGGCGGCTTCGTACTCGGGGTCGTCGAGGACGCCGGCGTCATGCAACTCCTCGAGCCGGCCGAGGTAGTGCGCCGGATTCTCCGTCGGCTCCCCCGGATGCTCGTTCGTCGCCGCTCCCGGCTGCTGCGCCGGGAACCCGGGCTGCGCGAGGCCGAACGGCGGCGCGACGCCGATCTTGTCCGGATCGATGCCCGCGTTCCGCAGTCGCTCTCGCTGCTGCTCGACGCCGATGCCGCGTTCGGGGAAGCGGTAGGCGTCTTTCCCCCACAGCGCGCGCTTCTGAACGAAGTGGCGATACGCCACCACGAGACCGATGGCCGCGAAGAAGCTCACGATCCCAGCCCACGAGAAGTCTTTGGCATGACGGCCTTCGACAGCGATCACGATCCCGTAGCCGATGAACGAGGCAAGGAGCCCGATCGCGATCGTCAGCCAGGCAGGCATCGGATCCGGCCCGGGCACCGCAAAACGAGCCATCGCACCAGTGATGAACGCAGTGATCAGGACGCCGATGACCGTCCACCAGGCCGATGTCTGCTGCGTCGCGGCGAGCATGTTCGGAGCCTAGCTACCGCGCCTTACGGCGTTTTAAGCAGCCGCTAGCGCCAGGAGCTCGCGCCGGAGCTCCTTGATCTCGTCCCTCAGCTTCGCCGCGTACTCGAACCGGAGCTCCTCCGCCGCGACGTACATCTCCTCCTCGAGCGTGACGA
>JAWVDC010000139.1:0-2672 GCA_033857715.1 Gaiellaceae bacterium | reverse complement strand
CGCACTACGCACGCGGCGGCTACGACTACTGGCAGCAGCTTCCGGACGGCCGGCTCGTGATCGGCGGGGGCGTCACAGGCTGCTCGTGCGCGTTGACGCTCGCCGAACGTGGTGTGCGCGTCCGCCTCTACGAGGCGCGCGAGGTCGCGGGCGGTGCGAGCGGGCGCAACGGTGGGTTTGCACTCCGCGGTGCGACCGCGCCGTACGACGAAGTACGCAGCGAGCTCGGCGACGTGCGAGCGCGGCTCCTGATGGAGCTGACGGAACGGTCGCTCGACCGGATCGAGGAACTCGCGGGCGATGCATTCCGACGCGTCGGGAGTCTCCGCCTCGCCTCCGACGAGGACGAGCGGGAGGCGTTGCGGCGCGAGCACGACGCGCTCCGTGAGCACGGCTTCGCGGTCGAGTGGCTCGACGAGCTCGAGCCGCCGCTCGACCGCCTCTACCCGGGAGCGATCCTGCACCCGCACGACGGCGCGCTTCAGCCCGCGCGCTGGGTGCGCAGGCTCGCCGCGCGCGCGGTTGCGGCGGGCGCCGAGATCCGAGAGGGCGAGCGGGTCGGTCTCGACGAGCTCGACGCCGACGCGATCGTCGTTGCGGGAGACGGCTTCATACCGCAGCTGCTTCCGGAGCTGCCGATCCAGGCTACGCGCGGCCAAATGCTCGCGACCGCGCCCCTGCGTGAGCTCCTCTACGACCGCCCGCACTACGCACGCGGCGGCTACGACTACTGGCAGCAGCTTCCGGACGGCCGGCTCGTGATCGGCGGCAACCGTGACGCGTCGTTCGAGATGGAGGAGACCGACGTCGAGGAGACGACCGAGGTCGTGCAGGAGCGCCTCGAGGCGCTCGTCGAGCGGCTCGTCGGCTACCGGCCCGAGATCACCGACAGGTGGTCGGGCATCTGGGGCACGACGCCGGATTTGCTGCCGCTCGTCGGCAAGGTGCGCGAGCGCGTCTGGGTCGCCGGCGGCTACTCGGGGCACGGCAACGCGCTCGGTCTCTCGTGCGGCGACCTCGTCGCGCGTGCGATTCTCGGCGAGCGTCCGCCCGAACTTAAGATCTTCGACCCCGCGCGCGCGACGGTCTGCAAGGCTGTCTGAACATGGTCGACCGGGATGAGCACGAGCGGGACGAGCACGAGCGGGGCTTGGCGCTGTTTCTCGTCGGGGACTGGCGCGCTCGGTTTCGCGAGTCCCTCGCGCCCGCGAAGCGGCGCAACAAGCTCCGGAGCCAGCTTCCTCATTTCACGCACCTCGACCCCCGCTTCGCGACGCTGGTGCCGACCGGAGAGCAGAGGGCGGTCGAGCTCGGGGCACGGCTCCGCGATCTCGGGGCCGGCGATCGCTGCTTCCTTCTCTCGGAGGACGCCAAGCTGGACGGGCGGGAGCTCCCACTCGACGAGGCGCTCGTCGCGATCGTCGACGGCGCCTCTGATCTCGCGACGTTCGTCTCGTGCGTGCCGGGTCGGCTTGCGTACTTCCACGACGAGGAACCGGCCAACCGGTATCTGCTCGAGCACCCCGGCTAAGGTCGATCCCGTGGAAGCTCAGTCGCGAGCCTCGGAGATCCCGCGGCGGCTGCTCCAGCGCCTCGACGACCTCGGAGCCGTCCTGGCGACGCGCGGCGATGCCATCGCGCTGCTCGCGCTCGGCTCCGTCGGGCGTGACCTCGAACGGTTGGACGACCACTCGGACCTCGATTTCTTCGCCGTGGTCGAAGACGGCGCCAAGCAGCGCTATCTCGACTCGATCGACTGGCTCGAAGAGCTCGCGCCGGTCGTTTTCAGCTTCGCGAACACCGTGGACGGTCGAAAGGTGCTGTTCGGCGACGGGCTCTTTGCCGAATACGCGGTGTTCACGCTCGGTGAGCTGCGCAGCGCGTCGTATCCGCCCGGCCGTATCGTCTGGCGGCGCGCCGACGCACCCACCGGGCTCGAGGAAGGCGGTCGCCTCCCGGGGCCTTCGCCCCACGACGACGCCGAGCACCAGGCGAACGAAGCATTGACGAACCTCTACGTCGGCCTGCAGCGCGACGCCCGGGGCGAGCGGCTCAGCGCGACGCGCCTGATCCAGGTGCACGCGGTCGATCGCCTGCTCACGTTCCTCGAGCTCACGACCGCGGGGAACGGGCCGCGGCAGGACGTGTTCGCGATCGAGCGCGGCGCGGAGGGGCGGTTCCCGTCTGATGTGCTGCCGCTGTCCTTGCTGGTACGCGGCTACGAGGGCAACGGCGATGCCGCTCTGACGATGCTCGCGTGGTTCGAAGAGCGGGTCGAGGTGAACGCTGCGCTCGCAGCCGCGATCCGCCGCCTCGCCGAACCTTCGACCTGAAGCTCGACATCGGGGGAGTGCGGCTCCGCGTTAGGCGGCGGATTCAGCGCGGAAGCTGCGACGCCGCAGCCTGAAGTATTGGACGATGCCGCCGACGCCGAGATACATGAACGCAGTTCCGCCCACGAGAGCGATGACAGCCCAGCTCTTTGTGAAGCGTCGATCGGCATAGGAATCAGTCAGACGAAGCACGGCGAGAGCGACACCGACCACGCCCGGGACGAGTGATGCCAGGACGACAACGGCGTACTGTCCGGGTGGCAGCAACTCCTCGAAAGCGCGCGGTTGCCTTCCCACGTCGGCGGGATCATCGCACGCTCGGCAAATTGACATCACCCA
>JAWVDC010000138.1:0-2967 GCA_033857715.1 Gaiellaceae bacterium | reverse complement strand
ACCCTCTCCGACGACGGCCAGGCTCACCTCGTGCGGGACGAGTCCGGCAATGCCAAGGGCGACCTGCGCCATCCGGCGCTCGAGGCACCGACGGCGGAGTACCACGGCGCCAATAGCCAGGGTCCGGGCTTCGGGCGGCTGTTCGGTTGGGCCCTCCCCCACGATCCCGCCGCCGTTCGTGCCCGGTTCGGGTCCGAGTCGGCCTACCTCGAGCGCTACACCGAGGCAGTCGACTCGCTGATCGCGCGGCACGCGGCGCGCCCGATCGACCGCGAGCTGCTCATCGCGGCAGCCCCGCCCTACCCTTCGGGCTGATCTCGGCGCTGACGGGATCGGCGCTTCGTGCCGGAGACAACCCCATCGACGTCGTATATCCGCTTGAGACTCGAAGGATATACTCCTGTACATGAGCAAGCGACTCGTAGACATCGATGACGACCTGCTCGCGGAGGCCTCCACCATCCTCGGCGCCTCCACGATGAAGGAAACGGTGAACCGCTCGCTAGAGACGGTCGTCCTCGCGGCACAACGCCGACGTCACGCGGACCGTCTCGAGGCGATGGAAGGCATCGACCTCAACAAACCGAGGGTCATGTCCGGCGCGTGGCGCTGAGCGCCCGCTATCTCGCCGACAAGAGCGCGCTCGCCCGATTTGCCGTCCCGGCGGTCGCGCAGAGGCTTCGGCCACTCCTTGAAGAGGGTTGGATCGCGACCTGCGCAATCGCCGACCTCGAAGTTCTCTACAGCAGCCGCAACCTTGCCGACTACGAGGCGGTGCGCGCCGAACGACGCAGCCTTGATCTCGCACCGATCACTCCCGAGGTGATGGACACCGCGATCGACCTCCAACACGCGCTCGCTCGCCGCGGTCAACACCGCGTTCCGATTCCGGATCTCGTCATCTCGGCTGCCGCCGCGGCCGCCGGCCTGGTCGTGCTGCACTACAACGCGGACTTCGAGCGGATCGCCGACGTCGGCGGCGCAGCTCACGAATGGGTCGTCCGCCAAGGATCCATCTGACCGAAGGCAGACCTTGTCGCGGTCAGCGAGAACTACAGCAATCGCCGGCGACGCCCGTCGATTCATTCCGTCAGGGGCGCATGATCCAGGCCGCGGCGACAGTGGCCATCGACTTCGAGCGCGAGCAGGAGACGGTCGAAGGTCACGCCGGCCAGCTCGTGCACGGCGCGCACTGCCTGAGCAGTCCCCTCGAACCGGCACGCGATCGCTTCGTCGTCAGGAACGAACGTGCCGCCGAGATAGCGCACCGGAACTCCAGTCGCGGCGAGGCGCTCGGCGCTCGCCCGCAGTTGTTTCATTGCGCCGCGGGCCGTGCGCTCCGTCGCGCCCGGCCAGAAGCGCTCCGCGACGTATCGCTGCCGCGTGCTCATGCTCTCGTATCCGGTCTCTTTCGCATGGTTCGACGGTACGAATCGACTGAGCGTCCGGAATCCGGTGATTCCCTACAATCAGCTGAGACGTAGCGTGCATACATGGTCGGACCCGTAGGCCGGGACGCGGAACGTCGCTCGGTGGCGACGTTCCTGGCGGCCGCCGCGTCGGGTCCCGCCATCCTCGCTATTGCAGGTGAGCCCGGCATCGGGAAGTCGACGATGTGCCGCTACGCAGTTGAGCTCGCGGAGGCTGCCGGCTCGACCGTTCTCGTCTGCCGGCCGACCGAGGCCGAGTCGATGATGAGCTTCGCTGGGCTCACGGACCTCATGTCGGGCATCGCCGACGACGCGCTCGCTGCGCTCCCTGCGCCTCAGCACCACGCGCTCGCGGTCGCCTCGCTCCGCGAGGAGCCGTCCGATGCCACGCTCGACGAGCGGGCGGTCGGGACGGGCCTGGCAACGCTTCTCAGCCAGCTCGCCACTCGCGGTCCCGTCGTTGTTGTCGTCGATGACGCGCAATGGCTCGACGCCGCGTCGCTCGACGTCCTGCAGTTCGCGTTTCGCCGCACGACGGACCAGCGCGTTGGTTTGCTGGTCAGTCGCCGCGTCGGTCCGGATGTCGGGATCGGTCTCGCGACCGCGATGGCCGAACCAGCGTGGCGGCAGGAGATGACGCTGGGCGGCCTCACCATGGCGTCGCTCTTCCACATCGTGCGCGATCAGGCCAACCTGATGCTCGCTCGGCCCGCCCTTGTGCGCGTTGTCGACCTCTCGGGCGGCAATCCGTTCCTCGCCATTGAGCTCGCTCGCCGCGGCGGATCGAACCTGTCCTCTCTCGTCGTCGACCGTTTGTCGCCGCTCTCAGATCGCGCGCGAGAAGCGCTGCTCGCAGTGGCCTGCTCGCCGCGGCCGACGCCGGCGCTGATAGAGCGCCTCGGCCTTCATGGCCACCTCGACGACGCCGAGACAGCCGGCATTGTCGAGGTAGTCGAAGGGCGCGTGCGCTTCACTCACCCCCTTCTGGCCTCAGCGTCCATCGACGCGGCGGCCGCGCCGGCCGTGCGAGCCATGCATGCGCGGCTCGCGGCCATGGCAAGTGACGCGGAGACTGTGGCTCGCCACCTCGCCCTCGCGACGTCGGGGCCGGATGACGCGGTCGCCGCCGCCCTCGACATCGCCGCCGAGCGGGCGGCGAAGCGCGGAGCGAGCATTGCCGCCGTCGAGCTGGCGCGGTTGGCGATGCTGCGAACCGAGGATCCTGACGGACTCGCTTCGTGGACGCGGCGGGTCCGCGTCGCTGAGCTTCTCTACACCGCAGGCGATACCGCGGAGGCGGCCGGCCTTCTTGATCGCCTCGCGGAGGCATGTCCATCCGGGTCGGTGCGCGGACGGGGCTGGCTCACGCTGCTGCAGGTGGCGTACCAGACGAGCAGCCTGGCGGAGGCTCGCGCATGCGGGCGGGCCGCGCTCTCGGATGCGGCCGACGACGATTCTCTCCGTACGACTGCGCTGCTTTCACTCGCGGTCGTCTCGGAGGACATCGAAGAGCGCATCCGTCTCACCGGAGAGGCGC
>JAWVDC010000137.1:0-11001 GCA_033857715.1 Gaiellaceae bacterium | reverse complement strand
AGGATCCGCTCACGGAGATCGGCCTGACCCTCGGCGGTCACAAGAAGGAGGACCGCTTCTGGGAGCAGACGTTGCAGGCGCTCGCCGAGCGGTTCGGCGTGGAGGCGAAGGCGGAGACCACGGTCGTGTGCGTCGACAAGCGGCGGCAGTGGAACCGCGCCGGCAACGTCCGGCACTCCTCCGCCTTCCGCTCCACGATCCATACGGCTACGTCGCCGCTGCGTAAGAGGTCGTAACGCGATGACGACGCGCTGGCTGGGCGTGATGGGTGGATGCGATGCAAGGACGCAGGGAGCGCGAATAGCAGCGCTATTCACGCGACCGAGGACGCAGTCAGCGCGTCCGCACAGCGCGGTCAGACGGCCCGTCCTTCGTCGCGTTATGACCTCCAGGCGCTAGCGTCGCTGCATGGCGGACGTCGAGGCGATCGTCGTCGGCTCCGGGCCTAACGGCCTGGCGGCGGCCATCTCCTTGGCGCGGGCCGGCGTCTCGGTGCGCGTGCTCGAGGCTGCCGATGCCGTGGGGGGCGGGATGCGCACCGAGGAGCTCACGCTGCCGGGGTACGCGCACGACGTCTGCTCGGCGATCCACCCGCTCGGCGTTGCGTCGCCGTTCTTCCGGACGGTGCCGCTCACCGAGCTCGGCGTCGAGTGGATCGAGTCGCCCGCGGCGCTCGCGCATCCGTTCGACGACGGCACGGCGGCGCTGCTCGAGCGGTCGGTGGAGGAGACGGGCGCGACGCTCGGCCCGGACGCGCGCCGTTACGCGCGTCTCTTCGCGCCGCTTGCCCGCAACTGCGACGCGATCGTGCCCGACATCCTCGCGCCGCTCGGGATTCCTTCGCATCCGGTCGCGTTCGGCCGGTTCAGCGCCCGCGCCGGGCTGCCCGCGGCGGGCCTGGCGCGTCTCGCGTTTCGCGGCCCGCGGGCGCGCGGCTTCTTCGCGGGCATGTGCGCGCACTCGCTGCTCCCGCTCACGCAGCCGGCGACCGCGGCGTTCGGGCTCATGCTCGGGATGCTCGGCCACGCGGTCGGCTGGCCGTTCCCCAAGGGCGGCTCGCAGAAGATCGCCGACGCCCTCGCCGCGCATCTCCGCTCGCTCGGCGGAGAGATCGAGACGGGCCGGCGCGTCGAGTCGCTCGCGGAGCTGGGCGACGCGAAGGCGATCCTCCTCGACGTGACCCCGCGGCAGCTCGTCGCGCTCGCCGGCGACGCGCTCCCGTCCGGCTACCGGCGCGGCCTGGAGAAGTTCCGCTACGGGCCGGGTGTCTTCAAGCTCGACTGGGCGCTCGACGGCCCGATTCCGTGGGCAGCAGAGGAGTGCGCGCGCGCCGCGACCGTCCATCTCGGCGGCACGCTCGAGGAGATCGCCGCGTCCGAGCGCGAGCCGTGGCGCGGCGGGGTGAGCGACAAGCCGTACGTCCTCCTCGCGCAGCCGAGCCTGTTCGACGCGAGCCGCGCGCCGGAGGGAAAACAGACCGCGTGGGCGTACTGCCATGTTCCGAACGGCTCGCCACTCGACCTGACGGGACGCGTCGAGGCGCAGGTCGAGCGCTTCGCGCCGGGCTTCCGGGACCGGATCATCGCCCGCTCGGCGCTCGGCCCGGCGGAGTTCGAGGCGCACAACGCGAACCTCGTCGGCGGCGACATCAACGGCGGCGCCGCCGACATCCGCCAACTCTTCACGCGCCCGGTCGCGCGCCGGTCGCCGTACACGACACCGATCCCGAGCCTCTTCATCTGCTCGGCGTCGACCCCGCCCGGTGGCGGCGTCCACGGCATGTGCGGCACGCACGCCGCGCGCGCGGCGCTCAGGCGCCTCCAGCCGGCTAAAGCTCGCCGGGCGTCCGGATGATCTTCCACACCATGTAGAGGCCAAGAACTGCGGCGAGGGAGAAGCCGGCGATCCCGAGCCACTCGAAGCGCACGACCCGCACGAGGAGCGACGACGAGAGGAGCAGCGAGCCCACGATCACGGCTGCGCCGATCCGGTTCGCGATCGAGCGGAAGTTGTGCTCGAGCTCTTCGAGGTTCGTCGGGACGATCCCGATCCGCAGCGTCCCCTTCTCGAGCTCGGTGACGACGTGCGAGATGCGGCGCGGCAGCTGGAGCACCGGGGCGAGCTGCGTGAGCGCCAGCGCCGCGAAGCGGTTCGGCTCGAGCCGGTGCTCGATCTCCCGTGCCATCACCTCGAGCGACTCCTCCTCGATGAGCGCAACCGGATCAAGATCGGGGTCGAGGAGTCGCGCGATCGAATCGGCCTGCGAGAGTGTCTTGCCTACGAGAGCGAACGACGTCGGCAGGCGGACGTCCCGCTGGATCGCCGCGCGTTGCAGGTTCGCGAGCGCGTACCCGGCCTGAATCGAGGCGAGCGGACGGTGATGGAAGCGCGGCAGCGTCCGTCGCACGTCCTGCACGAAGCCGGCCTGGTCGGAATGCATCGTCGTCGTGGACAGCGAGATGACGAGGTCTGCGACGTCGTCGGCGCGGTTCTGCGCGAGCGCGAGCAGGAGAAGCGCGAGCCGTGCGCGGCTGTCCTCGTCGAGCCGCCCGAGCAGACCGAAGTCGAGCAGCGCCAGACGCCCGTCGTCGGTGACGAAGACGTTGCCGCGGTGCGGGTCGGCGTGGTAGACGCCCTCGACGACGACCTGGTGGATGTATGCGCGAAAGAACTCGCGTGCGAGCTCGGCGGCGCGCTCCGGGTCTAGACCGTGCGCCGCCTCCACCTTGCTGCCCTGGATCCGCTCGAGCACGAGCACCCGCTCGCTCACGTACGGCCGGATGACGCGCGGCACGACGAGCCCCTCGAACTTCTCCACGAGCCCGCGGATGAGCTCGGCGTTGTGCGCCTCCTCGACGAAGTCGAGCTCGGCGTGGAGGTGGACCTCGAGCTCGTCCGCCAGCTCCTCGAGCTGGATCCGCTGCGCGGCCTCGGAGTGCGCCGCCGCAAAGCGGACGGTCGAGCGCAGAAGGGCGAGGTCGAGGTCGACCTGCTCGAGGACGCCGGGCCGCCGCACCTTGACGACGACGTCGTGGCCGGTCGCGAGCAGGCCGCGATGCGTCTGGGCGATCGACGCGGTGGCGAGCGGTTCCGGGTCGATGCTGATGAACGCGTCCGCGCCGAGGTCCTCGTGGATGATCGCCTCGATCTCGGCGAACGGGACGGGCGGCACGGAGTCGACGAGCCGCGTGAGCTCCTCGATGTAGACGTCGGGGAGGAGGTCGGGCCGCGACGAGAGGAGCTGGCCGAGCTTGATGAAGGTCGTGCCGAGCTCCTCGATCCCCTCACGGAACGCGCGCGCCCCCTCGCGGGTCGCCTCGCGGCTGCCGGAGAGCCCGACCTCCGCGAGCACGCGGCGCACACCGCTGCGCCGGGCCACCCGCCCGACCGCCAGCGCGCGACGACCTCGCTCGAGACGTGCACCCACAGGACGTTCATCCCACTGATTGCCGTTCTGAAAACGGCGCGGGCTCTTCGGCTGCCGCGTAAAACGCCGGCCGCGAGGATCGGCAGCAGCCCGGGCGCGGTTCGGACGCCGCGCCCGGCGATCACTGCGAACTACCTCACTTCCAAGCTGGCGCGGCTTCGCCGATCGTGGCCGTTGGCATAATGTCCGTCCGCCGGGTGCCGTCGGCGTTGACCGTCTCGATGTCCCAGCCCGAGTCCCCGATCTTCTTGAGGTCGTTCACCGTGCCGCTCATGAAGGCGACCTTCGTGCCGTCGGGGGAGAACACCGGATTGAAATCGGTGCGGTTGCCCTGCGTGAGGCGCGTGAGACCCGTCCCGTCGAGCTTGCTGACATACGTGTGGCCCGGCCCGCAACCCCCGTTGAAGCAGTCCATGTCCACAAAGACCAACTTGGTGCCGTCAGGCGAGAACGACGGCGTTCCGTCCATCGAGTTAAGCCAGGTGACCCGCCGGACGTTCGAACCGTCGGTGTTCATCAGGTAGATCGCGGCTTGCCGGTCGTGATGGCCGTCGACGTTGCTCGTCACCGCGATCGTGCTCCCGTCCGGCGACCAGGCCGGGTAGTTGTAGTTCACGGTCAGATCGGTGTTGGCGGTGATGGGATGCTGATCGGAACCGTCGGAGTTCATGACGTACAGGTTCTTGAGTCCGTTTACGCGGTTGCCATAGACGATGCGGCTTCCATCGGGCGACCACCGAGGAGTTGTCTGGATCCCGGCACCGGTCGTGAGCTGCTGATACGAGCCGGGGTCACCGACGGTGAGGGTGTAGATGTGCAGGGTGGTGGGGTACGTGCCCGCCTCGAAGACCAGATGGACGTTGCCGTTCCCGTCCACGCGCGCGTCTGTTCTGATCTCGTCCGTGGGGGCCGTGGTGATCCGTTGAATGTCAGAGCCGTCGGGACGCATCGACGCGAGATCCCAACTACCCCACCGGTCGGTGTTGAAATAGATCCGGCCGGCGTAAGCGCTCGCGGAGGCGGACTGTCCATCGCCGATCGCGGCCAGCGCGACGGCGGCAGCGATTGTGGTCAGAACGACGAACAACTTCCGTTTCATGTGGTCTCCTCTTCTCAGATCGCTAGTGGTTGAGGGTCGGCGTGAACGACGACGGTGTCCGCGAAAGCGACGATCTCGTCGACGGGCAGGCCGGCGCGGTAGGCGTGCTTGCGGATCGCCTCCGGGCTCGACGCCTCGTAGATGCAGACGGTCCCGAGCTCGCCGCTCGTCTCCGCGAGCACATAGCTGCGGATCCAGCGGATGTCCTCGGGGGTCTGGTCGGCCTCTGCTGCGGAGCGCTCCGCCGCTGCGCGGAACTCGTCCGGGGTACGCCAGGCTCCGCGGCGCATGATCACGTAGGTCTGCAACAGGCGTCTCCTCTCGCTCGGGAACGCCTTTGACCGTACGAGCGCGGCCGCGCCGCTACATCGGTGGGACTACCTAGATTGGCTTGGCAGGCTGCCGGTCTTGGAGCAACCCGAGCCGGCCGGCTGCGGCGACGGCCTCCCCGCGGTTTTGTGCTTCGAGCTTGCGGAGGATCGCGGCCACGTGGTGGTCGACCGTGCGCGGCGAAAGGAACAGGCGCTCCGCAATCGCCGCGTTGCGCAGGCCGCCGGCGAGCAATTCGAGCACCTGTAGCTCGCGGATCGTCAGCTGGGCTTCGTTGCTGCGCGTGCTCGGGCGGGGGCCGCGCGGGAGATTCCGGACGCCCCGCTCCTGCAGGCGGCGGGCGACGATCGAGGCCGCCGGCCGCGCGCCGAGCCGTTGGAGCTCCGCGAGCGCCTGGCGCAGAGGCTCCTCCTCGTCCGCGTCGGCGAGCGCGAGGGCCGCATCGTACGGACGGCTGAGCGCGTTCCACGCCGTCGCCGCTCCTGCGTAGTCGCCGCTCAACTGGAGCGCATACGGCTGCGGCGGGTTCTCCGGGACCCCATCGTCGAGCCCGGCCCGCTTTCGCAGGGTCGCGAGCTCCCCGATCGGCCGCGCCGCACCGCGCTCGAGTGCGAGCTGGAAGGCCGCGTCGGTCTCAGCGGCGACGGCGCGGGCGTCGCCGGCGAGCCACGCGGCCTCTGCGCGCGCCGCAGCGACGGGCGCGATGCGGATGAGCTCTCCGGTCGGCTCCGCGAGCGCGCGCGCTTCATCGAGCGCGGACCACACGTCGGGGTCGCCTCTCCGCGCGCGGACGAGGGCGAGCGTGACGAGCGCGACTATGCGGGGAACCGTCGAGGAGAACCGCTCTCCGAGCACGACTTCCGCCAGATCGGCCGCAGTAGTCCAGTTGCCCTCGTCGAGCTCGAGGCGCGAGAGGTAGGCGAGGAGATAGAAGTGCGTGAGCTCGAGGCCGTGTCTTTGTGTGAGCTCGAGGCCTTTTTCGAGCCGCGCGCGCGACAACTCGGTCGGGCTGCAGACCCGCACGCTCATAGCCAGTCCGTCGATCAATCCTGTGGCATGCCGTTCCCGGCCCGACTCAAGGGCGGCGTCGATGCGGCGTTCGAACGCTTCCATGGCGCCGGGAACGCCTTCCGCGGCGTCGACTAGATCCGCACCGACGGTGAGCCAGGACGTCGTCTCCTCGTCGCCGATCTGCGCCGCTACGGCAAGGGCCCGCTCGACCCAGTCCCTGAACCTCGGGACGTCGTGCTCCATCGAGGCCAGGGACGCGAGGTTGCCGTACCCGCGCGCAAGGTCCGGCCCCGGCGGCAGACGCTCGAGGAGCTCAACCGCCTTCAGCCCTATCTCACGCGCCTCGCGAACTCGACCTGGACACCAGTGAATCTGCGAAACCCGCCTCAGGGTCGCGCCCTCCGCCGTCGTATCGCCGAGGGCGCGATAACACTCCGCCGCCGTCAGAAGCGAATGGATGGCCTCGTCGGCTTCGTCGGTCAGATAGCACTCGTCGGAAAGGTTCTCGAGGAGAACCACGCGCTCTTCCGGAGGAAGGCTCTGTGCGTAGGAGAGCGCACGGCGGTACTGCGCCGCGGCTTCTCGGTGGGCACCGACAGACGACGCTTGCGCGGCTGCCTCCGGGGCGAATCGGAGCACTGCGGTGCGATCGCCGGCTCCGTCCGCGTGATGCGCGAGGCGCGCAAGATCCTGGGAGTCGGGCGGCTGCGCTTGCAGTGCTTCGAGGGCCCTGCGGTGAAGCTCGATGCGCGAGTCCGGGGGCAGCGACTCCTCCACGGCGAGCCGCGCGAGCTCATGTCGAAAGGCAATGGCTCGGCCGGCGACCGTGAGCATCCCCGAGCGGAGGCACTCCTCCAGCGCACTCGCCCGCGCGCCTGCGAGGGCTTCGAGCAGCCCTAGCTCCATCTGCTGCGGGGCAATCGCAACCGCCTCGAGTACAGCTCTCGCGTCGCTGCTCAGCCGTGAGGTCCGCGCCAGCACCGCGTCGCGCACAGTCGCCGGCATCGAGCTGTCCTCCGCGGCGAGCACCTCCGTCACGAAGAAGGGGTTACCTCCGGTGACGCGGTGCAGCTCGCGCGCGTCGACGTCGTGGTTGTCGGCAAGTTGCGCGACAGCCTCGGCCGAGAGCGGCTCGAGGTTCACGCGCACGGCGGCGAGCCCCGACGCCACGTCGCCGAGCATGACCCGGAGCGGATGCCGCGCCTCCAGCGCCTCGTCGCGGTAGCTCAAGACGATCAGCACGCGAAGGTTCGCGATCCGGCGAGCCAGGAGCCTGAGCACGTCGAGCGTTGCTTCGTCAGCCCAGTGCAGATCCTCCACGACGAGCACGGTCGTCACGGGCCCGTGAATCTCGTCCATCAGTGCCTCGGCGACCTGATAGGGAATCGCCTCGTCGCGGAGCCTCTCTGCGAGCTCACTCCCTACGGCACCGGCGAAGTCGTGGATCGGTCCCAGCGGTCGAGGTGTGAAGAGCGCATCGCAAGCGCCGCGGAGCAGCCTTGTCGAACCGTTCCGGCCCTCGCAGAACCGGTCGATCAGCGTGGTCTTGCCGCCACCGGCCTCCGCAGTGACGAGGGCCACACGCCCCCGACCGGAGCGGGCGTCCTCGAAGGCAGCTTCGAGCAGCGCCAACGCGTGGCCACGCTCGAGGAGTCCATCGACCTTCCTTTGAGCGTTCTCCGGGTTCACGTCCTTCCATCGTGACCGGAGAGACAGTCCGCGGCAAGAGGTTTGCGGTCGGTTTGCAGGCTGCGTTCCTGGGGATCAACAGGACATGGCGCAGACGAAGGCCGAGCTCGTCGAGGAGCTCGAGACGCTGACGACGAAAGCCGATCTCGTCGAGATCCTCGGCAAGCGGCTGCTCAAGGACGACCTCGTTTCGCTCCTCGAGGACGAGTCCGGGGCCACGAAGGAGGAGCTCGTCCACAAGCTCGAGAGCCGCCGCAAGGACGAGCTCATCGAAGCCGTGAACAAGCACCTGACGAAGGACGACCTCGAGAAGGTCGTCGACGAGCGGCGCCCCGACGAGGAGGACGACGAAGACGACGCGTCGGAGGAAGCCCAGGAGCCGAAGAGGCAGGAGCCGCGGCAGTCCGAGCAGCAGAAGCAGCCGGAGCCGGACGAAGAGGATGAGGACGAGGACGAGGAGCCTGAGCAGTCGAATCAGCAGCAACGGGACCAGGGCAACAAGCCCGCGCGCCGCGTCGTCCGCGACGAGAGCACCGACATCGACTGGTCGGCGGAGCTCGAGTGGGCCCCGCCGCCGCGTCCGACCCCAGCGCCGGTCTTGTTCGCCGGGGCCGCTCCCTACCAGCCCGGCCAGCGCGTCCGCGTCGACCTCGCCGGCCTTCCGATGCTCGGCGTGTTCGCCGGCAAGGGCGCTTCGGCCGCCGGCACGATCACCGGAGTCGACGCGCAGGGGCGCACGGTGCGCGTCTACCTCGACGCTGTCTTCGGCGGCGAGAAGGAGCTCAACCTGCCGCCGGAGCGCGTCCAGCCCGACACATGAGACGGGCCGCCAAGGCAGCGATCGCCGTCGCGGTCGTCGCCTGGACCGTCTCCGCCGTCCTGCGGCGTACGAAGAACGATTCCGAGGACGTCCTCCGCGCGTACTACGAGGCGTGGTCGAGTGGCGACGCCCACGCGGTGTGCGATCTGCTCGCCGACGACTACACGGGACACGTCCACACGCTTTCCGGCACAGAGGACCAGGACGCCGGGGGGATCGTCGAGCGCATCAAGAGCCACGCGAGCGCGTTCGACCGCGTCGACTGGAAGGTCGACGATGTCGTCTCGCGCAACGGGGAAGCCGCCGCGCGGCTGACGATGCGGGCGCGTCACCGCGAGACCGGCAAGAAGGCGGAGACCACGGGCCTCGCGATTCTCCGCATCGAGGATGGGCGTATCGCCGAGGAGTGGTCGAGCTGGGATTACCACGGCCTCGCGGCGCAACTCGGCCTCGAATAGGAGAGTTTCAGCCCGCCGTGTTTGCCGCCCGGACAAGCGGGGGACCCCCAATACATGTCTGTAATGCAACGTGAATCCTCTGCGGGCTACCTGACCCGCGCGCCGCGCTCGAGCGGTCTCGCCGACGTTCTCGAGATCCTCCTCGACCGTGGCCTCGTAATCGACGCGTTCGTTCGCGTCTCGCTCGTCGGGATCGAGCTCTTGACCATCGACCTGCGGGTCGTCGTCGCGAGCGTCGACACCTATCTCCGCTTCGCGGAAGCCGTCAACCGCCTCGACCTCCAGCAGACGAGCGACGCGAAGGGTCTCCCTGACATGTTCGGCGACGCCGAGGAAGAAGGCGCCGAGCGCAAGACGAAGGGTGCCGTGGAAGGCGGGATGGACGCAATCAAGGAGAAGATCGGCCTCGGCGGCCGCAAGAAGGACGACGAGGACGACGACGACGACAGGTGAGCGCGCTCTACCTGTACGGGGTTACGCGCCCACGTGAGCTACCGCCGCGTCTCGCCGAGCGGGGGTTGTTCCTCGTCGAGCATGACCGGCGGGCGGCGATCGTCTCGGATCTCGAGGAGGCGCCCGTCCGCGCGAGCCGGCGGAACCTTCTCGCTCACGCTGACGCCGTCGAGGAGCTCCACGAGGGAGGCGTCGTGCTTCCCGCGCGGTTCGGTGTCGTTCTCGACGACCAAGAGGCCGCGCGCGAGTTTCTCGCCCTGCCGGACGTCGAGCACCTGCTCGAGCGTCACCGCGACACAAGCGAGCTGACCCTCAAGGGGACATACGAGGAGTCGATCCTCGCGGAAGTGTCGCGACCGCTCGCGCCCCTGCAGGCTGCGTATCGGCGTGCGCCGTCGCTGGAAGCGGGTATCGCGCTCGGCGAGGCCGTCGCCCAGGCTCTCGCCGACCGGCGTGCTCGTGACTGCGAGACTGTGTTGACGCGACTCGCCCCGCTCGCCCAGGACGTCGTCGTCTCCGAGCCGTTCGGCGAGTACGCCGCCCTCGACCTTGCGCTCCTCGTTCGGCGCGATGCGGTCGAGGCGCTCAACACGGCATTGGACGAGGTCGTCGCGGAGCTCTCGCCACCGCTTCACCTCCGCCTCGTGGGGCCGCTTCCCCCGTACAGCTTCGTATCCCTCGAACTCCAGGCAGCGGCGTGATGGGTCTCGTCGGCGGCCTTCTGAAGCTTCCGCTCGCGCCCGCGCGCGGCCTCGCCTGGGTCCTCACGCAGGTCGCGGACGAAGCAGACGCACGGCTCAACGACCCGCGCCGTATCCGTGCCGAGCTCGCAGAGGCGTCGGCAGCGCTCGAGCGCGGCGAGATGGACGAGCAGACCTACGACGAGCTCGAGGAGGAGCTCCTCGCGCGCCTCCATGGCTAGCAACTCGAAGTCTCCCGTCGAGGCGGCGCGTCTCGCCCGGTCGCAGGTCGAGGAGCTCTTCGGCATGCCCGTCGAGTCGGTCTCCGCCATCTCTCGCGTCGACGGCAACGGCGGTGGCTGGGCCGTGACGCTCGAGCTGCTGGAGCTCTCGAGGATCCCCGACACGACGAGCGTGCTCGGGAGCTACGAGGCGGTACTCGACGACGACGGCAACCTGGTCGAGGCCAAGCGTGTTCGCCGCTACTCGCGCAACCAAACCGACGTCCAGCAAGGAGGAGGGACGCAATGAGCTCTCTCGAGCCACGGAACCCCGCCGGCGCGCTCCATCCGAGTCAGGCCTCGCTCGCGGACATCCTCGAGCGGGTGCTCGACAAGGGCGTCGTGATCGCCGGCGACGTGACCGTCCAGCTCCTCGACATCGAGCTCCTCACGCTGAAGTTGCGACTTCTCATCGCGTCGGCCGACACGGCGCGGTCGATGGGCATCGACTGGTGGGAGCATGACCCGCGGCTCAGCTCGTCGGCACGCGACAGCGCGCTGACGAGCGAGAACGAGGAGCTGAAGGCGCGGCTCGACAGGCTAGAGCGGATGCTGCAGAACGGGGACGGCCGGCAGTGAACGGCGAGGACGCGGTCGCTCGCGCGCTCGCGGAGAAGAGCCTCGACGTGAGCGAGCTCGTTCGCCAAGCCGAGGCGGAGGCGCGCGCGGAGGTGCTCGCGACGCTTCGCGGCATGTTCGCGGACGAGCTCCTGCGGCGCGTACGACACGAGCTCGAGCCGGGCGGCGTTATCG
>JAWVDC010000136.1:0-4220 GCA_033857715.1 Gaiellaceae bacterium | reverse complement strand
CGCGTTTCTCGACCTCTCTGCCGACGACGCGCGCAGCTTCGATCTCTGGGGCGTCTGGTCGTACGACGGCAAGGACGCTCTCCGAGCGATGGTCACGGAGTGGTTCAGCTCCGTCGGCACCGACCAGATCGGCGTCGAGTTCGAGGACGTGCGCACGGAGGAGGGCGCCGACGTCGCGGGAGTCAGCGCGTTTACGACCTTCCGCGGCATCACCGCGGAGGGCGAGGAGCTCCGCTCGATGAACAACCGCCTCACGTGGATCCTCCGCCGCGACGGCGACGGCTGGAAGATCGTCCACGAGCACACCTCAGCGCCTGCCGGCGACGACGGCACGGTCAACCTCCGGAGGACGTGATGCAAGCGATAGCCGCCCGCAAGGCTCATCTCGTCGGCTGCGGCTGGTTCTGGGCGTGGGCGGTCGTGGGTGTCGGCCTCGGGTTCGGCATCTCGGTGATCGGGATCTTCACCATCCCCGCGGCGCTCCTCGCGGCCGTCGTCATGTCGCGCAGGCAGCCGGTTCGCGGCGCGTTCGGAATCGCCACCGGCATCGGCTCCGTCCTCCTCTTCGTTGCGTACCAAAACCGCCAGGGTCCCGGAACGACCTGCCACTCGTTGCCGATGGGCGGGCAGGAGTGCGGCGAGCACCTGAATCCGCTCCCGTGGGTCGTCCTCGGCGTGATCCTCTTCGCGGCCGGCGTCGTTCTCCACGCCCGCCAGACCGACTAGCACGGGCATGACGCGAGGACTGCTCGCACTCGCAGTGATCGCATTCGCGCTCGCGGGCTGCGGCTCGAGCGGCAGCGTCTCCGTTCCGTGCAGTCCGAAGCCGGGCGGAGCGCTCTGCCTGAAGCTTGTTCGCAGCGACGGGAAGGTCCGCGATGTGATCGCGTATCGCGCCGGAAGAGCGCCGCAACTGAGGGGGATGAATTGGCGCCTCGACGTAGGGGTGGGGCGGCTGTCTTACTCGGGCCCCATACGCCATGACGATCCGGCTCTCGCGTCGGAGTACGCGTCGCACGGGGACTTCCCTGGCTTGCACCTCCCCGTCGGGGAGGAATGGCTGGTCTGCGTGGGCGAGGAAATCCGAAGCGTCGGCGGCAGGTGGTCTGGCCGCTGGCTCAAGAAGCCGAAGCCGGCCTGCGGGATGACCTAGCGCTTGTCGATCGGCACGAAGTCGCGCTCGTCGTACCCGGTGTAGATCTGCCGCGGGCGCGCGATCTTCTGCTCGGAGTCCGAGAGCATCTCCTCCCACTGCGCGAGCCAGCCGGGTAGGCGCCCCAACGCGAACAACACGGTGAAGTAGTCGGTCGGATAACCCATCGCGCGGTAGATGATCCCGGAGTAGAAGTCGACGTTCGGGTAGAGCTTGCGCTCGACGAAGAACTCGTCCTCGAGCGCGATCCGCTCGAGCTCGAGCGCGATCTCGAGCTTCGGATCGACGCCCGTCTCCGCGAACACCTCGTCGGCGACCCGCTTGATGAGCTTCGCGCGCGGGTCGTAGTTCTTGTACACGCGATGCCCGAAGCCCATCAGGAGCTTCTCCCGGTTCTTCACGCCCTCGATGAACGCCGGCACGTTCGACACGTCTCCGATCTCGTCGAGCATCCGCAGCACCTGCTCGTTCGCGCCGCCGTGGAGCGGCCCGTACAGCGCGGCGATCCCCGCTGAGACGGCCGAGAACGGATCCACTTGCGTCGAGCCCACGCCGCGCACCGCGTTCGTCGAGGCGTTTTGCTCGTGGTCGGCGTGGAGGATCAACAGGATCTCGAGCGCCCGCTGCAGCACCGGGTTCGGCTCGTGCACGCCGCCGATCTCGAACGTCATGTTCACGAAGTTGCCGATGTAGTCGAGGTCGTTCCGCGGGAAGACGTACGGCAGGCCGCGCGAGTGCCGGAACACCCACGCGGCGATCGTCGGGAACTTCGCGATGAGCCGCACGCGCTGCAGCCGCCGGCTCTCCTCGTCGGCGATCTCCTTCGCGTCGGGATAGAACGTCGAGAGCGCGGCGGTCGCGCCGAGCAGCATCCCCATCGGGTGCGCGTCGTGACGGAAGCCGTCGAGGAAGGTCGTCACGTTCGTGTGCACGTACGTGTGCATCCGCACCTCGTCCTCCCACGCCTCCAGGTGAGCCTGCGTCGGCAACTCACCTTCGAACAACAGCCACACGATCTCGAGGAAACTCGCCTCCTCCGCGAGCTGCTCGATCGGGTAGCCGCGATACCGAAGGATCCCGGCGTCGCCGTCGATGTACGTGATCGCGCTGCGGGTCGACGCGGTGTTGAGAAAGGCCGGGTCGTACGACATCAGGCCGAGCTTTTTCAGCTCCGTCGCGTGGATCGTCCCGTCGACGATCGGGATATCGACCTCCTCGCCGGAGCGATTGTCGCGGACGGTCAGGGACTCATCAGCCACGGCCGCACCTTAGTCGCGGCCTCGTGGTTTGGGCATCGGCAAGCGCGGTACGTGCCAGGCGGAAACTCTCGAATCGACGAAAGGGGTCGAGATGGGCTTGAACTCATTGAAGGACGTCCTGACCGAACAGCTCGAAGATCTGTACAGCGCGGAGACGCAGCTCGTGACGGCGCTCCCGAAAATGGAGAACGCGGTGTCATACGACGAGCTGAAGACCGCGTTCCGGGAGCACCTCGAGGAGACGAAAGGCCACGTGAAGCGCTGCGAGGAAGCGCTCGGCGAGCTCGGCGCCTCGCCAGGGGGCGAGGAGTGCAAGGGCATGAAGGGCCTCATCACCGAGGGCGAAGAGGTCATGAAGATGCAGGGCGATCCGATGGCGAAGGACGCGTGCATCATCGCCGCGGCCCAGCGCGTCGAGCACTACGAGATCGCCGCGTGGGGCACCGTCCGGCAGCTCGCGAAGGAATGCGGCTACGACGGGATCGCAGACCTCGCCGACCAGACCCTCGACGAGGAGTCTCAGGCCGACACGCTCCTGACGAAGATCGCGACCGGCGGGATGTTCAAGACGGGCGTGAACAAGAGCGCCACGAACTGACCGACTCCCAGAAGTACGATCGGCGGCGTGAGCGTTGCGCCGCCGATCGTCTGGGAACCGAGCCCCGAGCGGATCGCCTCGGCAACGATCACGCGCTACCGCGAGTGGCTCAACGCAACGCGCGGCCTCGAGCTCGGCGATTACCACGCGCTTTGGCAGTGGTCCGTGGACGAGCTCGAGGAGTTCTGGGCGTCGATCTGGGAGTTCTTCGACGTCCGCGCGAGCGAGCCGTACGAGCGGGTCCTGACGAGCCGGGAGATGCCCGGCGCCGAGTGGTTCCCCGGCGCGCGGCTCAGCTACGCCGAGCACGTTTTCCGCGACCGCGACGACGATGCGCTCGCGATCAGCCACGCCTCCGAGCTCCGGCCGCTCGACGACTGGACGTGGGGAGAGCTCCGCGCCCGCGCCGGCGCCGTCGCTCAGGCCCTCCGCGAGTCGGGCGTCGAGGCCGGCGACCGCGTCGCGGCCTATCTTCCGAACATCCCCGAGACGATCGCCGCCTTCCTCGGCTGCTCGTCGATCGGCGCGATCTGGTCGAGCTGCGCGCCGGAGTTCGGCGTGCGCAGCGTCGTCGACCGCTTCGCGCAGATCGAGCCGAAGGTGCTGCTCGCAGTCGACGGCTACCGCTACGGCGGCAAGGACTTCGACCGCGCCGAGGCGGTCGCGGAGATCGAGCGGAGCCTGCCGACCCTCGCGCGCACGCTCACCGTGCCGTACCTCGCCGGCGGCGAGTGGGCTCTCCCTCAGGCTGAGCTTGAGTTCGCGCAGCTGCCGTTCGACCACCCGCTCTGGGTCCTGTACAGCTCGGGAACGACCGGCCTGCCGAAGGCGATCGTCCACAGCCAGGGCGGGATCCTCCTCGAGCACCTGAAGAAGCTCCGCCTGCACCTCGACGCCCGCGCGGGCGACCGCGTCTTCTGGTTCACGACGACCGGCTGGATGATGTGGAACTTCCTCGTCGGCGCGCTTCTCTCCGACGCGTCCGTCGTCCTCTTCGACGGCAACCCCGCGTACCCGACCCTCGGAACTCTCTGGGATCTCGCCGACGCCGCCGAGATCACGTGCTACGGCACGAGCGCGGGATACATCGCGTCGTGCCAGAAAGAAGGAGTGAAACCGGGCGACGGCCGCGACCTTTCCCCGCTCGACAGCGTCGGCTCGACCGGCTCGCCGCTCTCGCCGGAAGGCTTCGACTGGGTGCGCGACGAGC
>JAWVDC010000135.1:0-3588 GCA_033857715.1 Gaiellaceae bacterium | reverse complement strand
TGATGGAAAAGCCGGACGTCGATTCGATCGACGGTCTCAGCCCGGCGATCTCGATCGACCAGAAGACCACCTCGCGGAACCCGCGCTCGACGGTCGGCACGGTGACGGAGATCTACGACTATCTGCGCCTGCTCTGGGCGCGCGTGGGCCACACGATCTGCCCCAAGTGCGGCCGAGAGCTCAAGCCGGGCACGATCCAGTCGGTGTCCGACATCGTGCTCGGGATCGCGCTGTGGAGGATGCAGCTCGTCCTCGCGCTCCTCTTTTCGGCGTTCATCATCGCCGCGGCGATCCGTCCCGGCATCGAGTGGCTCGCCCGCCATCGCATTCCGCGGGCGCTCGGCCTGACGATTCATTACCTCGTCCTGCTCGGGGTGATCGCGCTCGCCCTGTCCTTCGTCGTCCCTCCCGCCCTGAAGCAGGTCGACCATGCGCTGAGCCCGAGCGGCAAGGCGGAGATCGCGCAGGCGGCAAGCTCCTCATCCGGCTTCAAGCACGAGATCCTGACCGCGCTGCAGAAGCGGCTGAAGCATCTTCCGACCGGGACGAAGCTCGTCAAGCCGCTCGCGCAAATCGGCCTCACGGCGTTCGAGGTGGTGATCGGGATCTTCTTCACGTTCGCAGCGGCCGCCTACTGGATCTTCGAGCGCGACAAGACGATCGACCTGGTCTGCTCGCTCTTCCCACGTCCGAAGCGCAAGCTGATCCGCGATACGTGGGACCTGATCGACGCGAAGCTGGGCGCGTTCGTCCGCGGGGAGCTGCTGCTCATCGTGCTCGTGGCGACCGTCCTCTCGCTGGCGTTCTGGGCGATCGGGGAGCCGTACTGGATCCTCGTGGGCTCGTTCGCGGGCGTCGTCGAGATCGTGCCGGTGATCGGCCCGCTGACCGCCGGCGCGCTCGCGGTCGCGGTCGGCTTCACCGCATCCGTGCACGTCGGCGTCCTCGCGGCGGGCTGTGTGCTGATCGTGCGAATCCTCGAGGACTACGCGCTGATCCCGAAGGTGCTCGGTGAAGCGGTCGGGCTGTCACCGCTCCTCGTGCTCGTCTCGGTCACGTCGGTCGGGATCCTCTTCAGCGGCTGGGCCGTGCTCTTCGCGGTGCCGCTCGCTGCGATCGTCGTGACCGTCTTCGACGTGATCGTGCGCAACGTCGATCCCGCGGAGCAAGACGTCCCCGCGGTGATCTTCTCGAGCGGTGACACCGAGGGCTAGCGCCCGTGGTCTCGGCCAGGCCGGCTGTGGCTCTCGACGCCGGCGCTTCGAGTCGGAAACGCCGTGACGGTAGGTGCAGCGGGGAGGCCGGCGGCGATCGTTTTCCGCCCGCGAGCCGGAGGCGTAGATTCGGCGGGTGACCGCCGTCGGTGACCGTCACCTCCGGCTTCTTGCTGCCGCAATCGCGGTCTCCTCGATCGGCGACTTCGTCGCGCTCCTCGCGCTCGCGCTCCGCGCGCACGAGATGTGGAAGAGCTTCGGCGTCGCACTGCTTTTCATCTGCCTCTGGTCGCCGCTCGCCGCGCTTGCCGGCCACGTGGGGCTGCTCGTCGACCGGCTGGAGACTCGCGGCCTCGCGATCGGGGCGGCGTTCTTCCAGGCGGCGGTGGCGGTCGCGCTCGCGTTCGCCCACTCGCTCGTCGCGGTCTATGCGCTGACGATCGTCCTCGGGATCGGCGTCGCCGTTTCGCAGGCCTCCGAGTTCGCGCTCGTTCCGCTCCTCACGGGAACGCGGGCCATCGCGCGGGCGAACGGTCTCGTCGAGTCGATGCGGGGGCTCGGGTTCATGGTCGGGCCGCTGATCGGCGGCGCCCTGGCCGCGGGAGCCGGCACGAAGGCTGCTCTCCTCGCCGACGCGGCGACGTTCATGCTGATCGGCCTCGTGCTGGCGGCGCTGCCCGTCCGACGCCGTGCGCAGGTCGACGAGGGATCGACACCGCGCGCTCGCGACGGGATCCAACTCCTGTTCAGCGAACGCGTGCTGACGATCGCGATGGCGGTCGGCGCCGTGACGCTGATCTTCATGTCCGCCTCGATCCCGGGCGACTTCGCCTACGTGCAGGACGTGCTCGGAGTCGGCGACCTCGGCATGGGCGCAGTTCTCACGGCCTGGTCGATCGGGATGATCGTCGCTGCGAACACCCTGCCGCAACGCGTCCCGCTGCACGCGGTCGCGCTGGTGACGCTCGTCGCCGCGGCGGTGCAGGGATTTGCGAAGTTCGCCGCACCCTTCTGGCTCGTCTTCCCGTTCCTCCTGGCCTGCTACGTCGTCGGCGGTGCCGGGCACGGGGTGAAGAACGTCGGCTTCCGCACGCTGATCCACGAGCGCGTGTCCGCGGACCAGCACGGCCGCGCGTTCGCCGCGTACAACGGTCTCCGCAACACAGCTGAGCTCGTTGCGCTCGCCGGCGGGGGTGTCCTCGTCGCGACGCTCGGCGGACGCGGCACGCTCTGGATCGCGGGCGGCGTCTCGGGACTCGCGGGCCTCGTCGGCGTGGGGCTGCTCGCCGCGTCGCGAGACGACCCTCAGCCGGCGCTGGACTGAGCTAGGCCTTGCGCCAGCGGCCGAAGACGAGGCCGCCGAGGGTGAACCCGAGCCCGAACGTGCCGACGGCGAAACCGCTGATCGCGATGCCCTTGCGCCACGTCGAAAGGCGCTGCCAGCGGCCGAGCGCGTCGCGCTCTTCGTCGGTCAGCTCCTCCCCACGCCGCTGCTTGCGTAGCGCGCCTCCGGCCCTCAGCCCGAGGTAGAGGTCGTCGAAGATCTCGTTCGACTGCTCATCACCCATGAGACTCACTGTATAGCCTGCTTCGTCAGTGATTACTCGCATCCTGCACGTTTCCGACCTCCATTTCGGCGCGCGGGACGACCCGATCCTGGAGCGGGGCCTCGCGGCGCTGATCGAGCGCGTTGGGCCCGAGCTCGTGATCGCGAGCGGGGATTTGACGAACCGCGGACGGCGCGAGGAGCACGCACGCGCCGCGGGCTTCCTCCGCCGCCTCGGGCCTCCCGTGCTCGCGATCCCGGGCAACCACGACATCCCGTACACGTTCCCGGCGCGGTTCACGAGCACGTGGGCCGCGTTCGAGCGGGAGTGGGAGACGACCGAGCCGGAGTTCGTCGGCGCGGGCGCCCACGTGGTCGGCCTCAACTCGGTCCGGCCGTGGCGCCATCAGTCGGGCGGCGTGACCGACGCGCAACTCGCGCGGGCGACGGCGAAGCTGCACAACGCGGAGGAGCGGAAGCTGCGTGTCGTGGCGCTGCACCACCAGATGGTCGGCGCGCCGTGGCGCACGCGGAAGAAGCCGGTGGCCCGGCGCACACACGTGCTGGCGACGCTCGTCGACTCCGGCGCCGAGCTGATCATCGGGGGACACATCCACCAAGGCACGGTCTCCGAGCGGCACGAGTTCGAGGTGATCACCGGGGACGTCCGCGGGGTGGTGGTCTCGATCGCCCCCGGCCTCGGCCAGCCGCGACCCAAGCGGCGGGGCGAGGCCCGCGGCTGCGTCGTCTACCGGGCAGACGAACGGACGTTGACCGTCGACACCTACATCTGGCGTGAAGACGACTGGGGGCTGACGGCCGTACGGA
>JAWVDC010000134.1:0-6503 GCA_033857715.1 Gaiellaceae bacterium | reverse complement strand
GGATCGAGCGTCGTGTCGAACTTCTTCTTATTGGCCGGGCTCATGCTCATCTCGAATCGCGCGAATCGTGACCAGGCGGTCGCGGCGTGAACGCGCAGCTCCGCCACGTCGCGGTCGTCGCAGCGGTGCTCGTCGCCGTGCTCATCGGCGCGACGACGTACTGGCAGGCGTGGGCGGGCGGCGAGCTCGCGAACCGGCAGGGGAACGCCGTGCAACTCGTTGCGCAGGTCCAGGTCGACCGCGGAGACATCCGCGCCTCCAACGGCACGCGGCTCGCGTGGAGCGTCCCGCACAAGAAGGGCGGGCTGACGACGTACTCGCGGAAGTACCTGCAAAACGGGGCTTTCTCCCAGATCGTCGGCTACGCGACTCCGGAACAGACGCAGACCGGCCTCGAGCAGTACCTCAACGACTACCTCACCGGCTCGAACACGACTCTCACGAACACGCTCTCGCAGGAGCTCGACCGGCTCAGCGGGAAGACCGTGCACGGTGACAACGTCACGCTCACGCTCAGGCCGGTTGCGCAAGAGCTGGCCTCGCAGCTCCTGGCCGGGCGTTGCGGCGCCGTCGTCGCGATGAACCCGAAGACGGGCGCTATCTACGCGATGGCGTCGTCCCCGACGTACAACCCGAACCTCATCCTCGAGCGGAACGGCTACGCGAAGGTCGCGCGGATCAAGGGAACGTGCGGGGACGCGTCCGCGCTCTACAACAACGCGACGCAGGGCCTCTATCCGCCGGGCTCGACGTTCAAGCTCGTCACGGCGGCCGCGGCGCTCGATTCGGGCAAGTTCACGCCGAACTCGAACTTCTACGACCCCGGCTACTGCATCGAGTACGGAGACCACGTGTCGAATGCGGGAAACCCCGAGGGCGGCGCCGAGGCATTCGGCAACGTCACGCTGGCGCAAGGCCTCGAGCACTCGATCAACTCCGTCTTCTGCAACGTCGGGAAGGCGCTCGGCGCGGCGAAGATCCTCGACTACGCGAAGCGCTTCGGCTTCTACCGCTCCCCGCCACTCGACACGGCGCCGGGGACGCTCTACCCGAGCGGCCTGTACAAGGACGGCCTGCTCTTCGACCCATCCGACCCCACGACGCAGGTCGACCCGGGTCGCCTCGCCTTCGGGCAGGACAAGATGATCGTCACGCCGCTTCAGATGGCGCTCGTCGCGGCGACGATCGCGAACCGCGGCCGCGAGCCAATCCCGTACCTCGTCCAGAAAGTCACCGCGCCCGACGGCTCGGTCGTCAGCACGACGCGGCCGAGATCGCTCGGCAATCCGATCAGCTCAGAGACCGCGGCGGCGCTAACCGCGATGATGCGGCTCGTCGTCACGGGCGGAACGGCCGCGTCCGTCGGGTTCTCGTCGAGCCTCGAGGTCGCGGGGAAGACCGGGACCGCGGAGTTGGGGCTCGGCAACATCTACGACTCGTGGTTCACGTGCTTCGCCCCCGCGTCGAACCCCCAGGTCGCCGTAGCGGTCGTCGTCGAGAAGCAGGCGAACGGCTTCGGCGCGACGTTCGCGGCGCCGATCGCAAAGGCAATGCTCGAAAACCTCCTGCCTCGCTGATGCTGTCTCTAGGCTTTAGACAGTCGTGGCCGTGACCGACTCCCTCATCGACACGCTCTTCGACGGGCGTTACCGGATCGTCCGCAAGCTCGGCGCCGGGGGGATGGCCGACGTCTACCTCGCCGAGGACCAGGAGCTCGGCCGCCGCGTCGCGATCAAGATCCTCAACGGCCGCCATGCGAACGACGACCAGTTCATCGAGCGGTTCCGGCGCGAGGCGAAGAACGCCGCCGCGCTCAACCATCCGAACATCGTCTCGATCTACGACCGCGGCGAGGCGGAGGACACGTACTACATCGCGATGGAGTACCTCGACGGGCGCACGCTGAAGGAGCTCGTCGTCGGGCGCGGGCCGGCGCCGGTCAAGGTCGCCGTCGAGTACGCGCGCCAGATCCTCTCCGCGCTGCGCTTCGCGCACAAGCACGGGATCGTCCACCGCGACATCAAGCCGCACAACGTCCTCGTCGACCGCGAAGGCCGGATCAAGGTCACCGACTTCGGCATCGCGCGCGCGGGCACGAGCCAGATGACCGAGGCGGGCTCGATCGTCGGCACCGCGCAGTACCTCTCCCCCGAGCAGGCGCGGGGCACCGAGGTCGATCAGCGCTCGGATCTCTACTCCCTCGGCATCGTCCTGTACGAGCTCCTCACCGGGCAGACGCCGTTCGACGGGAACACGCCGGTCGAGATCGCGATGAAGCACCTCTCGGCCACGCCGCGGCCGGCCTCGCAGCTCCGCCGCGACATCCCGCGCGATCTCGACATGGTCATCATGCGCGCCCTGGCGAAGGATCCGGCCGCGCGCTACCAGAGCGCCGACGAGATGGAGGCCGACCTCGACCGCGCGCTGCGCGGCGCCCCCGTCGCGGCCGCCACGACGGGCTTCGCGACCGAGCTGATGCGCGCCATCCCCGAGCCGCCGCCCGTCGAGGAGACCTCCGCGACGATCGTCGCGCCGCGCGGCACACCACCTCCCCCTCCCGCCGTCGTCCACGAAGAGATCGTCGAAGAGGAGCGTGACCGGCCGATGTGGCCGTGGATCCTCGCGGCGCTCTTCGTCGTCGCCGCCGCCATCGCCGGGATCATCGTGTGGAACCAGCTCTCGGGCGGCGCCCCGCAGGAGCCCGTGGCCCTCTACAGCGACTGCGTGCCCCAGCGTCTCGCCGAGCGCCAGATCACCGCCGTGGACCACGTTACCGAGGTGCGCCCCCGGCCGACGGGGGAGTGCGAGGCGGGTCAGGTCTACGACCAGGATCCCAGCCAGGGAGAGACGCTCTCCAAGGGCAGCACCGTGGTGATCTGGGTCTCGACCGGCAAGCCGAAGGTCGAGATCCCGCCCCTCAAGGGCAAGACGTGGGAGGAGGCGAAGGCGGCCCTGATCGCAGAGCATCTCAAGCCCGAGAAGCGCCCCGTGCCCGGAGGGACGAAGGACATCGTGACCGCGACGAGTCCTCCAGCGGGGAAGAAGGCCACCTGGGGCGACACGGTGAAGGTGAACGTCGGCGAGGGGCCGAGGATGGTCGCGGTGCCCTCCGTCTTCGGCGAGACGCTCCCCCAGGCAACGGCAGACCTCCAGGCCGCCGGCTTCAGGGTCAACCCGACGTTCGTCGACAACAGCGCACCCGCGAACACCATCGTCGGCCAGGACCCGCCGGGCGGCAAGGTCGAGCCCGTGGGTACGTACATCAAGCTGAGCGTGTCGAACGGGCCGCCGCAGACGACCGTTCCGGACGTCACCCAGGAGACCTCGGAACAGGCGCAGCAAGATCTCAAGGATGTGGGCTTCAAGGTCCTCGTTCGGTACGTCGCCGTCACCGACGAGACCCAGGACAACATCGTGCAGTCGCAGACCCCGGACGGCGACGCTCAGGCGCCGGAGCATTCGACCGTGACGATCTACGTCGGCCGGTTCACGAGCACGACCACCGGAACGACGCCTGTCCGGTGACCACCGGCCGCCGCTTGCGCGTCGCCGTGCTCGCGGGCGGACGCTCGAGCGAGCACGACATCTCCCTCGCCTCCGCGCGCTCGGTCGCCGCCGCGCTCGATCCAAAGCGGTACGACGTCGCCGAGATCGGCATCGGCCGCGACGGGCGGTGGGAGCTCGGCACCGGGGCCACGACGGCCGAGACTCTCCCGGTTCCGTACGCCGGCGGGCCGCTCGAGCAGCTCGGCGCCGTCGACGTCGTCCTGCCCATCCTGCACGGACCCTTTGGCGAGGACGGGACGGTGCAGGGGCTGCTCGAGCTCGCCGGGATCCCGTACGTCGGCGCCGGCGTCGCGGCCTCGGCGCTCGCGATGGACAAGGACCTGTTCAAGAAGGTCATGCGCGACAGCGGCATTCCCGTGGCGGCGCACCACGCGATCCGGCTCGGCGACCCGGTCGAGAACCCGTTCGGCTATCCCGTCTTCGTCAAGCCTGCGCGGCTCGGCTCGTCTGTCGGGATCTCGAAGGTCGCGTCAGAGGACGGCCTCGCCGCCGCGGTGGAGCTTGCGTTCCGCCACGACGAGAAGGTGCTCGTCGAGGAGTTCGTCGACGGGACGGAAGTCGAGGTCGGCGTCCTCGGGAACCGCGTCCCGCCGCCGATCGCGTCCCTCCCCGGGCAGATCGACACGCTCGGGCACGACTGGTACGACTACGAGTCGAAGTACGCCGACGGCGGAATGAAGCTGCTCGTCCCGCCGCCGGGCCTCTCGCAGGAGACGATCGAGCTGGTGCAACGGCGCGCGGTCGAGTCGTTCGTCGCGTCCGAGTGCGAAGGGCTCGCGCGCGTCGACTTCTTCGTCCGTGCGAGCGACGGAGAGGTCGTCCTCAACGAGCTCAACACGATGCCGGGCTTCACCGCGACGAGCGTGTGGGCGAAGCTCTTCGAGGCGTCGGGGATCGGCTACGCGGAGGCGCTCGACCGGCTGATCGACCTCGCGCTCGAGCGGCACGAGCGCCGTTCCGGGCTCATCTTCTAGCGGTCACGTTCGAGATCGCGGCCGTGCGCTGCGGCCCGAGCTCGGTCAGCCACACGAGCCAGTAGCTCCCGCTCTTGTCGTCGAGCGTGAACGTCGTCTTCGTGCCGACGGTTTGAGACGCCGAGTCGAGGACGAACGGCCCTGTCGACGAGGAGCCGACCTTGATCTCCGCGGTGAACCCGGGGGTCGAGGTCGTCACGGTGAGCGTTTTCAGCGTCACGGAGCCGCGTGAGGCGACCACGAGCCCAAGCCCGTCCTTGAGCCCGCCGAATGCCTGCGTGCCGTACGTCTGGGTGACCCAAGCCGTGGCCGAGTCACCGTCGGTCGCGCGAGGAGCCGTGTAGCCGAAGATCTCCTGCTCCTGCCCCACGGGGTCGTAGCTCGCGACGCCGCGCAGAGGCGCGCGCACCGAGCCTGACGAGGAGCCTCCGCCCCCGAGAAAGAGCGCGGCGACGAGCGCGGCGGCCCCGACGAGCAGGGCGAGGGCGATGTATGCGAGCGGCCACGTGCGCCGGCGCGCCGGCGTGCGCGCCGAGTGCCGAACGCGCGCCGGGATCACTTGCGTCGCACCCTCGCTTCCCTGCATTGCGAGACACGCGCGCAGCTCTTCCGCGAACGCGCGCATCGTCGGGAAGCGATGGGCGGGATCCTTCTGCAGCGCCTTGTCGAGCGCCGCGGCAAGGCGGGGCGGGATGTCGAGCCGCAGCTCGCGGATATCGGGCGCTTCCTCGTTCACATGGCGGAGCGCGACGGCGACGAAGTTCTCGCCCTCGAACGGCACGTTGCCCGTGAGCATCTCCCAGAGGACGACGCCGAGGGAGTAGACGTCTGTACCGGCTGAGACCTGCCCGCCGGTCGCCTGCTCGGGCGCGATGTACTCGCCGGTGCCGACGACCGTCCCCGTCTGCGTCATCCCGTGATCGACCTCGAGCGAGCGCGCGATGCCGAAATCGGTGACCTTGACGGAGCCGTTCGCGCTGATGAGGACGTTCTGCGGCTTGACGTCGCGGTGGACCAAGCCGTGCTCGTGCGCGAACGTCAGCCCGTCCGCGATGGCGATCGCGAGCTCGATCGCGCGTCCGAGCGGCAGCGGAGCCGACCGGACGATGTGCTCCTTGAGATTCTCGCCCTCGACGTACTCGAAGACGATGAACTGACGCCCCTGATCCTCGCCGCGGTCGATGACGGTGACGACGTTCGGATGCGCGAGCTGCGCGACCGAGCGCGCCTCGCGGCGAAAACGCTCGACGTACTCGCCCTCGCCTGCGAAGCGCTCGTGGAGGATCTTGATCGTGACGCGCCGGTCCAGCTGCACGTCGTGTGCGCAGAAAACGGTGGACATGCCGCCGCTGCCGAGGAGCGCTTCGAGCTCGTAGCGGTCGGCGATCTGGTCGCCGGTGCGCGGGGCACGCGTCATCGCAGGGGTGGTCGACCTAGGGCCGGGCACAACTCTTGAACGGACAAGGGAGAGGTCAGGCTACGCCAGAACCGCCCACTGGTCGCGCTTGCGCGACCAGGAACTGCCGCTGCGCGGTGGCGGCTCAGCCGCCGCCGCAGACAGCAAATAGGGCGTCTTCCCAGGCGCCGAGCGCTTCCTCGAGCTCGGCATCGGTGATGACGAGCGGGCAGAGGACGCGGTTGCAGTTCGAGTGGATGCCCGCCTTGAGGAGGAGCAACCCGCGCTTGGCCGCCTCCTCGGCGACGCGCGTCGCGATTGCCGGCGCGGGCGCCTTCGTGGCGCGATCCTCGACGTACTCGACGGCGAGCATGGCACCGAGCCCGCGGACGTCGCCGATGGCGTCGTACCGCTCCTGCCACGAGAGCATCCGCGCGCGGATCGTCTCCCCGATGCGCTGCGCCCGCTCGACGAGCCCTTCCTCCTCGAACACGTCGAGCACGGCGACCGCGGCGGCGATTGCGACGGGATTGCCGACGTAGGTCCCGCCGACGGCGTTGTCCCAG
>JAWVDC010000133.1:0-2720 GCA_033857715.1 Gaiellaceae bacterium | reverse complement strand
GACGAAGACGGCTGCTTCGATCCCCTCGGCCGCGGCGCGAGCCGCGACGGCGCCGGCAAGGTTGCCGGTCGACGAGCAGGAGAGCGTCGTGCAGCCGAGCTCGAGCGCCTTCGCGCAGGCGACGGCGACGACGCGATCCTTGAAGGAGTGCGTCGGGTTCGCGTTGTCGAGCTTGAGGTAGAGCTCACCGATGCCGAGCTCCTCGGCCAGGCGCGGCGCCGACACGAGCGGCGTGAAGCCCGGGGCGAGGCGTTGCTCGCGCGGGGCTGCGACAGGCAGCAGCTCGGCATAGCGCCAGAGCGACGCGGGGCCGGACTCGATCGACTCACGGCTGACCGTCGCGCGCAGCGCGTCGAGGTCGTAGACCGGGTCGAGGGGGCCGAAGCACTTCGGGCACGTCCCGATCCCGCTCAGCGGCTGATCGGTTCGACAGATACGACAACTGAGATTGGTTGCAGGCATTCCACCGTCTCCTTGCGTCTCGCTCGACACATCCGTCCGGGGTTGGCACCTTGCTCATGGGAGCAGGTTGCCGAGGCGTCAAAGGGCCGGACCCTCAGCCTCTCTTGATGTGGAACGAGCCGAAGCCCGCTTCCGATGCAAGAGTATACGCACATGCTCCGGGACTCGCCACCCCGGTACGGTTCCAATGTGGAGACGGTGTCAGTTACGGCGCTGCGCCGTTTCGTCGTCGCGCACCAACGCTATGCGACGCGCGCCCGGCGCGGGAACGCGGCTGAGCTCGAGCGGACGGTGCGGCGGCTGCAGGCTGTGCAGCTCGACTCCATCTCGACCGTCGAGCGGGCGCACCGGATCACACTCGGCGCGCGGATCGGCGCGTATCCCCGCGGCGCCGAGTCGAAGCTCCTGCGCGCGGGCCGACTGTTCGAGTACTGGGCGCACGAGGCGTGCCTGCTCCCGATCGAGGACTACCCGCTCTTCAAGCGGCGCATGATCCACCTCCGCGATCACCACTGGTGGGGTCGCCCGCGCGACATGCAGGACATCGAGCGGCTCGTCGTGGAGCGCATCGCCACGGAGGGCGCGCTCCCCTCACGGGCGTTCGAAGGGAAGAAGACGTCGAACGACATGTGGGCGTGGAAGCCGGCGAAGCGCGCGCTCGAGCACCTGTTCGCCGCGGGTGAGCTGTGCGTGTCCGGACGGGACGGGTTCCAGCGGGTGTACGACCTGCCGGAGCGCGTCATCCCGAAGGCCCTCCTCGAGGCCCCGGCGCCGAGCGACGAGGAGTTCCGGCGCGGCTACGCGTTGCGGGCGATCGAGGCGCGGGGCGCGCTGACCGCGAGCGGGATCGTCGAGCACTGCCGTCTGCGCCCCGGCGGGCTGAAGGAGCTGCGCCCCGAGCTGGCGGCGGTGCTCGCCGAAGGTCGCATCCGCGAGGTTGCGGTCAAGGACGGCGGCGCGCGGGTGTATGTCCTCGCGGACACGGAGATCGACGGCGACCCGCGCGCGGCGGTGCTCGTCTGTCCGTTCGACAGCCTCCTCTGGGACAGGCCCTTCGTCGAGCGGATCTTCGGCTTCGACCCGCGGATGGAGATCTACAAGCGCCCGGCCGAGCGGATCTACGGCTACTACGTCCTCCCCCTTCTGCTCGGCGATCGCCTGGTCGGGCGCGCCGACCTGAAGACGAACCGGGAGGAGGGGACGCTCGAGCTGCGGGCGTTCCACCTGGAGCCGGGCGTCAAGCGGACGAAACGGCTGGAGACGGGGCTCGAGGCGGCGCTGCTGCGGCTCGCCGCAGTCGCCGGTGCGGAGCGCCTAGTCCTCTGACTCGGGAACGACGAGGTTCCCGAGGTCGGTCAGCGCCGAGAAGAGCGAGTTCATGTCGTTGGCGATCGCAGTCGCTGCGCCCTGCACCTGCTGGAGCTTGGCGGTCGCGAATGTCGCGGCGTCGCGGCTGCTCACGTCGCGCAGCGCGACGAGCATCCGGGTCGGCTTCATGTCGCCGTTCGGGATCCCTGCGGCGTTGCACTCGACGAGCACCGAGTCGCCGGCGCCGCGCTGGATGCGCACCGAGAACGGGTAGCCCTCGTCGTTGAGGACGGCGACGAGCGCGTCCTGGGCGATCTCCAGGTCGTGCGGGTTGATGAGCGCGAGCAGGTTCGTGCCGATCAGCTGCGAAGGCTCGTAGCCGAGGACAGGCTCGGCGGCGGGAGAGGCGAAGCTGCAGACGCCCTCGACGTCGATGATCGCGAGCACGTCCGGGAGCAGCTGGACGACGAGGCCGGCGAGCTCGTCGCCACCGCCGGCGGCGAGGCGCTCCTCCTCGGCGTGGCGGACGTCGCTGATGTCGAAGGCCACGGAGACGGTGCCGGCGACGATGCCGATGTCGTCTCGCTGCGGCTCGACGCGGACGCGGTAGGTGCGGCCGCCCCAGTCGAGCTCGTACGCGATCGGCTCGCCGGCGAGGGCGCGCGCGTTCGCGGCGATCGGGAGGAACTCCGGATCCTCGGTCTGGAAGAACTCGTAGAGCGTCATGCCGACGAACTGATCCTGCTCCATGCCGAGCTCGCCGAGGGCGCCGCCGCGGACGACGGTGAAGCGATGGTCGGCGTCGAGCGCCCAGACCATCGCGGGCATCTGGTCGACGAGGAGCTGCATCGTGGGGTCGACGGCCGCCACGAGCAGGGGCTCGGGGGCGGCGGCGACGGGCTCCGGCTCGGGGAGCGCTTCAGGCTCGGGAAGAGCCTCGGGCTCGGGCT
>JAWVDC010000132.1:0-18382 GCA_033857715.1 Gaiellaceae bacterium | reverse complement strand
AACCGACGGCAACGAGCAGCTCCTCTGCAGCTTCTGCGGCAAGAGCCAGCGCCAGGTGAAGAAACTCATCGCCGGGCCCGGCGTGTACATCTGCGACGAGTGCATCGATCTCTGCAACGAGATCATCGACGAGGAGCTCACCGCTCCGGCGCAGCTCGACCTCGACAACCTCCCGCGCCCGAAGGACATCTACGAGGTCCTGAACGACTACGTCGTCTCGCAGGAAGAGGCGAAGCGGACCCTCTCAGTCGCGGTCTACAACCACTACAAGCGCGTCCAGATGGGCCAGGAAGAGGGCGACGTCGAGCTGCAGAAGTCGAACATCCTCCTGCTCGGCCCGACCGGGTGCGGCAAGACGCTGCTCGCGCAGACGCTGGCGCGGATCCTCAACGTCCCGTTCGCGATCGCCGACGCGACCGCGCTGACCGAGGCCGGCTACGTCGGCGAGGACGTCGAGAATATCCTCCTCAAGCTCATCCAGGCGGCCGACTTCGACATCAAGAAGGCCGAGACCGGGATCATCTACATCGACGAGGTCGACAAGATCGCGCGCAAGGCGGACAACCCGTCGATAACGCGCGACGTGTCGGGCGAGGGCGTGCAGCAGGCGCTCCTCAAGATCCTCGAGGGGACGGTCGCGTCGGTGCCGCCGCAGGGCGGGCGCAAGCATCCGCACCAGGAGTTCCTCTCGATCGACACCACCAACATCCTCTTCATCTGCGGCGGCGCGTTTGCCGGGCTCGACAAGATCATCGCGCGCCGCGTCGGCGCGAACGCGGTCGGCTTCGGCGCCGACATCCGCTCGAAGAACGACGTCGAGGCGGCGGAGCTGCTTGCCGGCGTCATGCCGGAGGATCTCCTGAACTTCGGCCTGATCCCCGAGTTCGTCGGCCGCCTTCCGGTCATCTCGGCCGTGCACCAGCTGCGGCGTGAGGACCTCGTGCAAATCCTCGAGGAGCCGAAGAACGCCCTCACGAAGCAGTACCAGCGCTTCTTCGGGTACGACAACATCGAGCTCGTCTTCACCGACGACGCGATGTGGGAGATCGCCGACCACGCGTTGGCGCGCGAGACGGGCGCCCGCGGCTTGCGGTCGATCATCGAAGGCGCGCTCCTCGACGTGATGTTCGAGCTGCCCTCCCGCCGTGACGTGACGAAGTGCGTCATCACGAAGGAGACGATCTCGCAGGGGATCCGCCCGACCCTCGTCACGAGTGCCGCCGGCGACGAGCCGGACGCGGCGGTCGAGCAGACCGCCTAGCCGATCAGCCCGACAGGAAGCCGAGGCTGGACGGCGGCGCGCCGTCTTGAGGATCGGCGTAGGCTCCTCTCCCATGACAGCCATGGAAGTAGGAGCCGAGTTCGGGCCGTCGTCGTGGATCGACGTGCCGCAGGAGATGATCCAGGCGTTCGCCGACGCGACGCACGATCACAACTTCATCCACGTCGATCCCGAGATGGCGAAGCAGTCGCCGTTCGGCGGCACGATCGCGCACGGGTACCTGACGCTCTCGCTGCTGCCCGCGATGTCGTACGAGGTCGTTCCGCACCCCGACGGCGTCGGCATGGGGCTCAACTACGGCCTGAACAAGGTCCGCTTCCCGGCGCCCGTCCCCTCGGGCTCGCGCGTGCGCGGCACGTTCCGCGTCGACGAGGTGACGGAGGAGGACTGGGGGCGCCAGTCGACGATGACCGCGACGATCGAGTGTGAGGGCATCGAGAAGCCCGTCTGCGTCGCGCAGGTCATCTACCGCTACTACACGCTTTAGCTCGCCGGCTTGACGATGTGGCTTGCTACAGGAGATGTTCTCCGTAGCTTGTTGACGGGCGAGGAGAGAGCTCCATGAACGGCGCACGGCGGAAGCACGTCGCGGTGGCGTTGGCGATCGTCGTCCTCGTCGCGGCTGCCGTGATCCTCGGCGTCTCCCGTGAGGGCACCGCGGCGCCCGCCCCGATGCCCACTCACGCCTACTGGGTCGAAATTGGGAGGGTGAGCACCGTTCCGCTCGCCGGCGGCAAGGTGACCGCCCTCGCCGGCGGCCTGACCGATGTCAAGTCTGTGGCGGCGGATGGAGCGCACGTCTACTGGGTCAGTGCCGCCAACGGGACCGTGATGGAGGCGCCGATCGGCGGCGGCCGCGCGACCACGCTCGCCAGCGGCCAGAGCTACCCCGTCGCGGTAGCCGTCGGACGGCGGCCACGTCTACTGGGTGAACGAGGGCAACGGAACTGTGAACGAGATGCCGATCTGCGGCGGCCGCGTGACGACGCTCGCCCGCCGCCAGGACCGCCCGGTCTCGTTGGCGGTGGACGGGACGAACGTCTACTGGGTCAACCAACGAGCCGGAACGGTCAACAAGGTTCCAATCGGAGGCGGTCGTCTGACCGTCCTCGCCCGCGGCCGGCAGCATCCCGTATCGGTGGCGGTGGATCGGACGAATGTCTACTTCCTCGACCAGGGAGACTCCTTCTTCACCCGCCACGCCGGGACAGTGAACGCGGTTCCACTCGATGGGGGCCGCGTGGTAACCCTCGCCTACAGCCAGTTCACCCCCAACTCCGTGGCCGTGCACGGGACGCACGTCTATTGGACCAATGGAGGGAACGGAACGGTGAAGGAGGCTCGGATCGGCGGCGGCCACGTCACCACCCTCGCCAGCGGCCAGAACAACCCCTCTTCCGTCGTGGTGGACGGCAAGCGCGTGTATTGGGTCAACTACGTGGCGAACGGATCGGTCAACGCGATTCCGTTCGACGGCGGTCGCGTGACGACCCTCGCGGGCGGTCTGCGTGACCCCTCCGCCGTGACGCTCGGGCCCTAGAACCGAGGCTCGTCCGGATCCAAGATTGGGTTGACTTGCGCCTGAACAGGTGTAACGTCCGCCGCCTAGGGTAGATCTTGGATCCGAAATTCACGAGCGAGGAGGCGAGATGATCGAAGAGGCGGCCCGGCTACTCGAGTCCCAGTGGGCAGACGAGCGCTGGAACGGGATCGAGCGCACGTACACGGCGGAGCAGGTCGTCCGATTGCGTGGCTCGGTCGTCCCCGAGCACACCGTGGCGAAACTCGGCGCCGAGAGGCTCTGGGCGCTCCTCCAGAACGACAAGCCCGTCCGCGCGCTCGGCGCCCTGACCGGCGGCCAGGCGGTGCAGATGGTGCGCGCCGGCCTCGAGGCGATCTACCTCTCCGGCTGGCAGGTCGCGGCCGACGCGAACCTCGCCGGGTCGACGTATCCCGACCAGAGCCTCTATCCGGTCAACAGCGTGCCGTCGCTCGTGAAGCGCCTCAACAACGCGCTCATGCGCGCCGACCAGATCGACTGCGCCGAGGACAAGCACGAGACGCACTGGCTCGCGCCGATCGTCGCCGACGCCGAGGCCGGCTTCGGCGGGCCGCTCAACGCCTTCGAGCTGATGAAGTCCATGATCGAAGCGGGCGCGGCCGGCGTCCACTACGAGGATCAGCTCTCCTCCGAGAAGAAGTGCGGCCACCTCGGCGGGAAGGTTCTCGTCCCGACGCAGCAGTTCGTCCGCACGCTGATGGCGGCGCGCCTCGCCGCGGACGTCTGCGGCGTGCCAACCGTCCTCGTCGCGCGCACCGACGCGCTCAGCGCCGCCCTCCTCACGAGCGACGTCGACGAGTACGACCGCGACTTCGTCACGGGCGAGCGGACGGCGGAAGGCTTCTTTCGGATCCGCGACGGGATCGAGGCCGCCATCTCCCGCGGGCTCGCCTACGCGCCATACGCCGATCTCGTCTGGTTCGAGACGTCGACGCCGGACCTCGACGAAGCGAAGGAGTTCGCCGAGGCGATCCACGAGAAGTTCCCCGGCAAGCTCCTCGCGTACAACTGCTCGCCGTCCTTCAACTGGCGGAAGCACCTCGACGACGACCAGATCGCGTCGTTCCAGAGCACGCTCAACGACTGGGGCTACCGCTTCCAGTTCATCACGCTCGCCGGGTTCCACTCGGTCAACGCCGCGATGTTCGAGCTCGCGCTCGGCTACGCGACCGAGCAGATGCCCGCGTACGTGAAGCTCCAGCAACGGGAGTTCGAGCTCGAGGAGTTCGGCTACACCGCGACGCGCCACCAGCACGAGGTCGGCGCCGGCTACTTCGATCTCGTCACGCAGGCCGTCTCGCCCGACAGCGAGACGCTCGCGCTCAAGGGTTCGACCGAGGAGGCGCAGTTCACCAAGGAGCTCGCGTGAGCGCAGTCGTCGAGCACGAGGGGCTTTCGCGGGAGGGGCTCGCGTTCGTCGAGCGGCTCCACCGCGAGATCAATCCGCGGCGGCTCGAGCTGCTCGAGGCACGGCGCGAGCGGCAGCTTCGGCTCGACGCGGGCGAGAACCCCGGCTTCCTCGCCGAGACGCGTGGGATCCGCGAAGGTGACTGGAAGGTCGCGCCCGCGCCGCCGGATCTCGTCGACCGCCGCTGCGAGATCACGGGGCCGGTCGACCGGAAAATGATGATCAACGCGCTCAACTCGGGCGCGCGGTGCTTCATGGCCGACTTCGAGGACGCGAACTCGCCGACGTGGGAGAACGTCGTCCGCGGCCACGCGAACGTCCGCGACGCGATCGCCGGTGAGCTCTCGCTCGAGACGCCGGACAAGACCTATCGCGTGAACGAGGACGCGGCGACGCTCCTCATCCGGCCGCGCGGCTGGCATCTCGTCGAGCGCCACTACGAGGTCGACGGCGAGCCGGTCTCCGCGTCGCTCTTCGACTTCGGCCTCGCGTACGCGAGCGGGGCGCGGTACTTCTACCTCCCGAAGCTCGAGTCGCATCTCGAGGCTCGGCTCTGGGCCGACGCGTTCCGGCTTGCCGACGACGACTCGATCCGCTGCACCGTGCTCATCGAGACGATCCTCGCCGCGTTCGAGATGGAGGAGATCCTCTACGAGCTCCGCGACTGGGGCTGCGCCCTCAACGCGGGCCGCTGGGACTACATCTTCAGCGCGATCAAGAAGTTCCGCACGCGCGACTGGGTGCTGCCCGACCGCGTCCAGATCACGATGACGGTGCCGTTCATGCGCGCGTACACCGAGCTCCTCGTGGCGACGTGCCACAAGCGGGGTGCGCACGCGATCGGAGGGATGGCCGCGTTCATCCCGTCGCGCAAGGATCCCGAGGTCAACGAGGTCGCGCTGGCGAAGGTGCGGGAGGACAAGGAGCGCGAGTCGCGTGACGGCTTCGACGGCTCGTGGGTCGCGCATCCCGATCTCGTCCCGGTCTGCACCGAGGTCTTCGACGCGGCGCTCGGCGACCGGCCGAACCAAGTCGAGCGGCTCCGCGAGGACGTCGTCCCCGACGAGGCGGCGCTCCTGTCCATCCCGGACACGCCCGGAGAGGTCACCGACGCCGGTGTGCACACGAACGTCTCGGTCGGCGTCCGCTACCTCGACTCGTGGCTGCACGGCGTCGGCGCGGCTGCGATCGACAACCTCATGGAGGACGCCGCGACCGCCGAAATCTCCCGCTCGCAGATCTGGCAGTGGGTGAAAACCGGCTGCGTCTCGGAGCAGCAGGTGCGCGACGAGATCGCCGCAGTCGACGCCGGCGACGAGGCGAAGGAGCTCTTCGCATCACTCGCGCTCGCCGACCAGCTCGAGGATTTCCTGACTATTCCTGCCTATGAACGGCTTGGGCCCGCTTACGAACCACTCGACTGAAGGAGGAGACAGATGAGCGCGACGATCATGGAGGCCAAGGAGAAGTTCGACGACCAGGCGCTGCTCGATCCGGAGGACCCGCCGATCGCCGAGCTCGCCGATTGCATGTGCCCGGACTTTTGCGAGCGGGATCACGACAACGATTAGGGGCGTTCCGCCGCCTCCGGCATCAACCGCGAGGCCGGCGCGGCGCATACCCCCACCCAAGGGCGGGGTCGCCTTCCCTCCGCCCTCGGAGTCGACGCTACCAGTGAATTCGTCACAGATCTATCTCCGTTCCGTCGCAATTCCGGGCCAATTTCCCGCGAAGACCGGCCGCCGTACACTCCGCGCGTGACGACGCTCGACACGACAAAAGCCGACGACATCGCGCTCCTCATCGAGGAGGCGATCGTCTCGGGCGAGCTCGAGCCGGGCACGGTGCTCCGGCAGGAGCAGCTTTCGGAGCGGTTCGGCGTCTCACGGACGCCGATTCGGGAAGCACTGCGGCGACTCGCGGCCCAGGGCCTCGTCTCGTTCGTCCCGAACCGCGGCGTCCGCGTGCGGACCATCTCGCGCGACGAGCTGCACGAGGCGTTCATGATTCGCGCCGAGCTCGAGGCGCTTGCGACCGAGGTGGCGGCGAGGAAGATCACCCCTGAAGTCCTGGCCGAGCTGGAGGAAAAAGAGCTGCAGTTCGCACAAATCTCGAAGGACCTCCGCGCACGGGAGCCGGGCGAGGCGCGCCGCTCCGTCATGGGCGACTGGATCCGCGCGAACCACGCCTTCCACGACGTCATCTACCGCGTCGCCGACCTGCCGCTCGTCGAGCAGCTCGCGAAGAGCGCGCGGCGCTCGTTCTCGGGCCCCGCGGTGTGGGCGCCCGGCGACCACTCGATCGACGGCCTGTACGCGAAGAACGCGGAGCAACACCGCGCGATCCGGCAGGCGCTCGCGGCCGGCTCGCCCGAAGGCGCGCGCGCCCTCGCCCGCGACCACGTCCTGTCCTCGTTCCACCTTCTCGAGGCAATCCTCGAGGGGGTCGGCGGCTCCTGGCCGCAGCCGAAGCGCGTCCCCGCTTAGCCGCGGACGATCTGCACGGCGGGACCGATGATGTTGCGTCGCGGCACGCCTCCCCACTGGCGCGAATCGCAGGACTCCGACCGATTGTCACCGACCACGAAGTACTGCCCGGCGGGCACGGTCCAGTGCTGGTGGTAATGCCCGGTGTCGAGTGCGCGTGCCCTCGCGGAGACGTATGTCTCATTGAGACGCCTGCCGTCGCCGGAGATGAAGCCCTTGTCATCTTCACTAAGCGTCTCGCCGGGCAGGCCGATGATGCGCTTGACGAAGATCCCGCCCTCGCCGCATTCCGCTGCGGCGCTCGGCGGAGTCTGCAAGGCGATGATGTCGCCGCGCTGCACTGACTTTCCGACGTCCACGATCACATGATCGGAAGCCGTGCTGAGGCATCCTGGAGCGGGCATTGCGCAGTTCAACGTCGGTTCCATCGATGAGGAGGGGATGCGGAACTCTCTCGTCGCGAAGGTCGGCCCGCCGCAGCCGGCGGCCGAGACACCGATAGCGGAGACGACGATTGCTAACGCGATCCGCTGCATCCGCCGACTCTACGCCTGCTACGGTCTTGCTCATAGTCGCTGCCTGACAACATCCGCCCGATGGACCCGCTTTACAAGCCGCAGGGCGTCGAGAACCGCTGGCAGCAGACATGGGAGGACGAAGGCCACTACGCGGCCGACCCTGATCCGACGCGCGAGAGCTGGGTCTACTGTTTCCCGCCGCCGAACGTCACGGGCAACCTCCACCTCGGCCACGCGCTCCAGATCTCGCTCGGCGACGTGCTTGCGCGCTGGAAGCGGATGCAGGGGCTCAACGTGCTCGTGCAGGCGGGCTACGACCACGCGGGCATCTCGACCCAGAACGCGGTCGAGACGTTCCTCGTGGGCGAGGGGACGAGCCGCCAGGAGCTCGGCCGCGAGGCGTTCGTCGCGCGCGTGTGGGAGTGGCTGCACGAGTACGGCGGGGTGATCGTCAACCAGTTCCGCCGCATGGGCGCGTCGATGGACTACCGGCGGATCCGCTTCACGATGGACGACGGCTACGTGCGCGCAGTCATGCGGTGGTTCGTCCACCTGTACGAGCGCGGATGGATCTATCGCGACAACCGGATCATCAACTGGTGCCCGCACCACCAGACGTCCCTCTCCGACCTCGAGCTCGAAGACGTCGAGATGGACGATGCGCTCACGACGATCCAGTACCCGCTCGCCGACGGCTCGGGTCACATCTCGATCGCGACCGTGCGGCCGGCGACGATCCTCGCTGACACGGCTGTTGCCGTGCATCCCGAGGACGAGCGCTACCGCGACCTCGTCGGCAAAGAAGTCATCGTCCCGTTCGTCGAGCGGCGCGTGCCGGTGATCGCCGACGCGCGCGTCGAGATGGAGTTCGGGACGGGCGCGCTGAAGGTGACGCCGGGCCACGACCCGACCGACTTCGCGATCGGCCGCGACCACGGCCTTCCCGAGCTGACCGTGATCGGGCCGGACGGCCGCATGAACGACGCAGCGGGCGAGCTCGCCGGGCTCACGCAAGAGGACGCGGCGAAGCGGATCCTCGAATGGGCGGCCGAGCGCGGCCAGATCGAGAAGCGCGAGAGCTACCGCCACTCCGTTCCGACGTGCGAGCGCTGCCACACGCGCATCGAGCCGCTCATCTCGCTCCAGTGGTGGTGCCGGATGGACGAGATCAAGCAGCCCGCGATCGAGGCGTTGCGCGAGCGGCGCGTGGCCTTTCATCCTGAGTCGCAGCACCGCTTCGCGATCTCGTCGCTCGAGGACGCGCCCGACTGGAACATCTCCCGGCAGATCTGGTGGGGCCACCAGCTGCCGGTCTGGTACTGCCCCGACGAGCACGTGACCGTGGCGGAAACCGATCCCGACGCGTGCGCCGAGTGTGGCTCGACCGAGCTGCGTCGCGAGACCGACGTGCTCGACACGTGGTTCTCGTCGGAGCTCTGGCCGTTCGCGACGCTCGGCTGGCCCGACGACACGGCCGACCTCGCGGCGTTCTATCCCGGCGACCTGCAGACGACCGCGCGCGAGATCATCCGCCTGTGGGAGAACCGCATGATCTTCGCCGGCTTGGAGCTGTTCGGCGAGGTGCCGTTCACCGACGTGATCATCCACTCGACGCTGCTGAATCCCGAGGGGCGCCGGATGTCGAAGTCGCTCGGCACCGGCATCGACCCACTCCACCTGATCGAGGAGCAGGGCGCCGACGCGCTGCGGTACGGCCTGCTGAAGATGTCCTCGACGCAGGACGTCCGCTTCAACGCCCAGCAGATCGAGGAGGGGCGGAAGCTCGCGAACAAGCTCTGGAACGCGAGCCGGCTTCTGCTGATGGCCAGCGCGGTCGAGCCGGAGGCACGGCCGGCGTCGGTCGAGGAGCAGTGGATCCTCGCGCGCATCGACGCGACGCGGGCGGAGGTGGAGAGCGATCTCGCGGCGTTCGACTTCGCGCATGCGACCGACCGCTTGTACCACCTGATCTTCGACGACTTCTGCGACTGGTACCTCGAGTCGATCAAGCCGCGTCTCGCCGAGGAGGACGTGCGCGCCACGGCGCTCGCCGCTCTCGAACGGCTGCTCAAGCTCCTCCATCCGGTCATGCCGCACGTGACCGAGGAGATCTGGACGCAGCTATCGGCGCGCGAGTCGCGGCTCATCGTCGCGCCGTGGCCGGAGCCCTCGGCCGCGGACGGTGATTTCGGCGCGCTGGAACGGGCGCAGACGGCGGCGCGGATCTACCGGCGCAGCCAGGTGCGCATCTCCCTCGACGGCGACGCGCTGCGGATCTTCGAGGCCGTCGTCCGGCCGTCGGCCGACGCGCCGCAGGGGAACGTCGAGGCCGAGCGCGCGCGCTTGCAGAAGGAGATCGACCGGGCCGAGAAGATGCTCGCGAACGAGAAGTTCGTCGCGAACGCCGATCCGGCGGCCGTCGAAGCCGAGCGCGAGAAGCTCGCCCAGTACGTTGCCGAGCGCGACGCGCTGGCTTGAGTCGCTGAGCCCGTGGCCGGCCGACGGCTTCGGGCTCGAGCGGATGCGCGAGCTCCTCGCGCGGCTCGGCAACCCCGAGCGTGAGCTCGACACGATCCACGTCGTCGGCACGAAGGGGAAGTCGACCGCGACGCGCCGGCTGGCGGCGACGATCGGCGGCCGCGCGTACACCTCACCGCACGTCTCGGGCTGGCACGAGCGGCTGGACACCGCCCCGGATGCATTCGAGCGCGCGATCGAGCGCGTCCGGCCCGTCGCCGAGAAGCTCGGCGCGACGCAGTTCGAGATCCTCACGGCGGCGGCGTTCGCGGACTTCGCGGCGAGTGGGGTGAGGGCCGCGGCGATCGAAGCCGGCCTCGGCGGACGGCATGACGCGACGAACGTCGTCGACGCGCGCGTCGTCCTCCTCACCAACGTCGGCCTCGAGCACACCGAGGTGCTCGGCGACACGCGCGAGGCGATCGCGCGCGAGAAGCTCGCCGTCGCCGGGCCGGGGGCGGTCGTCGTCCTTCCCGACGAGGAGTTTGCGCATCTCGTGCCCGACAACGAGGTGCGGCTCGGCGGCGCGCGAGAAGCGGCAGCCGCGTTCCTCGGCCGGGACGTCGAGCTCGCCGAAGCGAGCCTGCCGGGACGCTTCGAGGTGCGGGGCCGCGAGCTCTGGGACGGCGCGCACACGCCCGAAGCCGCCGACTGGCTCCTCGAGCGCCTTCCGGAGCCTGGTGGCTACGTCGTCGTCGCCTCGATCCTCCGCGACAAGGACGGCCACGGGATCCTCGAACGGCTCGCGCGCGCCGGCACGACGCTCGTCGCCACCGAGAGCTCGAACGACCGTGCGCTTCCGCCCGCAGAGCTCGCGGAGCTCGCCGCCGCGCATTTCGCGCGCGTCGAAGCAGTCCCCGAGCCGCACGCGGCGCGCCGTCGCGCGCTCGCGATCGCCGGGCCGGAAGGCCGCATCCTCGTCACGGGGTCGCTCTACCTCCTCGCCGACCTCTACGCCGTGGACCGCGGTATCTAGGATGCGCGCGTGAAGATTCTTTCCAGCCTCGCCGGCTCGGGCTCCACGCACGTGATCATCGAGCTCTTCTTGGGGCTGCTCGTCGTGTTCTGGCTCGCGCTCGGCTACTGGACGTACCGCGACGCGAAGCGGCGCATCGAGGAGCCGCTCTTCATCGGGCTCGCGACGATCGTCGGGCTCGTGCCGCCGTTCATCGGTCCGCTCGTCTACATGCTCTTCCGCCCGCCGGAGTTCATCGACGATCGGCGCGAGCGGGATCTCGAGATTCGCGCGATCGAGTCGCGCCTCGCGGCCGCCGACATCGGCTGCCCGGTCTGCCACGCCGACGTCGATCCGAGCTTCCTCGTGTGCCCCGTCTGCACGACGAAGCTCAAGCAGGCGTGCTCGAGCTGCAACGCCCCGCTCGAGCCGATGTGGCAGGTGTGCCCGTACTGCGAGACGCCGATGCAGATGCCCGCGGTCGGTGCGCCGCCTGCGCTCGGAACGCGTCGCGCGGCGGCGGCCCGGACCTCCTCCCGCCGGGCTCGCTGACCGCGTCTCGCTAGAGTGCGGCCGCGATGGCCGTCGAGCAGACCCTCATCCTCATCAAGCCGGACGCCGTGCGGCGGCGGCTTTCCGCCGAGATCCTCGGACGGATCGAGGGGCGCGGCTTCGAGATCCGCGAGGGCAAGCTCCTCACGGCGAGCCGCGAGCTCGGCGAGGAGCACTACGCCGAGCACCGCGAGAAGCCGTTCTTCGGCGAGCTCGTCGACTTCATCACGTCCGGCCCGACCTGGGCGCTCGTCGTCGAGGGCGAGGGCGCGATCGCCACGATGCGCTCGACGATCGGCGCCACAGATCCCGCGAAGGCCGCGCCGGGAACGATCCGCGGCGACCTCGCCGTCTCGATGCCGGACAACCTCGTGCACGGCTCCGACTCGCCCGAGTCGGCAGCGCGCGAGATCGCTCTCTGGTTTTAGATGAGCGCGCCGGAGTATCCGGACTACGTCGCGCGCAACGTCGAGAACTGGACGGAGTCGAACGCGCAGTACGGCGACTCCCGGGCGGAGCAGTCCTGGGCCGCCGACGAGATCACGTGGGGCGTGTGGGGTGTGCGGGAGCGTGACGTGCAAGTCCTTCCCGACCTCACGGGCATCGACGTCGTCGAGCTCGGGTGCGGCACGGGGTACATCTCCGCCTGGCTGAAGAAGGCAGGCGCGGCGCACGTTTGCGGCGTCGATCCGACGCCCGCGCAGCTTGCCTCCGCGCGGCGCTGCAACGAGAAGTTCGGCCTGGGGATCGAGTTCGTCGAAGGTGTCGGCGAGTCGGTGCCGCTGCCGGATGCGTCGTTCGATCTGGCGGTCTCCGAGTACGGCGCTTCGATCTGGGCGGATCCGACAAAGTGGATCCCCGAGGCGGCGCGGCTCCTGCGGCCGGGTGGCCGGCTCGTCTTCCTCCGCAACTCGACGGTCTCGTTGCTCTGCATGGCGCTCGAGGGCCAGACCGAGTCGCTCCAGCGTCCGCAGCGCGAGCTCGGGAAGATCACGTGGGAGGACACAGGCGAGACGGAGTTCCACCCGCCGGCCGGGGAGTTGATCGACATTCTGGCGAGCGCCGGCTTCGTCCTCGAGGGGCTCGTCGAGCTCTACGCGCCCGAGGACGCGAAGACGCACGAGTACTACAAGTACGTCACCGCCGAGTGGGCGAAGCAGTGGCCCGCGGAGGAGATCTGGCGAGCCCGCCTGCAGCCCCGCTCCTCCTAGCGTCGACCTCGCCGCGGCGGCGCGAGATCCTCGAGCTCCTGCGCGTCCCGTTCGACGTCGTCGCGCCCGACTTCGAGGAGACGGAGGACGACCCCGTCGTGCACGCGGTGGGCAAGGCGCGTTCGGTGCTCGCGGCAGCGGACGGTCGGCCGGTGCTCGGTTGCGATACCGAGGTCGTGTGCGACGGCCGTGTCTACGGGAAGCCGGGGAGCGCGGAGGAGGCGGAGGAGATGCTCGAGTCCCTCTCCGGCCGCACGCACGAGGTGATCGGCGGGCTCGCGCTTCTCACGCCGGCGTGGGAGGAGATCCTCAGCGCAACGACGATCGTCACCTTCCGCACGCTGACGCCGCGCGACCTCGCGCATTACGTCGCGTCGCGCGAGTGGGAGGGGCGCGCGGGCGCGTACGCGATCCAGGGGCTCGGCGCGTCGCTCGTCGAGCGGATCGACGGCGACTTCTTCAACGTGATGGGTTTGCCTGCCGCGCTCCTCGTGAGAGTCCTCGCGACTCGCTTCCCGGGCACCTACGGCTTCGGCTGAGCGCCGCGGACACGTCCGCCGCCACTTGTGGGGTCAGACCCCTGTTTGTCGCGGACATGTCTTGTCTGGAGGTGTCGTTGGCGCGCGTCGTTTACGAAGCGCTCGTAGGCCACCGCGGCCGAGCTCCACGTGGTACCGAAACGTCGGACCCACGACGTGTCGTGGAAGCGGCGCGGTTGCTCGAGCCGCACGTGCGCCCAGTAGCTGCTCCATCGCCACGGATCCATCCCCGCGCGCGCGGGGTTGAGGTCGACGTAGCGAATCGCCTCGTAGACGTGCATCTCATGCCTGACCGCTTCGGCGTGGAAGCGACCCTGAAAGAGATGCCCGGTGAAGCCGTGCCGACGGTTGAAACCCTGTGCATAGTCGCCGCACAGCAGCTGCATCCCACGCGAGATCGTCCCGGCGGGAACGGCGATCACGAGATGGAAGTGATTCGTCATCAGGCACCACGCATGCACCCGCCAGCCCGAGGCGCGGCGCACATACTCGAGCAACTCGAGGAAACGCTCGCGGTCTTCGTCATCCGCGAAAACCGTCTGACGGCGATTGCCGCGGCACGTGACGTGGCGGATCCCCGCTGACTGATCCCGCAGTGGACGTGGCACACCTCGACGGTACGACGACAGCCGTCACAAAAGGGTCACGGAAACGCAAAGAGTCGCGGGCAACATCCCCCGCGACTCAAGCAATCGGGGTGCCCAGATTCGAACTGGGGACCTCTCCGACCCGAACGGAGCGCGCTACCAGGCTGCGCCACACCCCGAGACGCGCCATAGGGTAGCGGCATGTCGCCCGAGGAGCTCGCGGAGGAGTGGGAACTCACGCTCGGCGAGCCGTACGCGCCCGGGGCGGACGGGGTCACGCTTCGGGTCGAGCTCCCAGACGGCACCCACGCAGTGCTCAAGCTCCCGAATCTCCACCGCGAGAACGAGCAGGAGGCGGACGCCCTCGAGCGCTGGGGCGGCAACGGCGCGGTGCGGCTTCTCCGGCGACATGCGAGCGGGGCACTGCTCCTCGAGCGCGCTGAGCCGGGCACGTTCCTCTCCGAAGGAGCGGACGATCCGATCGACGTGCTGATCGATCTGCTCCCGCGGCTCTGGGTCGACCCGTCCGGCTTCCACACGCTCGCCGAGGAGGTCGCGTGGTGGGATCCCGACGGAGAGGTCGGGGAGCTCGCGCGCGACCTGGCGGCGACGCAGGGCGAGCTTGTCCTCGTCCACCAGGATCTCCACGGCGAGAACGTCGTCGCGGCGCAGCGCGAACCGTGGCTCGTCATCGATCCGAAGCCGCTCGCCGCCGAGCGCGAGTTCGCCGTGGCGCCGATCGTCCGTTCCAACGAGCTGGGGCACTCGAAGCGCCTCGCGCTTTACCGTCTCGATCGTCTGTGTGCCGACCTCGGTCTCGACCGCGAGCGCGCGCGGCTGTGGACGATCGTGCAGACAACGGCGTGGTCGGGAGGCAGCGACTACGTCAAGGAGCACATGGAGACCGTCGCGTGGCTGAGCTGAAAGCCGTCCTCTTCGACGTCGATTTCACGCTCGCGCGCCCGGGCCCGGAGCTCGGCCCGGAGGGATACGTCCGCGCGGGTGCGAAGCACGGCCTCACGCTCGATCCGGCGCGGTACGAGAAGGCGCGCGATGCCGCGCTCGTCGACCTCCACCGCCATCCCGAGCTCGAGCACGACGACGAGATCTGGTTCCGCTTCACCGAGCGGATCATCCGCGGCATGGGCGGCGAGGCCGACTCGGCCTACGACTGCGCCGTCGAGATCACGCGCGGCTGGGAGCAGCACGAGAATTTCGAGCTCTACGACGATGCGCTGCCCGCGCTCGAAGCCCTCCGCGCCGCCGGCCTCCGCATCGGCCTCGTCTCGAACTCCGCGCGCGACGTGCGCGAGTTCGCCCGGCACCACGCGCTCGACGTCGACGCGGGGATCAGCTCGTTCCACCACGGCCGCTCGAAGCCGCACGCCTCGATCTTCCGCGCCGTGCTCGACCTGCTCGACGTGGCGCCCGCAGAGGCCGTGATGATTGGAGACCAGGTCGCGGACGACATCGAGGGCGCCCGCGCAATCGGGATGCACGCGGTCCTCCTCGACCGCGACGGGCTGCACCCGGAGTTCGAGCCGCGCATCGCGGACCTGGGCGAGCTCCTTCCCCAGCTCGGTCTGCAGGCGTAGTCTCTGCGTAGATGCCGGCTTGGCTTGTTTGGTCCCTCGTGGCCGTGGCGCTCACCGTGGGGGAGCTCTTTACGCCGGGACTCTTCTTTCTCGGGCCCGTTGCGATCGCGGCCGTCGCCGCGGCGCTCACGGCCGCCCTCGGCGCGCCGCTCTGGCTCGACATCGCGGTCTTTGCCGGCGGGTCTCTTGCGTCGCTCGCCGTCCTCCGGCCGATTGCCCGCGCGCATCTCTCCATGCCGCGAGCGATCCGCACCGGCACGGCCGCGCTCGAGGGCGCGAAGGCCGTCGTCCTGCAGCGCGTCGACGGCATGGGCGGCCGCGTGAAGATCGGAGGAGAGGAGTGGAGCGCACGCTCCTACATGCCCGACGAGGCGTTCGACCCGGGCACACAAGTTGAAGTCGTCGAGATCGAGGGCGCTACGGCGCTCGTCTACAAATAAGGAGCTGAACCCAGCATGGAAGCCCTGATCATCCTTGGTGTCGTCGCCGTCGTCGTCCTCATCGTCTTGGCGAAGACGGTCCGGATCGTCCCGCAGGCCCAGTCCGCGGTCGTCGAGCGGCTCGGCCGCTACTCCCGGACCCTCACGCCGGGCCTCACGCTCGTCGTCCCGTTCGTCGACCGCATCCGGGCGACGATCGACCTGCGCGAGCAGGTCGTCTCGTTCCCGCCGCAGCCGGTGATCACCGAGGACAACCTCACGGTCAGCATCGACTCGGTCATCTACTTCCAGGTCACCGACGCCAAGGCCGCGACGTACGAGATCGCGAACTACATCCAGGCGATCGAGCAGCTCACCGTCACGACGCTCCGCAACGTGATCGGCGGGATGGCGCTCGAGAAGACGCTCACCTCCCGCGACGACATCAACTCTCAGCTGCGCGGCGTGCTCGACGAGGCGACGGGCAAATGGGGCATCCGCGTCAACCGCGTCGAGCTGAAGGCGATCGACCCGCCGGGCTCGATCAAGGACACGATGGAGAAGCAGATGCGCGCCGACCGCGAGAAGCGGGCCGCGGTCCTCACCGCGGAGGGCGAGAAGCAGTCGCAGATCCTCACCGCGGAGGGCGAGAAGCAGGCCGCGATCCTTCGCGCCGAGGGCGAGCGCGAGGCAGCGATCCTCAAGGCGGAGGGTCAGGCGAAGGCGATCACCACCGTCTTCCAGGCGATCCACGACGGGAAGCCCGACGCAGAGCTCCTCGCCTACCAGTACCTGCAGATCCTCCCGGAGGTCGCCAACGGAGCGGCGAACAAGGTCTGGTTCATCCCGACCGACCTCGAGCAGGCGGTCAGCCGGATCACGGGCGTGGTGAGCAACGCGGTGGCCGCGCCGGACGCGAACGGGGTGAAGCCCGCGTAGCTACTGCTTCGACGCCGCGGCGTCGAGGAAGGGCTTGATGATGTCGATCGGGGCGGGGAAGATGATCGTCGAGGTGGTCCCGCTCGAGATCTCGAGGAGCGTCTGGAGGTAGCGCAGCTGCAGCGCGATCGGGTGCGCCTCGATCACGATCGCCGCGTCCTTCAGCTTCTCCGCGGCCTGGAACTCGCCCTCAGCGTTGATGATCTTCGCGCGCCGCTCGCGCTCGGCCTCGGCCTGGCGCGCCATCGCCCGTTGCATCCCCTGCGGGATCTCGACGTCCTTCACCTCGACCGCAGAGACCTTGATGCCCCACGGGCCGGTCGCCTCGTCGATGATCCCCTGGAGGATCTCGTTGATCTTTTCCCGCTCGGAGAGCAGCTCGTCGAGCATGTGCTGGCCGAGGACGGCCCGGAGCGTCGTCTGCGCCTTCTGCGAGGTCGCGACCATGAAGTTCTCGATCTCGATGATTGCGCTTCTCGGGTCGACGATCTTGAAGTAGGCGACCGCGTTGACGCGGACGGGGACGTTGTCCTTCGTGATGACTTCTTGCGGCGGGATGTTGAGGGTGATCGTCCGCAGGTCGACCTTCACGAGCTTGTCGACGAACGGGATCTTCCAAACGAGGCCCGGGCCGCGTGGCGGGTCGACGAACCGTCCCCAGCGGAACATGATTGCCCGCTCGTACTCGCGGAGGACTCGCACGAACCCGAACACGGTCTTACCCTACTTTAGGAGGGCGCGGCGAGACATTGGCTATGCCGCAGGCCCGCGCTGAGCGCCGCGACTCCTCGCTTCGCTCGTCGGCCGGCTTCGCCGGCTGCGGCGTCCTCAGTCGCGCCGAGAGCCTCCGGCTATCGGCGCTCCCTGCGTCCTTGCCTCGCGACGCCCATCGCACCCCTGCGACGAGCAATGCCCCGCCGCGCCCTCCTACTACCGGCGCACCGTGAGGACGAGGCCGTCGACGGATGAGACCTCCACCTGCTCGCCGGGTTCGAGCGCGGAGTTGTCGTCGGCGTACGCTTTCCAGAGAGAGCCGTCGACGAAGACGAGCGCTGGTCCCCGCACCTCTGCCCTCTTCCCGATCATCCCCTGGATGCCGCTCGTTACCGGCAGGCGTCTCGCCGCCATCCCCTTGCTCAGCGCGAAGGCCCAGAACACTCCGATCGCGCTTCCGAGCCCGACGATGAGCCACGTGTTGACGTGGTAGCCGGGAGGCTCGTTCTGGAAGAGCAGCCCGAGGCCGAAGCCCAGCGCGACCACGCCCCCGGCGGTCAGCACGCCGTGCGTTGGCGCGTGGAGATCGATGAGGAACAGGGCTATGCCGACGAGGATGAGCGCGATCCCGCCCCAGCTCGGCGTGAGGATCGAGAAGCCCCAGAACGCCGCGACCATGCTGATCACGCCGACGACGCCGGGGAGGATGACGCCGGGGTGGAAAATCTCGAAGCCGAGCCCCACGAGTCCGAGCAGGAAGAGGAGGCTGATGAGGTTCGGGTCGAGCAGCGTGTTGTAGAGGCGGGTGAGGAATCCCGGCTTCTCGTAGTCGATCTGCGCGCCGGCTAGGTGAAGCGTGAACGGCCGCTGTGCGTCCTTCGTCCTGTAACCGTCGAGCTTCGTGAGCAGGGCCGGCAGCGACGGCGCGATCAGGTCGATGACGTGCATGTTCAGCGCCTCGCTCGCGGTGAGGTTCGAGGCCTTCGTCACCGCGAGCACGGGCCAGGTCGTGTTGCGGTGGTGCGTCTGCGCGAGGGCCTTCAACGACTTCGCCGCGTCGTTGATCACCTTTCGCCGCAGATCCGAGCCGAGGTTCGAG
>JAWVDC010000131.1:0-15421 GCA_033857715.1 Gaiellaceae bacterium | reverse complement strand
TTCTTCTCCGCGGTCTCACCCGAACAGGGGAACCGCGGCTCCCGCGCGGTGCCGATGGAACCACCATGGAGTCGCTCGTCGTCGAATGTCTTCGCTGTGGCACGTCGCGTGTCGCGCGTCGGGACGTGTTTAAGCATCTCGAGACGCCTGAGTGCCAGCACTGCGGGTATCTCGGCTGGGTGCCGCTCCTCGAGGTCACGGCGGCCCCGGAACGGAGGCGCCGCCCGCGTCTGCGCCGTCTCTCAGAGCTACGCGCGAACTCAGCCGCCTGAGGGAGTCCTTTCGGGACACCGCTGACTCTGCGGGACACGTCGGGGTCTGACCCCGAACGTTTGGAAGACGCGGAGCCTGAATGTCGGTGTTTGCAGCAGGTAGTGCGCTGGCTTGCAGCCCGTGCCCGGCTTCCGCGTGGTTTTCGACACGGGTCTGTCACACATTCGTGATGCCGCGCGCGCCGACCGCGGACACGATCCGACCGAGGCGCGTAGTTCTCCGCAGCAGCGCCTGACCGCGCTTCCTTACACTCGCGTCGATGGCGAGCACCGAGTCGAAGCAGGAGCTCTGGGGCGGCGAGACGACGAAGGCGGTTGCGAACTTCCCCGTCTCGGGCCAGCCCATCCCTCCGTCCGTTGCGCGCTGGCTCGGCCGCATCAAGGGAGCGGCCGCGCAGGCGAACGCCGATCTCGGGCTGCTCGACGCGGGCAAGGCGGAGCGGATCTCGGCCGCCGCGGCGCGCATCGCGGCGGGCGAGCTCGACGACCAGTTCCCCATCGACGTCTTTCAGACAGGTTCCGGCACGAGCTCGAACATGAACGCGAACGAGGTCATCGCGACGCTCGCGGGCGAGGGCGTCCATGCCAACGACGACGTGAACATGGGCCAGTCGTCGAACGACGTCTTCCCGTCCGCTGTTCATCTCGCGACGCTCGACGAGATCACGAACGACCTCCTGCCGGCGATGGAGCAGCTCGCCGCTTCGCTCGCTGCGAAGGCGACGGAGTTCGACGACGTCGTCAAGTCGGGCCGCACGCACTGGATGGACGCCGTGCCCGTCACGCTCGGCCAGGAGTTCGCCGGCTACGCCGCGCAGGTGAGCCAGGGAGTGGCGCGCGTGAAGGACGCGCTGCCGCGCCTCGGCCAGATCCCGCTCGGTGGCACCGCAACCGGCACCGGCCTCAACACGCATCCCGAGTTCGCCGCCCGCGTGCGCGACATCCTCTCGCAGGAGACGGGCCTCACGATCTCCGCGCCGGCCGACCCGTTCGAGGCGCAGGCCGCGCGCGACGGCATCGTCGAGGTGTCCGGCGCGCTCAAGACCGTGGCCGTCTCGCTGACGAAGGTCGCCAACGACATCCGCTTCCTCGGCTCGGGCCCACGCGCCGGCCTCGCCGAGATCTTCCTCCCCGAGCTCCAGAAGGGCAGCTCGATCATGCCGGGCAAGGTCAATCCCGTCATGCCGGAGGTCGTCACGCAGGTCGCAGCGCAGGTGATCGGGAACGACGCCGCGATCACGATCGGCGGCATGCAGGGCCATTTCGAGCTCAACGTGTTCGTCCCGCTCCTCGCGAAGAACGTTCTCGAGTCGGTGAAGCTCCTCGCGAGCGCGTGCCGACTCTTCGCGGAGAAGTGCGTCGACGGGATCGAGGCGAACCGCGAGAACTGCGAGCGGTACGCCGAGCTCACGCTGTCCGCTGCGACCGCTCTCAACCCGTACATCGGCTACGACAAGGCAGCGGAGATCGTCAAGGAATCCGCCTCGTCGGGACGATCGCTGCGAGAGGTGGCGCGGGAGAAGGGTGTCGAGGACGCGGTGCTCGACGAGGCGCTCGACTATCGCAAGATGGCCCGCCCGCACGGCTAGGGCCGACTGCCGCGAGATAGACGAAGGGCCGCCCGAGGGCGGCCCTTCGCTTACCCGCTTCTTCGACCGCTACTGCGCCTTGTTCTTGTAGAGGATCGCGTTCACGGCATCGACGATGCCTTTGCCGAAGAAGTTGTTGTAACCCGTATTGCCCTTGCACGTCGCCGTGGGCAGCGGGAAGCCCGGGCCCTGCGTGACGGTGTTCGGAGTCGGGCACGGCTGGTTGTTCGCCGACCCCTGCAGGATCTGCTCGACCGCCGTCGGAGACATGTGGGGCTTGTTCTGGTTGTTCGACGTGAAGTCGCCGTACTGGCTGATGATCAGCGCGGCGACACCCGCGGCGTTCGGCGTCGCCATCGAGGTGCCCTGCACGTAGCCGTACAGGAAGCACGGCGGCGTCCCGCCCGGACCGGTGCACTGCTCGACCGGATCCGCCGGAGCCGAGCTTCCCGTCGACGACCAGGCGCCGATCAGGCGGCAGATCGAGGCATGCGGGCACGTCGCGCCACCCGGCACGCCGTTGTAGGTGCGGGTGGAGCCGCCCGGCGCGGAGACGTCGGCCGCGCTGTCGCCGTAGTTCGAGTAGAACGCCTTCTGGTCGTCGTAGCCGGTCGCGGAGACGCCGACCCATCCGGCGATGGTCCCGGGCGCCTCGACGTAGTCACGCATGAAGTTCCCGTCGGCGAGGTCGAACCCGTCGTTCCCGAGGGCTCCCACCGGCAGAACCCCGTTCGAGCGCGCGAACTGTGTCGCCCGGTTGAGGAGGATGTAGTCCGGGTGATCGCAGCCCTTCGGGTTCGTCGTCGAGCCGCACTTCGGGATGTAGCCACCGAGGCTCGCCGAGACGACGTCGAAGTGCTTGAGCCCGGCGTAGACCAGGGCCTCATCCGTCCAGAGGAACTCGCCCGAGCCCGCGCCGTTCAGCACCTTGCCCGAGACGAGCGTGATGTTCGGCGCGACGCCGGAGATTCCGACGCCGTTGATGGGCGCACCGACGGCCGATGCCGTCCACGTGCCGTGACCGTTGAAGTCCTGGATCGTCGGCTCCGTCGGCACGAACGACACGCTGTCGGCGGTGTCGAGGTTCGCCGCAATGTCGATGTGCGACTGGTCGACGCCCGTGTCGATCACGAACACGCGCACGTCCTTGCGGCCCGGCTGGGCCGCGTACGAGCCGGTGGAAGTCGCGTGCATCTTCTTCTTGTCCCACTGCTCGTACCCGAGCGGGTCAGGCATGGCTTGCGTGTCGGACCCCGTGGGCGAGTACGTGCCCCCGTTGTTCTCGCTGCCACCGTCGGCGGTCACGGCGTCGGTCTCGGGGATCGACGTCGTCACAGCGACGCCGGCCGCCTTGACCGAGCTGTTGGCCTGGATGGCAGAGAGGAAGTTCGGATTCGACGACTGGACGCCGATACCGCCGATCTCCGGAATCCGATCGACGATGGTGCCGCCGGCGTTGGCGACCATCTGGTCGACGTTCGCCGGCAATCCGCTCGGATTGGTGAACGCGATGCTGTACAGCGTCGAATCCTGCGACGCTGCCCCCGACGTAGCTCCCGCACAGAAGACTACGACGGCGCACATGAACGCCACCCCGAACGGAATGCGCGTGAACTTGCGCATGGGACCCCCTTTTGGTCTCGATGTGCCGCGCCCCAGTGCGCGGCCGCGGGATATTAGGAAATGACGCGCAAGCGTGCGGAGGTCCGTCTGGGGCTTCTGCCGCGAGCAGCCATTTCGGCGAATCCCGCATACAATCCGCCTTCTGTGCGTGTCTTCACGCAGGTTTTCGAGGAAGAGGAGTTTCAATGAGAGGGCGTACTAAGCGGCAGTGGGGCGTACTGCTCCTTTTGGCGACGGTGTTCGGCATCGTGGCCGTGTTCACGGTTGGCTCGGCCGGCGCCGCAGCGTCGGTGACCAAGGCGAACTGGAAGTTCGCGCCGACGATCAACGCGCCATGGGCGCAGGCAGGCGATGACGAATCGTTCGACGACCCGGATCCGGCCTCGGCCGGGCTCTGTCGGTCGTCGTTCTTCAACACGACGAATCCGTACGCTCCGACGTCGAACGTCGACGTGATCAACGCGGACACCGTCAACAACAGCGGTTTCTCGAGTCACGGCTGCTACTCGGCGCAGAATGAGACGAGCGTCGCCGTCAATCCGACGAACCCGCTGAACGTCGTCTCCGGGTCGAACGACTACCGGGTCTGCTGCGACGCGGACGGCCTGAACGACGGCACCGGCTGGGCGTACTACTCCCGTGACGGTGGCGCCACGTGGACGAACGTCCAGGTCCCCGGCCTCACCGCCGAGAGCGGTGGCAAGGGCAACTTCAAGCGCACGGACGCCGCCGGTGACCCGGCCCTCGCGTTCGGGCCGGACGGAACGCTCTACTACGCGAACATCGTCTTCAGTCGCGACACCTTCGCGAGCGGCGTCGCGGTGAGCGTCTCGAAGGACGGCGGAGCCACGTGGAGCTCCCCGGCGATGGTCTCGTACACGGACGCCGGCAACTACTTCCTCGACAAGGAGTGGATCGCAGCCGGGCCGAACGGCTCGGTCGTCGTCACGTGGACGCGGTTCAGCCAAGGCGCGCATGGGGCGGGCTACAACGCATCCCCGATCGTCATGGCGACCTCGCTCAACCGCGGCGCCTCGTGGACGCGCATCGGTGCGCCCGTCTCGGATGCCAGCCATCCGTACGACCAGGGATCGATGCCGGTCTTCGGCTCGGACGGGACGCTCTATGTCGCGTACGAGGCCTCCGCGCCCGAGACCGGATTCGCGACCGACGGGATGGTCGTCGCGCGGTCGACCGACCTGGGCCAGCACTTCACCCAGACGACCCTCGGCCGTGTGTACGACGACTTCGACTGCTATCCGACGTACGACGGCCGGCAGACGCTGACCGGTGAGCACTTCCGGTTGAACAGCTACCCGACGATCTCCGTCGACCCGACGAACGGGCACGTCGCCGTCGTCTGGTCCGATGACCAGGGAGCTGGCAACTGCGGCACCGGCGCCTCGTCGTTCGTAGGAACGTCGAACGCGGTCGTCAAGCTCGTCACGTCGAACGACGGCATCACGTATGCCGCGCCGGCGGCGATCGCGAGCGGCGACACCGTCTTCCCGAGCGTCGCGGCCAACGGCGGCAAGATCGCCGTCTCGTACTACACCCGGGCGTACTCGCCGGCGACGGCACAGTGCACCGCCGTGACGGGCAACGACCCCGACACGGCCCCGGCAGACGGGGGGATCCCGGTCTGTCTCGACTACGCCGCGCGCACGTCGTCTGACGGGTTCGCGAGCGAGACGAGGCTGACGACCGAGAGTTCGAACCCGTACATGGAGTTCGCCGACGGCTCGTTCATCGGCGACTACTCGCAGATCGCGCTCGGCTCGGACGGTGTGGCGCATCCGGTTTGGACCGACTTCCGCGGGAACCCGAATCCCGGCGGAACGTTGCCCAACCAGGACGTGTACACGCAGGCCTTCCTGCCGTAGCACTGCCGTTTCGGAGGGGCCGTCCGCGCGGGGCGGCCCCTCCGAGCAATTGTGCGAGCTTCCCGCTCGCGTTTCCACCAAGAGTTGCCGCCGTCCATAGCGCGACTGCGCGAACGCCCGATCAGCGGCTGGACCCGGACCTAGGAAAAAACGCCCGATTGTGCGAGGATCGACCGGCTCGCCGGAAACGGGGTCGCCACTGCGGACCGCCGGCCTGCTGGATCGTGTTGAGGGGCAATCGAAAGGAGCAAGGGGAATGAAGAGATTTTTTCTACTGCCGGCTGCGCTTGCAGCTGCAGTAGTCCTAGGGGTCTCCGCCGCAGGCGCAGCCCAGAACGGCTCGGCAGGGCCGCTGGCGCAAGGCATCTCGGTGGGGAACCTCTCCAGTCACTTCGCCGCTACCGGAGCCGTGCAGCCGCGCAGCCTGGTCGGCGTGGATGGCGTGCCTGCCAAGGGCAGTTACGCATTTCTACTCAAGCTGACAGCCACGCCGACAGGCGTCGCGTACTACGCAAACCTGCCCCAGGGCCGGTTCGCGGCGCGTAGCGCGGCGCATGACCAGCTCGCTGCGGTTCGGGCTGCGCAGAGCCACGTGATCTCGGCGTTGCCGAGAGGCACGAAGGTTCTGTACCAGACGCACGTCGCTCTCGCAGGCGTCGGCGTCTACACGAATGTCAAGAACATCCGGGCGCTGCAGCGCATCTCGGGCGTGTCGCACGTGTACCCGATCGCTCCGAAGACGCCTTCCAACAGCTACGCGGTGCCGTTCGTGCACGCACCGGAAGCGTGGCAGGCCTATTCGAATCGCGGCGAGGGCACGACGATTGCGGTCATCGACACCGGGATCGACTACACGCACGCCGACTTCGGCGGGCCGGGCACGACCGCGGCCTACAACACCGCGCACGCCGCCGAGGCGGCTCCGGCCAACCCGGCGTGGTTCCCGACCGCCAAGATCCCCGGCGGCTACGACCTCGTCGGCGACGCATACCAGGCCGGCGTCAATTCGCCGCAGCCGGACACGAACCCGCTGGACTGCAACGGGCACGGCAGCCACACCGCCGGCACCGCTGCGGGCCTCGGCGAGAACGCCGACGGCACGACGTACACCGGCTCGTACGACACGAGCACGCCGTTCAGCTCGATGAAGATCGGTCCCGGCATGGCGCCGGCGGCGCAGATCTACTCGTATCGCGTGTTCGGTTGCACCGGCAGCACCGATGTCGTCGGTGAGGCCATCGACATGGCCGTCGACCCGAACGGCGACAGCAACCCGGCCGACCACGTCAGCGTGATCAGCATGTCGCTCGGCGCGAGCTTCGGGTCGCCGCAGGACGGCGACTCGGCGATCTCGAACGCGGCGGTCGATCTCGGCGTCAGCGTCGTTGCATCGATCGGTAACTCCGGCGACGTCTACGACGTCGGCGGATCGCCGGGCAACGCTGCGAAGGTCCTCGCTGTGGCCGCGTCAGCCGACGCGTACTCACAGATCGACCATCTGATCGTCGACGCTCCGGCCGCCATCGCCGGTAACTACGGGGCCGAGCGGTCGGTCGGCTACAACTGGGTCACCCAGCCGAGCGGGGATCTCGTCGGCAACGTGGTGGCGCTGACCGATTCGACCAACCTCGACGGCTGCGCCGCACTCAACGCGGCCGACTCCGCTCTTGTCAGCGGCAAGATCGCATTCCTCGAGTGGACCGACAACAGCGCGGTCCGCCGTTGCGGCTCCGCGGCGCGGGCTGCCAACGTGGTGGCCAAGGGCGCCATCGGTGCCATCTTCGCCGATGACCAGGAGTCGTTCGCGGCCGGCATCACCGGCAGCTCGGTCAAGCCGGTCGTGATGGTCGTGAAGTCCGCGGGCGACGCGATCCGCGCACAGCTCGCGAGCGGCGTCCATGTCAACGGCACGGGGGCGAACGACTTCCACCTGCTCATCCCGGCCGACAATGACACGCTCGCAGGGTTCACCTCCCGCGGAGTCCGCGGGAACGGGAACCTCAAGCCGGACGTGAGCGCCGTCGGCGTCAGCGTCTTCTCCGTGAACGTCGGTACCGGCAATGACGGTCTCGCCGAGAGCGGAACCTCGATGGCGTGCCCGCAGACCGCTGGTCTGGCGGCACTGATCCGGTCCAAGAACCCGGCCTGGAGCCCCGAGCTGGTCAAGGCCGACGTCATGAACACCGCCGGCCAAGATCTGTGGACGGGCCAGAACCACACCGGCACGAGGTTCGCGCCGCCGCGGGTGGGTGCAGGTCGGATCGATGCGAAGGCGGCACTCGACAATCAGGTGCTTGCCTATGTCACGAACGATCCGGGCGCCGTCAGCGCCTCGTTCGGTCCGGTCGCAGCGACCGGTCCGACGGTCCTGACCAAGACCATCAAGGTCGACAACAAGGGCGGGTCGAGCGAGACGTACGACACCTCCTACGAGGCACTCACCTCGGTGCCGGGCGCCGTGTACTCGGTCTCCCCGAGCCAGGTCACTGTCGCCGGGGGTACGTCGACGACGGTCACGCTCACTCTGACCATCGACAACACGCTGCTCACGAAGACGAAGGACGCGACGTTGTCGCCTTCGACCAACCGCGAGTTCCTCGCCGAGGCGAGCGGACGGGTCCTGTTCACTCCGCAGGACAGCAGTCCGCAGCTGCGGGTGCCGGTGTACTCGGCTCCGCGGCCGGCTTCGACGATGAGCCAGCCGGCACACCTCGACATGCCCGCCGGGGCGATCCAGACGACGTCGTTGCCGCTCAGCGGCGGCGGGGTCAACCAGGGCTCCGGTAGCACGCTGGTTAAGTCGCTCGTGTCCGGGTTCGAGCTGCAGGCCACGAGCGGTCCGCTCCCGGCGTGCAGCGTCTCGGTGCTGTCTCAGTGCATCCACGCGAGCGACGAGAACTCCGCCGACCTGAAGTACGTCGGCACGACGTCGGACGCGCCGCAGCTGAGCTCGATCGGCGACAACCCGCTGGCCACGAACGCCGACGGTCAGGTCGGGAAGGAGTACTTCTCCATCACGACGCAGGGCCCGTGGCACACCGCGGCCACGCAGAACGAGTACGACATCTACATCGACACGACCGGTGACGGGAACCCCGACTACGTCGCGTACAACACACGCAGTGTTGGAGGGACTTCGCCGAACGACGTCATGGTCACCAACCTGCTCAAGCTGAGCACGGGCGCGTTGGTTGGCCAGCTGTCGACGAACGACCGGTCCGGGAACACCGACACCGCGCTGTTCGACAGCGACACGCTCGTGATGCCCGTACGGCTCTCGGCCCTCGGCCTCACGGTGAGCAATCACCGGTTCACGTACGCGGTCGTCACGTTCGGATCGTTCTCGGGCGATGAGGTGGACGAGGCCGGCTGGGACAGCAGCGGCCGCCCGTCGATCAGCGCCGACGCGCTGAATCCGGGCGTCGCCGCCTACGGCTCGTTCAGCTCGACCGTGAACCCGCTGCTCTGGGCCGACATGCCCGCCACGTCGCTCACTCTTCGGCGTGACGCCGCGGCGTATGCGGCCGACGGCGGTCAGGGCGTCCTGATGGTCCACTACCACAACCTCGTCGGTAGCAAGGCGCAGGTCGTGGACATCGACAGCCACTCCCTCTCGGTCTCGAAGACCGGCAGCGGGAGCGGCAACGTCTCCAGCTCTCCGGCAGGGATCGACTGTGGTTCCACCTGCTCGAGCTGGTTCGCCAGTGGCAGCTCGGTGACGCTCACCGCGACACCGGCGTCGGGATCCAGGTTCGCCGGCTGGACGGGCGACTGCTCGGGCACCGGAGCGTGCATCGTGTCGATGGACGCGGCCAAGTCGGTCTCGGCCACCTTCACGACGATCTACACGCTCAGTGTGTCGAAGAGCGGCAACGGAACCGGCTCGGTCACTAGCTCTCCGGCCGGGATCAGCTGCGGTGCCACCTGCTCCAGCTCGTACGACACCGGCACGTTGGTGACCCTCACGGCAACTCCCGCCGCCACGTCGAGCTTCACTGGCTGGTCGGGCGCGTGCTCGGGCACCGGAACGTGTGACGTGACGATGGACGCGGCCAAGTCGGTCACGGCCAACTTCACGGACCTTCCGCCGACGGTCAATAGCGTGACGGTGAAGATCAACCACTTCTACCTGACCGCCAAGGTGACGTTCACCGCCAGCGATCCGGGGAATGGCACCACCGGGCTGCACTACGAGTGCACGCTCGACGGCGCCAAGAAGCGGCCGACCACCAGCTGCACTTCGCCGTACACGTACAACAAGGTCGTCATGGGCAAGCACACGGTCACGGTCGTAGCGATCGACTCCGTGGGCAACCGCTCCGCGCCCTTCACGGTGAAGTTCACGATGCAGTAAGTCCTACGAATCTGGGGGAGGGGCGGCGCGCAAGCGCCGCCCCTCCATTCCAGTTAGCACGACTGCGCTAGGGCCGCCTTCGGGCGGCCTTTCGCTTTCTCAGCGCGACGCGTCTAGTACGCGACGGCGCCGCGGCCGGTGTCGGCGGCGTGCTTCTGCTCGTCGGCGCGGTAGCTCGAGCGCACGAGCGGGCCGGAGAAGACCGAGCCGAAGCCGAGCTCTTCTCCCTGCTCGCGGAACCAGCGGAACTCGTCCGGATGCACCCAGCGGTCGATCGGCGCGTGCTTCGCACTCGGCTGGAGGTACTGGCCGATCGTGACGACGTCGACGCCGTTCGCGCGGAGGTCGCGCATCGTCTCGACGACCTCGTCGTTCGTCTCCCCGAGGCCGACGATGATCCCCGATTTCGTGAGGACGGGATAGTCGGCGATCTCCTTCGCGCGGCGGAGGAGCCACAACGCCCCGTCGTAGCTCGCCTTCGCGCCGCGCATCCGGGCGTGGATGCGGCGGACGGTCTCGATGTTGTGGTTGAAGACTTCGGGCCGCGCCGCGAGCACCGTCTGCAGCGCCTCCTCCTCGACCCCGAGGAAGTCGGGCGTCAGCACCTCGACCGAGCACTCGGGCAGCTTCGCCTTGAGTGCGCGGATCGTGGCCGCATAATGGCCGGCGCCGCGGTCGGCGACGTCGTCGCGGTCGACCGAGGTGACGACAACGTGCTTGAGCTGCATCTGCGCCGCGGCCTGCGCGAGGCGCAACGGCTCGAGCGGGTCGGGCGGCGCCTCCGGCTTGCCGGAGTTGACGTAGCAATAGCGGCACGCCCGCGTGCAGGTCTCGCCGAGAATCTGGAACGTCGCGGTGCCTCGTCCCCAGCACTCGGAGATGTTCGGGCAGCGCGCCTCCTCGCAGATCGTGTGGAGCGACAAGCCGTGCACGAGCTTCTGGACGTCGAAGTACTGACCGTCCTTGGACGGGGCACGGACCTTCATCCACTCGGGGCGGCGCGGGCGCTCGGCGACGGGAAGCGAAGTCTCCACGGCGGCGTTCAGTGTATGTAGCCGAGCCGGTTAGACCGCTGGTACGCTAACCGGACTACCGAGTCCGCTTACGCCAAGGAGCCGCATGAACCGCCATTCCGTGAACCCCTGGATCGTGCTCGTCATCATCTGCTTTGCGCAGTTCATGGTCGTCCTCGACGCGACGATCGTGAACGTTGCCATCTACAACATCAAGAGCGCCCTTCATTTCGGGAGCGACGCAAGTCTCCAGTGGGTCGTCACCTCGTACACGCTCTTCTTCGCCGGCTTCCTGCTGCTCGGTGGCCGGGTCGGCGACCTCCTCGGCCGCAAGCGGTTCTTCCTCGTCGGCCTCGTCGTCTTCACCGTCGCCTCGCTCCTCGACGGGATCGCGACCTCCTCGGGTCAGCTCATCGCTTTCCGCGCGCTGCAGGGTCTCGGCGCGGCGCTCATCTCCCCGGCGGCCCTGTCGATCATCTCGACGACGTTCGCCGAGGGCAAGGAGCGCGCCCGTGCGCTCGGCGTCTGGGCGGCGATTGCGATCGGCGGCTCGGCGGTCGGTCTCGTGCTCGGCGGCGCGCTCACGCAGTCCCTCTCGTGGCGGTGGATCTTCTTCATCAACGTGCCGGTCGGCATCCTCACGCTCCTCGCCGCTGTGCGTTTCGTCCCGGAGTCGAAGGACGAGCACGAGCACAAGGGCTACGACCTCGCCGGCGCCGTCACGGTCACAGCCGGTCTCATGGCGCTCGTGTACGGGTTGGCCCACTCGTCCGCACACGGCTGGAGCTCCACGTGGACGGTCGTCCCGTTCATCGCCGCGGCCATTCTGCTTGCGGCGTTCGTCCTCATCGAGACGCGCTCCGTCGAGCCGCTCGTCCGGCTCTCGATCTTCCGCGTTCGCTCGCTGTTGACGGCGAACCTCGCGATGTTCCTCGCCTTCTCGGGGATGTTCGCGATGTTCTTCTTCAACTCGCTGTACATCCGCGAGGCGCTCGGCTTCGGCGCGCTCAAGACCGGCCTTGCCTTCCTCCCGTTCACCGGCGGGGTCATGGTGTCGGCCGGCATCGCGTCGGGTCTCGCTCCGAAGATCGGCGTTCGGCCGGTCGCCGCGGTCGGGATGATCCTCACTGTCATCGCGATGATCCTCTTCGCCCGGATGCCGGTCGACGGGTCGTACGCGACCGATCTGCTGCCGGGTCTTCTGATCGGCTCGCTCGGGATGGGCGCGATCTTCATGCCGATCACGCTCATGGCGACGACGGGGCTGAAGGACTCAGACCAGGGACTCGCCTCAGGCCTTTTCAATACGTCGCAGCAAGTGGGCGGTGCGCTCGGCCTGGCGATCCTCTCGACGATCGCGACGAGCCACACGGCGAACCAGAAGGTCGTCGCGGACGCCGTGCACGGCTTCCATTACGCGTTCGCCGGCGCCGCGGTCTTCGTCGCGCTGAGCCTCGTCGTCATGGTCGCGCTTCTCCGCGCGCATCATGTCGCACAGATCCAGGCGGAGGCGGCCGAAGGCGGAGCGGTTCCGGTGGCCTGATGGTCGAGCTCCGCGCAGACGCGCGGCGGAACCTCGAGCGCGTGCTCGACGCCGCGACCGAGGTCTTCGCCGAGGAGGGGCCCGACGCGAGCGTGGCCGAGATCGCGCACCGCGCCGGCGTGGGACAGGGGACCGTGTTCCGGCGGTTCCCGTCCAAGGACGACCTCGTATTCGCGGTCGTCGAGCGCCACGTCGCGCAGATGCGCGCGCTCGCGGAGCAGGCATTGGCGGCCGACGATCCGGGCGACGCGTTTTTCGACTTCATCCGCGGGGTCGGCGAGCTGGCGATGTCGATGCCGGGACTACACGCGTGTGTCGTTCACTGCGGCGAGAAACCGGGTGCGGCCGAGCTCGAGGAGCTGGGCCGGAAGGTCGTCGCTCGCGCGCAGCGCGCGGGCGCGGTGCGGAGGGACGTGAAGCCGGCCGACGTGCAGGGCCTCGTCCGCTCCGCGCTGACCGGCGCTCCGGCGGGCGAGTGGCGGCGCTACCTCGAGGTCGTCCTCGACGGTCTGCGCGCGCGGTAGGCTCCGAGCATGGTTCCGGAAGCTCCTCTCGAGGACACCGACACCGGCAAGGTCGCCAAGGGCGACGGCTGGTTCGTCCTCAACGCGAAGGACGCGCAGTGGTGGCACGTCGACGGCCGGCCCGCGTTCTGCAACCTCGAGGGCGAGGCGAAATGGGATCAGATGGGCTTCAACATGAGCGTCCTCTGGCCGGGTCAGCCGCTCTCGCAGTACCACTGGGAGGCCGACCAGGAAGGCTTCTTCGTCGTGTCGGGCGAGGCGCTGTTGATCGTCGAGGAGGAGGAACGCCCGCTGAAGCAGTGGGACTACTTCCACTGCGCGAAGAATGCGAAGCACGTGTTGCTCGGCGCGGGTGACGGCCCGTGCGTCGTGATCGCCGTCGGCGCGCGGATCGACTCCGTCGACAGTCCCGACTGGGGCGGCTATCCCGTCTCGGAGCTCGCCGCCAAGCACGGCGCGAGCGTCGAGACGGAGACGAACCAGCCGGAAGAGGCGTATGCGTCGTGGGTCAAGCGCACGCCGACCAAGTACGGCGGCTGGCTCGACTAACTAGCGGCGAGCTTCGCGTGGACGGGCTGCGGCCAGAGGCCGGCGCCGTCCTCCGCGGGCAGTTCCTCGAGCTCGAGACCGAAGACCTCTTCGAGCGCAGCGACGGCATGTGGACGCACCTCGTCGACCGTCACCGGACGGTCGAGCTCGCGGGCGATCGTCGTGAACATCGCGTCCTCGAGGCCGCACGCCGTTATCCAGTCGGTGAATGGGGCCGGGTCGAGGTCCACGTTGAGCGCGTAACCGTGTGTCGTGACCCAGCGTGAGACGTGGACGCCGATCGAGGCGATCTTCCGAGGCGGGCGCTGCAGCCAGACGCCGGTCAGGCCTTCGAGCCGCGTTCCTTCGACGCCGAGCGGCGCGAGCGTCTTGATGAGCGCATCCTCGAGGTCGCGGACGTACTGCTTCACGTCGCGCCCGTGCCGGTTGAGGTCGAGGATCGGATAACAGACGAGCTGTCCCGGCCCGTGAAACGTCGACTTGCCGCCGCGGTTCGTCTCGACGACCTCGACCTCGGCGTCCGCGGGGATGTGGAGCTCCTCCGCCTCGTCCGTCCGCCGGCCGAGCGTGACGACGGGCGGGTGCTCGAGGATGATGATCGTGTCGGGGATCGCGCCTTGCGAGACGGCCCCCGCGAGCGAGCGCTGGATGTCCCAGGCCTCGAGGTACGGCGTCTCGCCGAGCTGAAGGAGATAACCGCCGGCCGCCATGCACTCAGGCTAGCTCGGCCGACGTCCTCTAGGGACATGGCCAAGCGTCTGACGCCAAGACATGGGACGTTGGGACACGGCCGCATCGGACCAAGTGTCTCTGAGCAGGCAAATCGAATGCAGAACGTCCACAACGGCCACGTCCGGGCGTCTGACGCCAGGACATGGCCGCGCCTGACAGTGGCTAGCGTTTTCGCATGGCCGTTGTGCTCGTCGAGGGGATCACGGACCGGCTCGCGCTCGAGGCGGTGGCGGCGCGGTTGGCGCTGTCGCTGGACGGGATCGAGATCGTCCCGATCGGCGGCGCGCAGGCAGTCCGCCGCGCCGCGGCCGAGTACGAGGGCGAGCACGTCGTCGGGCTGTGCGACGCGGGAGAGGAGCGCTTCTTCCGCCGCGTTCTCCCCCACGCGACGTTCGTCTGCGTCAAGGACATCGAGGACGAGCTCATCCGCGCCGTCGGCGTTCCGCGCGTTGAGGAGCTACTCGAGGCCCGCGGCGAGCTCACGACGTTCCGCCACTTCCAGAACCAGCCCGCGTGGCGCGGACGCCCGGCCGCGGAGGGGCTGCCGCGCTGGCTCCAGTCGGCGGACCGCCGGCGTTATCGCTACCTCCCGCTCCTCGTCGAGATGCTCGAGCCGGACGAGGTCCCCGCGCCGCTCACTGGAGTTCTCGCCGCCGCTCTGTGAGAGACTTGGCCGGTGGACGAGAGCAGACCCCCGCTCGACATCACTCCCGAGGTGTACGAAGCGTTCGCGGCGAGGCAGCGCGACCAGGACGCGCTGCTCTGGCAGACGCCGGCCTTGAGCCTGACCGCGCAGGCGTTTCTCTTCAGCATCGCCTTGAGCCACGGCAACACGGAGGCGGCGCGGCTACTAGCCGCGAGCCTTTCTCTCATCATCTCGTTCCTCTCGATCCAACTCATGGCCAAGCACCGCTACATCGCCCTCGTGCGGGCGCGACTGCTCGTTCGACTCGAGAGCAATCAGGAGATCACGGCGATACTCGGTGTCTCTCCACACGCCGACATACCGGCGCTCGGGGCGGCGGCGAACGAGCCGGAGAACTGGTTCGTAGCTCTCAGGTCTTCCCTCGTGTGGATGTATGGGCTTGCCATCTTTGGCATTGCTTCCGCGGCCGTCATCGTCATGACGGCGGTCTGGCCGTCGACGCTCGCCTGAGCTAGACGTCGAGCTGAAGACCGTCGTGCGCGGACTCGACGCCGTCCGGCGACGGCAGCTCCGCCGGCCGATGGATGAGGACAAGCCGCCTTGCACCCGCCGCCTCCGACGTCTCGATCGCTTCTTCGGCGGTGAGGTGCCCACGCAATCCGTCCTCCGGCTGGGCGAGCGTCGCCTCGCAGA
>JAWVDC010000130.1:0-24743 GCA_033857715.1 Gaiellaceae bacterium | reverse complement strand
CCAGCCGTCGCCCGCGTCTTTCGGCTCGTTCGCCTGCTCGCTCACCAGAGCGTGAACGCCGAAGCGCGCCGCCGGGGTACGTAAGGTTGCCCCCGTGTCGGGAAGCGCTCTTGCGGCGACGCTCGCGGTCGTCGCCGGTCTCGCGGGATCCGTCCAGGTCGCGCTCATGTCGCGGCTCGGCGACCGGATCGGCGTGGTCGAGGCGGTCGGCTTCTCGGCCGCGCTGACCGCGGCGCTCGCGTTCGTCGTGCTTCTGCTGGCGCGTCACAGCCTCGCCGGCTTCGGGCGGGCGTTTCACCAACCGTGGTGGATGTTGCTCGGCGGTGTCATGGGCTTGCTCATCGTCTTCACCATCACGTACGCCGGGCCGCGGATCGGCATCGCCGCGACGGTCGGGATCCTCATCGCCGGTCAGCTCGCGATGGGCGCAGCGATCGACCGGTGGGGCCTGCTCGGCTCCGAGAAGATCCCGCTCCACTGGCCGCGCTTGATCGGCCTCGCGCTGCTCGCCGGCGGCGCGGCTCTGTCGCTCAAGAAGTGAACCCCTTCGGCCACATCGACCTTCGGGTAGGCGATCTCGCTAGGGCGGAGGCCTTCTACGAGGCCCTGCTGCCCGAGCTCGGGTTGACGGAGCGCTACCACGGCGAGACGTGGAAGGTCTGGGCTGCGCGGGATCCTCTCCCGGGCACGGCGTATTTCGCCGTCACGGAAAGCACCGGTCACGTCGCGAACGAGAACCGGATCGCGTTCTCCGTCCGCAGCGCCGAGGACGTTGACCGCGTGGCCGAGCTCGCTCGGCGCGCAGGCGCGCTCGAGGTGAGCGGCCCGAAGGAGATGCCGTACGGCCCGGGCTACTACGCGGTGTTCTTCGCGGACCCGTCCGGCAACCGGCTCGAGGTCTACCTCCGCCCACCCGTCGAGGAGAGCTAGCGCCGGGCAGGCCGCCGGCCGAGCAGTGCGACCGCGGTGGCGGCGATGGCCGAGCCGAGGAGCCCCAGGGAGAGATCGCCGAGCGTGTCGTGGTACGCGGTCTTCAGCTCGGGCGAGTGACGGATGAACGTGACGTACTCGAGAAGCTCCCAGAGGATCGCCGTCGTCGCCCCGAACCCCACTCCCAGCCCCCAGAGCGGCCAGCGCCCGAGCCGCGTCCGCAGGAGAAGCGTGCCGAGCCCGGCGACGAGGATCGCCCAGTTCACGAGGTGGTTGACATCGTCCCACCAGGTGACCGTGTCGTAGAGGTTCGCCGCGTTGCCTGCGGTGTCGATGAGGAACGGCAGGACGACGAGGATGTCCACCGCGAAGGGATAGGCGACCCGCCGCCGGCGCGAGACGATCCACCAGGCGACCGGCACCGCGAGCGCCGCGAGCGGGTAGCCGATCGCGCGGCCGGTCATCGACTTGCCGTGGAACTGCGGGAGGTTCTGGTTCGAGACGGCGTACGCGAGCAGCGCGAAGAGCGCGAGCTTGACCGCGAGGTCGAGTGCGAGCGCGGCTCTAGAGCCCGAACGGATTGAAGGGCTTGGCACTCGTGGAGAAGGGTACGCCTTCGTCCTGAGACAGCGTTCGAGCGTGTCGACCGACAGCTCGCGGCCGAAGCCCGCCTCCTTGAAGAGCCCGTACTCCTGTCCCGCCGTCGCCGGCGGCTCCGTTTGACTCCCCGCACCGGAGGGCATCCAAGGACCGCAGATGACGACTCACGTTCAGGTCAGAGCAGCGCGAATCCCCGACCGCGATCGCCTGCTCGAGGCGCTTCGCGACGAGGGCCTCGACGCCGAGGCGCACGACGAGCTCGAGATCGCCGTCCCGATCGGGGAAGGCGGAGACGCGGTCTTCCACCAGGTGGAGACACTCGTCATGAGTGTCGGCGCCCCGTTCGTACCGATCCAGCACGAGGGCGTGATCTACATCCGCCCACCCGTCGGCTGACAGACACGTCCCAAGCAGGCACGTCCCCGCGCGGCACGTCTGGGCACGTTTTGGGGTCAGACCCCATCATGTCTGGACGGGACACCAGACACGTCTTGACGGGACCGCGAGCGCTCGGGAGCGGCTTGGAATAGAGCAACAAGCGCCGCGCACCACGACCGAAATGCTGGCGAAAGCGCAACGACAGTGTGACGCGACGCACACCTTTCGCGTCCTGTAGCTGCTGGCGGCGCGCCCTAGGACATGCCCGGGTTACACGCGTTCGAACAGCGCGGCTTGGCCCTGGCCGACGCCGACGCAGAGCGTGGCGAGGCCGTAGCGGCCGCCGCGGCGGCGCAGCTCGTGGAGAAGCGAGACGACGAGGCGCGCGCCGCTCATCCCGAGCGGATGGCCGAGCGCGATCGCGCCGCCGTTGACGTTCACCTTCTCCGGGTCGAGGCCGAGCTCGCGAATCACCGCGAGGCTCTGGGACGCGAACGCCTCGTTCAGCTCGACGAGGTCGAGATCCTCCACCGCGATGCCGCGCCGCTCCAGGACCTTCTTCACCGCCGGGATCGGGCCGACGCCCATCACGCGCGGATCGACGCCCGCGACCGCGGAGCCAACGAACGTACCGAGCGGCTCGACGCCGAGCTCGCGCGCCTTCTCCTCCGACGCGATCACGAGCGCGGCGGCGCCGTCGTTGATGCCCGACGCGTTCCCCGCCGTGACCGTGCCGCCCTCGCGAAACGCGGGCTTGAGCGACGCGAGCTTCTCGAGCGTCGTGTCGGGGCGAGGATGCTCGTCGCGCGTCACGTCGCCGACGGGGACGAGCTCGTCGGCGAAGCGTCCCGCCTCGTCGGCGGCCGCCCAGCGGCGCTGCGACTCGAGCGCGAACGCATCCTGATCCTCACGGGAGACGCCCCACCGCTCAGCGACGTTCTCGCCGGTCTCGCCCATCGACTCCGGCGGGAACAACTCGCCGAGCTTTGGGTTCGGAAAGCGCCAGCCGAGCGTCGTGTCGTACAGCGGCCGGTCGCCGCGCCCCCAAGGCTTCGAATCCTTCGCGGTGACGAACGGCGCCCGGGTCATCGACTCCTCGCCGCCCGCGACGAACAGATCCCCGTCGCCCGCGATCACCGCGTGGCAGGCGCCGATCACCGCTGCGAGACCGGAGGCGCAGAGGCGGTTGACGGTCACGCCGCCAACCGAGTCAGGAAGCCCCGCAAGAAGCGCCGCCATGCGCGCGACGTTGCGGTTGTCCTCGCCGGCCTGGTTCGCCGCGCCGAGCCAGACGTCCTCGATCTGCTCCGCCGGAACGCCCGCACGCGCGACCGCTTCGCGAATCACGATCGCCGCGAAATCGTCGGGCCGAACGTCCGCGAGCGCGCCGCCGTAGCGGCCGATCGGCGTGCGAACAGCGGAGAGAATGACGGCCCGGCTCACGAGACTGAGTCTAGGCAGCGGCTGCGGCGCGACCGAGCAGGCGCTCGATCGCGACCAAGCCCTCGTCGCCGATGTCGATGCTGCTCTCGTTGACGTACAGCGCGATGTGCGCGGCGCACACCTCGTCCGACATCTCCTGCGCGAGGGAACGGACGTACTCGCGGCTCGCCTCCGGGTGCGCGAATGCGTACTCGACGGAGGCGCGAATCGCGGCTTCGACGGCGGCGATGGTCTCGTCGTCGAGAGCGGTGCGCGCGAAAATCCCCGCGAGCGGAACCGGAAGGCCGGTCTCGCGTTCCCACCACTCCCCAAGATCCGCGACCGCGACGAGCCCGTGGTCGGCGTACGTGAAGCGGCTCTCGTGGATGATCAGCCCCGCGTCGACCTCGCCCAAGGCGACCGCGCTGAGGATCTCGTCGAAGCGCATCTCGACCACGTCGCCGAGCGCGGCCTCTGCGAGTCGGAGCAAGAGGAACGCGGTGGTCTCACGGCCCGGAATGGCGATCCGGCCAGCGACGGCTTCCGCCAGCGACATCGGGTCGCGCGCGACGACGAGCGGCCCGACCCCACGCCCGAGCGCCGCACCGCTTCGGAGCAACCGATAGCGATCGCCCGCCGCCGCAGCGGCGCCGAAGCTCAGCTTCGTCAGCTCGAGCTCTCCCGTCGCCGAGCGCCGGTTCAGCTCCTCGATGTCGTAGAGCACGGGCTCGACCTCGAACGGCGCGTCGACGAGACCGTGCGCGAGCGCGTGGAACGCGAACGCGTCGTTCGGGCAGGGCGTGTAACCGAAGCGGAGCGTCATTTCGCCTCGAGTTTTGCAACGACCGCGGCAGCTGCGGCGATGTCCCACGCGGCGAGGCCGTTGGACTTGAAGACGACGATGTCGTCGTCGGACTGCCGGCCCACCGCCGCCGAAGTCGGGAAGTTCCGCCGGGCGTCGGTGGCTTCGCCGCCGACGCTTCCAGCATCAGCCTCGCCCGCGACGACTTCCTGCAGCTCGTGCACCTCGAGCCAGTCGAGGACTCCCGACTCGATCGGCTCGCTGAGGTCGGCGGACTCGAGCTTCGCGTTCTCGCGCGAGTCGCAGCAGACAAACGCGGCGCGCTCGAGGACGGTGTTGTCGAGCTCGCGACGTCGGCCGTCGTTCGCTCCGACCGCGCACACGAGCGCGCCCGCACGGAGCCACTCGCCGCGCAGGACGGGATCCTTCGACGTCGTCACGGTGACGACGACGTCGCACTCCCCGGCGTCGCGGTGGCTCTCGCCCGGCTCCGCGCCGTGCTCCTCGCAGAACGCGCGCAGGCGCTCCTCGTTGCGGCAGTAAGCGACGACGCGCTCGAGGCCGGGAAGCGCAGCGCGGATCGCAGCGAGCTGCGACTCCGCCTGCCAGCCGCAGCCGATCAGCCCAAGGCTCCGCGCACCCGGCCGCGCAAGATGCTTCGCTGCGACCCCACTCGCCGCCCCGGTCCGGAGCTGGCCGAGCTTGTCCGCCTCGAGCACCGCGACGAGCTCAGGCGAGTCGGCGCGGAAGAGGAGCACGACGAAGCGCGCGCCGTCGCGGAAGCCCGCGTAGACCTTCGCCCCGGCGTATCCGAGCCCGAGATCCGCCGCCGCCATCACGGCGAGCGCGCCGCCGTCGAGCCCGAGCCGGTAGCGCGGCCGGTTCTCCACCACTCCGGCCGCCATCCGCGCGAAGCACGCCTCGATCGCCTCCACCGCGTCGGCGGGGGAAAGGAGCTCGGCGACCACGGCCTCGGTCACATAGCGGGGCACAGGTGAGATACTCGCAGTGATGATCGCAATCTGGCCGATCCGCATCATTCGCGAGTACCAGCGACTCGTGCTCTTCCGCCTCGGCCGGGTCGTCGGCACGCGCGGGCCGGGCATCGTCTTCCTCATCCCGTTCGTCGACCGGCCGGTGATGGTCGACCTGCGCGAGTTCTATCTCGAGATCCCGACCCAGAGGGTGATCACGAAGGACAACGCGCCGATCTCGATCGACTTCATCACCTTCTGCCGCGTCGTCGACCCGGTGGACTCGGTCGTGAAGGTGCAGCACTTCGCCGGCGCCGCGCAGAACGTCGCCGCGACGACGCTCCGCAGCGTCGTCGGGGACATGACGCTCGACGATGCGCTGTCGGGGCGCGACGCGATGCTCCTCACGCTCCAGCAGAAGCTCGACGAGACGACCGAGCGCTGGGGCGTGAAGGTCACGAACGTCGAGGTGCGCGAGATCAATCCGCCCGCGGCCGTCGCGGAAGCCATGACCCGCCAGATGTCGGCCGAACGGACACGCCGTGCGGTCATCACCGAGGCGGAGGGCGCGAAGCAGGCAGCGGTGACGGTCGCCGAGGGCGACAAGTCGGCGGCGATCCTGACCGCGGAAGGCGAGCGCCAGGCGGCGATCCTCCGTGCGGAGGGCTTCGCGCTCGCGCTCGAGACGATCTTCAAGGTCGCGCAGGGCGTCGACGAGAAGACGATGCGCCTGCAGTACCTCGACGCGCTGAAGACGATCGGAGCGTCGGACTCGACGAAATTCGTCGTGCCCGCCGAGTTCTCCCAGTTCGTCGGGCTCGGTTCCGACTAATCAGTCGCTCTTCTTGATGAAGCTGATCGTTCCGCTCGTCTCGAGCACTCCCCACGCGACCTCGTCGAGCGAGCCGATCCCTTGCATGCGCGCCGACTCGGCGAGGTCTTCGGGGGTGAGACGCTCGCGCTTGAGGTTCTTGTCGATCGGCTTGCCGTCCTGCACGACGACGATCGGCTCGCCGTTGAGCACCGGCCGCAGGCGCGGGAAGCGGAAGTTGAGGAACGAGACCGCGACCTGCAGCACCGCGATCGTCACGATCGCAAGCATCGCTCCTGTCAGCGAGTAGTCGTCCTGCGTCAGCCCCTGCTGCACGGCGTCGCCGAGGATGATGAGCAGGATCAGGTCGAACGGCTCGAGCTTCGACAGCTCTCGCCGGCCGATCACGCGCATGAGGAAGTAGAGCGCGAAGAAGACAACTATGCCGCGGAGGACGATGTCCATCAGTGGCCCGCCTGTCGACGCTGTTCGATCACTCGGTCGCGAGCACCAAGCGATGCAAGGACTGAGGACGCCGCAGCGCGCCGCGTGATCGCGGGCGAGGGGCGGACGAGTGTCGGCAGGCGGGCCACTACTAGGGGTAAACCACCATCGTCCGGTCCATGTGGAGCAGCCGCGTGTCGCCGTCGTAGAGCGAGATGTCGCCCGAGTATGAGCCGAAGCTCGTCGGGTTCACCTGGAACTCTCCGTAGAGCGTGTAGGTCGACCCCGCCTTGAGCGGGCCAAGGCCGAGAGAGATCTCACCGTCATGGCTCGACTCGGTGGCCGGGCTCGGCTCGAGCGTGTTGATCGTGTTGGCGATGGGCCAGCCGCGCGAGAGGACCAGGGTCGGCGTGGTGAGCTTTCGCTGCGTGCGGACGGTGAAGCTCGCCTCGTAGAGCAGGCCGCCCCGCAGCGCCGACGGGGCGTGAAGCTGGAGCGAGACACCGCCCGCGGTCACGGTCGTGTCGCCCGGCTTCTGGCCGAAGAGGTTGAGCAAGCCGGCGAGGAGGAACGCGGCGAGGAGCCCGACCGCGGCTCGACGCCAGTAGATGTCCCGGCGCCGACCTTCGAGGTCACGGTGCCGCTTGAGGACGATCTGGTCGGGAATGGCAGGCACCCCGCACTGGTTCCCAATTCGGCAACACCTACGCCTAAACGTGCATCAAAAGTGCGCCCGGCACGATTCGAACGTGCGACCCCCAGCTCCGCAAGCTGGTGCTCTATCCCCTGAGCTACGGGCGCTCGGGACGGAGAAGTCTAGCGAGGCGCTCGCGAAGGCCCGGACCGGCGGGCCTTCCGGGCAGATTCGCCGCCGCGACGCACTCGAGATGCGCGTGGCGGCGGCGCGTCGTGTCGCCCTCGGGCGCGACGAGGACGTGGTCGCTCATCGCGTGGAGCTGCAAGCCGCAGAGCGGGCACCGGTACGTCGCGGGCTTCAGGCTCCGCACCGGGCGGACCGAGTACCACTCGGCGGGCTCGAGGGTCCGGCGCTTTCGCGTCATCGCCGCACGAACGCGAGCGCGACGACGCTCCCGTCGGCGCGCTCCGCCTGACTCGTCACCCGCTCGACCTCCTCCGTGCCGTCGAGCTCGACGACCCGCAGCCCGCGGTTCGCGTGCCCGCGGTAGTGGAGCCGGGCAATCGGCTCCTGGCCCGGATAGCAGCCCTTCGAGAACGAGATGTGTGTCGCGTCGAGGCCGGCCTCCGCGGGGAGGATCTTGTCGTCGATCTCGTGGCCCCAGCGCGGCACGCCGGCCTCGATCCGGCGGAGCTCGAGCGCTGCGGCGTCGAGCGTCGGCTCGAGCTTCGAGTCGAGCACCTCGCGCGCGCCGGGCCAGTCCGTGGCGAAGCCCTCGTCGCCGCCGAAGACGAGCGCCGACTCGTGCTCCTCCGCCTCGATCTCGCACCGCGCGCGAAAGCGCAGGCGCAGAAGCTCCGCGCGCACGCGCTCGCCAAGCCCCGGCTCGGTGAGGACGAGGAAGTCCTCCTCGCCGCGCCGCCACACGACGAGCGGAGCGATCACCCGCGCCTTCGCCGTCAAGAGCAGCGCCGGGCACGCCTCGGCGACCGCGAGCGCCTCGACGTCGTTCGAGACCATCCGCTGGAGGTAATCCGCCGCGTCCGGCCCGCGCACGCCGACGTACTCACGCTCTCTCCGGGCTACGTCCACGCATTTAGTGTGCATACCCATGCCGCTCTTCCGCTCGAAAGCCGAGGACAAGGTGCGCGCCGCGGGGTACGACCCCGCGCGGCTGCCGCCGGGGCAGTACCTCACGGAGAAGTGGCCCGTCCTCCACGCCGGCAGCGTCCCGACGATCGACGTCGCCACCTGGGAACTCCGCATCTTCGGCCTCGTCGAGGAGGAGGTCACCCTCGACTACGAGCAGCTGCGCGCGCTGCGCGCGACCGACATCACGACCGACATCCACTGCGTGACGCGCTGGAGCCGTTTCGACGCCGGCTTCGGCGGCGTCCACTGGCGCGAGCTCGCTGCGCTCTGCAAGCCGCTGCCGGCCGCGCAGTTCGTCGTCGCGCACGCCCCGCAGGGCTTCACCGCGAACCTCCCGCTCGCGGCGCTGGAGGAGGACGACGCGATGGTCTGTCACGAAGCCGACGGCGAGCCGCTCACCGCGGAGCACGGCGGCCCGGTGCGCCTCGTCGTGCCGTCGCGTTACTTCTGGAAGAGCGCGAAGTGGCTGACCGGCCTCGAGCTCGTCTCCGCCGACAAGCCCGGCTTCTGGGAACGCCTTGGCTACCACAACGAGGCCGACCCCTTCCGCGAAGAGCGCTACGGCTTCTAACCCTTCAGGGGGATAAGACCGGCCTCGGCGTTGTCGATATTGGAGATGGAACCACCCACCCTCCCCTACGAAAACGGCGCCCTTCTCGGCGCCGTTTTTGTCTGAGTACCGCTGAGCGGCTCGTTGCTCCCGATGCGACCCGCACCCGCGGTATCAGCTTCAGGGCGTGTCTGCATGGAACTTGGCTGTGCCGGTGAGATTCACCGATCCCGCGAACAGGTTCCCGAAAATCGCGCCGCTGGCGACGGTCACCGTCGTTGCGGGCGCGAAGACCGTCATGTATGCGTGAGTGCTGCCCTGGAGCGTCAAGCCGCCCGCGCCGCTGTAGCTCGTTTGAATGCGGAGTTTCGCGGGGTTGTTGGTCAGGTTGACGATGTGGCCGCTGCCGCTGATCTGGCCCTTGAGGGTGATCGTGACCGGGCCGCTGACGGTAAGGGTCGTTCCGGCTCCCAGCACGATGGAGTGGAAGCAGGACGTCCCCTTTACGAGCTTGATGGGACCCTTGATGAGAGTAAGGTCTCCGGTCGTTCTCGAGTAGCTGAACGTGCCGGTGCCCGTGATCCTGCTCTTTGCGCTGTACGGTGAGCAGTTGGGGACGGGCGGCAGCGAGAACGCCGCGGAAGGGTCGTTCTCGGTGACGGTGCCACCCACTGTTCCTGCGATCGACGCGGTCGTTCCGGCCTTGATGTCTCCGGTGACGCGCGCCGTCGACGCGACATTCACCGCGCCTTGCGAGGAGGTGGCGTCGCCCAGCACCTTGACGCCTGCGAGGTCGGACGTCCCATTGCTGATGACGAGGGCATCTCTGCCGTGGTTCGTCGTCGGGCTGTACGCGCCGAGCGACGAGTCGAAGCTGTCGATCGTGGTTCCGCTCGTGCTCACCGACACGTCGTCAACACCCACCAGCCCTGAGGGGTAGACCGTCAGCGAGCTCGAGCCACTGCTCGCCGCGGCGGAATTGTCGTCGCCGTCGAAAGACGCTCCGACCGCGTCCTCATACTCGCCTACGTCGATCCCGTCCAGGCTGACGTTCGGCAACGTCGCCACTCCGCTCGCGTTGGTCTTCGCGCTGCCGACACTCACGCCGTTCAGCGTGAAGCTCACGGTCGCGCCTGACACTCCGTTGCCTCCGGACGTCAACCTCGCGGAGAGGTCGGTCGTCCCGCCGGTCACCCCGCCCGCGTCGGCCGGCTCGAGCGTGGTCGTGTCTACTGCGAACGAGTTGGCCACGAACGCCTGGGCTTGGCCGCCCTCGTCCCGGTACACGCCACCTACCGCGCAATCGTGGGCCGAAGCGCACGAGACCGAATACACGGCAGCACCGTTGGCTCTGGTAAGGGTCTGTGTCCCGGGGAGCTCGAGCGCCTTGCCCCAGACGCCGTTCGACTCGCTGGCTACGTACGCGTGAAAGCCTTCGCCGGCGACGTCGTGGGTCGCGTCGATGGCTGACCCGTAGTAACCAGCGACCACGCACGCCCCGTCCGCGCCACAAGAGATCGAAGGCGCCAGGTTCTGGTAGCTGGCAGTGTTGAGGCCAGAGGTGCCCGGAAGCTGGATGGCGTTGCCCCAGCTCCCGTTCTTCTCGTCGACGACGAAAATCTGCGTGATGCCCGCGGCGTCGGTGTACCAGCCTCCGGCTGCGCAGTTCCCCACGGTTGAGCACGAGAGGGACTCCAACTGCGCGTCGCGGTAGTTGAGGCTGTCCGCGCCCCCGACTTCGGTTGCCGTGCCCCAGGTCCCGTCTGTCTCGTCCACGACGAAGGGTTCGGTTAGGCCGCCGTTATCGTCGCCGCTGCCGTAGAAGCCGCCGGCGCTGCAGTTCCCGGCGCTCGCACACGAAATGGAGCTCATCCAGGAGTTGCGGCCGTTCTCGAGGGCCGTCGCGCCGGGGACTTTCATTGCCGTTCCCCAGGTGCCGTTCGTCTCGTCGACGACGAATGCATGGCCATAGCCGGAGGCGTCTCTGTAGGTGCCGACGGCCCCGCAGTTGCCGGGTGTTCCACAGGAAACTGCGGACAACAGTGCGTCTTTGCCGGCGTTGAGGGCGACAGTGCCGGGGACATTGATTGCGGTGCCCCAGGTGCCGTTGGTCTCGCTGACGACGAACGTCTGCCACGAGCCCGAATCCGGCATATACGTGCCGCCGGCGACGCAGTTCCCGGGCGACGCGCACGAGATGGAAGCAATGCTGGCGCCCCAGCCACTGTTGAGGCTGGACAGGCCGGCGGGCTCTTGCGCGGCTCCCCAGGTTCCGTCGACCTCGCTCGCGAGGAAGGCTGTATACCCGGTAGCCCCTTGGAAGTCGCCGCCGGCGACGCAGTTCCCGGGCGTCGAGCACGAGATCGCGGTGACCTGCGCATCACGCGTGGCGCCTGGGACTGTGATCGCGGTGCCCCACGTGCCGTTTGTCTCGTCGACGACGAAGGCCTCCCAGCCGCGCCATTGATTGGTGTAGTAGCCGCCGGCGGCGCAGTTGCCCGGCGTTGCGCACGAGACGGCCTCCGTGTTGGCGTAGGCGCCGTCATACCCGCCGACGTTGAGGTCTGCCGTTCCCGGCACCTCGATCGCGGAAGTCCACTGGGGAGGCAGCGCTGCGAAGCCGGCCGAGCCCACGCAGAGCACGCCGATGATTCCCAGGATCGCTACGAGCCCGAGGGAGGACAGCCGCCTTCTCATCTACGCAGTCTCTACGAGCCGGGCTCGAATAGCAATGCGTGCGCCGTAGAGACGCGAAGGGCCGGCGTGAACCGGCCCTTCGCGTCAAGCCGCTAAGCGGCTCGTTACATCATCCCGCCCATGTCCGGCATTCCGCCGCCCATGCCGGCCCCGACCTTCTCGGGAGCCTCGGCGACGACCGCCTCGGTGGTGAGGATGTTCTTCGCGATCGACGCCGCGTTCTGCAGCGCCGAGCGGGTGACCATCGTCGGGTCGCCGATCCCGCTCTTGAGCAGGTCCTCGACCTCGCCGGTCTCGACGTTCAGGCCCCAGCCGGTCTGAGCCGTCCGCACCTGCTGGACGACGACCGAGCCCTCGAGGCCCGCGTTGTACGCGAGCTGGCGAAGGGGCTCCTCGAGCGCGCGGAAGATGATCTGCGCACCCGTCCGCTCGTCGCCCTCGAGTGAGCCGAGGAGACCGTCGCGGATCGCGTCCGCGGCGTTGATGAGCGCGACACCGCCACCCGGGACCTGGCCCTCCTCGAGAGCCGCGCGAGCGGCCTGGAGAGCGTCCTCGACGCGGTGCTTCTTCTCCTTCATCTCCGTCTCGGTCGAAGCGCCGACCTTGACGACGGCGACGCCGCCCGACAGCTTCGCGAGGCGCTCCTGGAGCTTCTCGCGGTCGAAGTCGGAGTCGGTGTTCTCGATCTCGGACTTCAGCTGCTTGATGCGGCCCTTGATGGCATCCGTCTCACCGGCACCGTCGATGATCGTCGTCGTGTCCTTGTCGACGACCACGCGGCGGGCATGACCGAGCTGCGAGACCTTCGTGTTCTCGAGCTTGAGGCCCATCTCCTCGGTGATCACCTCGCCGCCCGAGAGGATCGCGATGTCCTCGAGCATGCGCTTGCGGCGATCGCCGAAGCCCGGCGCCTTGACGGCGACGGCCTGGAAGGTGCCGCGGAGCTTGTTCACGACGATCGTGGCAAGCGACTCGCCCTCGACGTCCTCCGCGACGATCAGGAGCGGCCGGCCCGACTGGATGACCTGCTCGAGCACCGGCAGGAGATCCTTGACCGCGCCGATCTTCTGGTTGGCGACGAGGATGTACGGATCCTCGAGCACCGCCTCCATCCGCTCGGGGTCGGTGATCATGTACGGCGAGAGGTAGCCCTTGTCGAACTGCATGCCCTCGGTGAACTCGAGCTCGAGTCCGAGAGTCTGGCCCTCCTCGACGTTCACGACGCCGTCCTTGCCGACCTTCTCGATCGCGTCGGCGATGACGTCGCCGATCTCCCGCTCGCGCGAGGAGACGGCGGCGATGCGGGCGATGTCCTCGCGGCCGGAGACGTCCTTCGACTGCTCCTTGAGGTTCTCGACCACACCGGCAACCGCGGCCTCGATGCCCCGCTTGAGGCCCATCGGGTTCGCACCGGCGGAGACGTTCTTCAGCCCCTCGCGGACGATCGCCTGGGCGAGGACGGTCGCGGTGGTCGTACCGTCGCCGGCGACGTCGTTCGTCGCCGTCGCGACCTCGCGGACGAGCTGCGCGCCCTGGTTCTCGAAGACGTCCTCGAGCTCGATCTCGCGAGCAATGGTGACGCCGTCGTTCGTGATGGTGGGCGCGCCGAACTTCTTGTCGAGCACGACGTAGCGCCCCTTCGGGCCAAGGGTGACCTTGACCGCGTCGGCGAGGATGTCGACACCGCGCTGGAGCGAGCGGCGTGCGTCCTCGTTGAACTTCAGCTCTTTGTGAGCCATGTGTCTTCTAACCTCCGTTGCTCTCTACTGCTTACGCCGTGGCGCCGGCCGGCTCGCGGGTCCCAGTGACCTTGGCGAGGACGTCCGACTCGCGGAGGATCAGGTACTCCTCCGTGCCGACCTTGATCTCGGTCCCGCCGTACTTGGAGAAGACGATCTCGTCGCCCTCCGCCACGTCCATCGGGACGAACTTTCCGTTGTCGTCCCGGGGGCCGGGACCAACTGCGAGGACGCGGCCGCGCTGCGGCTTCTCCTTCGCGGTATCCGGAAGCACGATGCCGCTCGTCGTCATTTCCTCTTCATCGAGGACCTCGACGATCAAGCGGTCACTCAGCGGCTTCAAGTTCATGCAAAAGCCTCCTGCCTGCTGTTCAGTGTCTCGTTCGGCACTCTCAGGTGGAGAGTGCCGGGGCATTGTACGGCCTGGCACTCAAGCGCTGCAAGTGCCAAGTGGTAGAACCCTAGCGATGCGTCGCGAGTTCTCGGCAGGAGGTGTGCTCGTACGGTCGATTCGGGGCCGGCCGCATGTCGCTGCAATCCGCCCGCAGGGCAAGCCCCGCGTCTGGGCGCTGCCGAAGGGAAAGATCGACCCCGGCGAGTCGGCGGCTGAGGCCGCCGTGCGCGAGGTGCGCGAGGAGACGGGCGTCGAAGGCCGCGTCGTCGAGAAGCTCGGCGACGTCCGCTACACGTACACGGCCACGTGGGAGAGCGCAAAAGGCGAGAGGATTTTCAAAGTCGTGAGCTTTTTCCTTCTCACTGCGGGCGCCGGGCGGATCGGCGAGATCGACGAGGCGATGCGCGTCGAGGTCGACGAGGCGCGCTGGCTGCCGCTCGACGAGGCGCCGCGCCTGCTGACGCACAAGGGCGAGCGCGAGATGGTGACGAAGGCAATCGAGAGGCTTGCCGCGGGATGATCAACGTCTCGGACTACCTCGAGGCGGCGCGGGAGAAGGTCGCGCCCGCGGTCTGGTGCTACTTCGAGGGCGGCGCGGGCGACGAGGTCACGCTCCGCGGGAATGTCGCCGCGTTCGCGCGCTGGCAGCTGCGGCCACGAATGCTCGTGGACGTCAGCGGGGTGACCACCGCGACGACGCTCCTCGGCACCGAGGTCGCCTCCCCGCTCGGAATCGCGCCGTTCGCCATGCAGCGGTTGCTCGACCCGGAAGGCGAGCTCGCCACTGCGCGCGCGGCCGCTGCGGCGGGTGCTCTCATGACCGTCTCGACGCTGACGACGCGGACGCACGCGGATATCGCGGGGGCCGGCGCCGGGCCGCGCTGGTTCCAGCTCTACGTCCTCAAGGACCGCCAACGGACGCTCGACCACATGCACGAGGCGCGGGAGGCCGGCTACTCCGCGCTCGTCCTCACGGTGGACGCGCCGTTCATCGGCCGCCGCGAGCGCGACCTGCGTCTCGGCTTCCAGAACCCGCCTCCCGACCTCGACCTGCCGTACGCGAACCTCTTCGAGATGACGCCGTCGCTGACGTGGCGCGACCTCGAGTGGATCCGCGCCGAGATGCCGCTTCCGATCGTCCTCAAGGGAATCCTCACGCGCGAAGACGCGACGCTCGCGGTCGAGCACGGCGCCGACGCCGTGTGGGTCTCGAACCACGGCGGCCGCCAGCTCGACGGCGTCGCCGCAGGGCTCGAGGCGCTGCCGGAAGTCGCGGAGGCTGTCGCGGGGCGCTGCGAGGTCTACGTCGACGGCGGAATCCGCCGCGGGACGGATGTCCTGAAGGCGCTCGCCCTCGGCGCAAATGCGGCGTTCGCGGCCCGTCCCTTCGCATGCGCGCTAGCCGTAGAGGGCGAGGCCGGCGTCGCGCACGCGCTCTCGCTGCTCCAGGACGAGATCACGCTCGGCCTCGGTCTCCTCGGCTGCACGTCTCCGGAACAGGTGACGCGGTCACACGTGCAGCCGATCAGCTCCTGAGCTAGCCGGGATTCCCGAACAAACTGCCCAAGCCTTGCCCGATCGTGGTCGATGCCGCGATCGTCCCGTCATCCCGGACGGCTTCGACCGTCGCCGGCCACGCGCCGAGATGCAGCCCGGAACCCGGGAGCTGGTAGACGAAGAAACTCGCGTCGATCGGCGCCGACACGTAGACGACCGGGATCGAAGCCTCGCCGCCGTCGGCGAACTGCACCTCGACATGGTCGATGCCGGACGGTAGGGCGGCACCGAAAAGAACCGGTGAAGTTTGCGCGTTGCTCACGGCGAGAGTCGGGTCCATCGGAAGCTGCCGGTCACGATCACAGCCCCCGCCGTAGCCCTCGAGCTCGAGACAGAAGCCGCCGCGCGCGGTTGGGGCGACCCACAAGTGCACGTCTCGTCCTTCGAGCTGGCTCTCCATGACGCTGCGAGCGGGGCCACTGACGTGGGGGCCCATGCCGTCCGGTGCACCGACATCGAGTTCCTGGAAGTCCTTCTGCGCCGGCGCGGGCGCTGCTGGAGCGGAGACCCAATCGAGTATCGAGTGGTCGAGGCCAAGAGCCGGGACCGCGATCGCCAGAGCGAGGGCAGCCGCCGCGGCAAGTAGGAGGAGCCGTCGACGAGGATGCCGCCCGCTGCTCGCCAGGCCGGACCGACGCACCACGTCCGACCAATCGGCTCGGCGCCCGTCCGGTAGGGGAACCATCCGGTCCAGCTCCGCGACGATCACAGCCTCGACGTCGATCATTGCTCCACCTCCTGCAGGGAACGGCGCAGCGCCTGGTGCGCCGAGCTCAAAGTGGCCGAGACCGTCCCCGTCTCGACGCCGAGAACATCCGCAATTGAGCGGTAGTCGAGGTCGGCGTAGTAGCGGAGGTACACGGCCAGTCGCTGTCGCTCCGGGAGCGCAGCAACCCACGCCCGAACTCCGGATTCGTCCGCGCCGCCGCCGGTCGCAGCCTCGACCACGAGCGCTTCCCGCGCCTCATGCCGCGCGAGTCGGCGGCGCCGGGAGGCAAGCGCCGCGTTGACGACCGTCCGCCAGACCCATGCCTCGAGCGGTCCCTCATTGCGGAACGAGCGCTGCTCGCGAAGCGCCTGCGCGAATCCCTCCTGCACCGCGTCGTGCCCGCTCGCCTCGTTGCCGAGGATCGCGGTGGCCACACGCACGAACTCGCGATACCGTCGCCGATAGACGTCTTCGAGCTCACGGGTGCGCGGTCCGGCTTGCGGCATCGACCAAACGATGCCCGAGCCGGCCGCGTTTGTTTAGTCACCCGGCCAACTCCGGCGTGAATTGGCAAACTCCAGAACTGTGTACGCGCTCAACTTCTACTCGCCGATGGTTTCCGAGCAGCTGCGGAGCGGCCGCAAGTCGGCCACGATCCGCCTCGGGGACAAGTCCTCGAAGTACAAGAAGGGGATGGTCGTTCGCGTGCTTTGCGGTGTGCGCTTCAGCCCGCGCGAGCACGTCTTCGACGCGGTGATCGACAAGGTCGAGGTGAAGCGCCTCAGCGAAGTGTCCCCGCGGGAGATCGAGCACGACAACCCCGAGATCCGCCGCACCGACGAGATGGCGAACTTCCTTGGCCAGCTCTACAACCGGGACGTCGCGGAGGACGACCTCGTCACCGTGATCCGCTTCTCACAGATCATGAGCGGGCCGGTCGTGCCGCTCTTCGAAGGAGACCTCTTCTAGGAGGGTTTGGCGGGACTACGCCGTCCGGCAAGGCGGCTCGCTCGCAGACCGACGCACGACAGAGCGGCCAGGCCGAGCGTGAGGACATTCGTGGTCACACACGTCCGGCAGGCCCCGCAGCAAGCACTGAGAGCGGGTGTCAGGTCTGCGCCCTTGTTAAGAAGCGGCAGCGTGCGAAGTTGGGTGCGTTCCAACACGCGGTTAAGTCTAGGCGGGGAGGTTCCGCTACGAGTCGCGGTTCCAGGGAAGCGCGTCCCACGATGCGGGACGGCCGTCTTCCCACTTCGGGAACGGCTCGTAGGCGACGCTCGGCGTGTCCGTCTCCTCCTCGACGCCCGCGCCGTGCGCGAGCGCGACGTCGTTCCGCTCGTAGACGATGTCGCCTCCGCGCAGGCCGAGCGTGACCATCACGCACGGGCCGTCACCGGCGCCGACGAACGAGTGCGTCACGCCGGGCGGGCAGTGGAAGTAGTCCCAGCGCCGCAGCGGCCGCTCCTCGCCCTCGACGATGAGCAGGCACTCGCCTTCGACCACGAGGAAGCCCTCCTGCTCGGTCTCGCGGTGGTACAGCGTGCTCGGCTTGCCCGGCTCGAGGACGTGGATGCGCACGCCCACCTTCACGTCCTCGAACGGAACGAGGTAGCTGCGCGCGCCGAACTTCTCGTTCACGAACCACGGGAACTCGCCGGCGTTCTCGACGTACCAGTCAGCCACGCCGAATCTACCCGCCGAACAACTCGTTGGGACGCACCGGCTCGTCGCACTCCTCGCAGTCGACGACCGCGACGGAGGAGAACCCCGCGCCGCACGCCTTGCACCGCCGCACGAGCTCGCCGCCGCACTGCGGGCAGGTGTCAGGCACCTCCGCCTCGAACTCCTCGAACCACCGGCGCGCCGCGCCGCAGCCGAGACAGAACGCCACCCAGTCGCCGAGGACCTTCCGACGCTCCTCCCGCAGCCAATCCGCCGCTTTCGCCACGCCCTGACCTTAGCGCTGGCGATCCTGTTGGGGATCGTCGGGTACGTCGTCGTACGCGACCTGCTCCGCGGCTACTGGACGACTGACGGCGCCCGCATCGAGAACTTCACGCTCCATAGCCGGTACGTCCACGACGACCTGCACGAGATCCGCGTCGTCCCGAAAGAGCACGGCGACTGGACGCTGATCCTCCTGCACGGCCGGGGAGGCAGCCCGGCGGAAATGCTCAGCCAGTCGCTCCTCGACGGTCTGCAGGCGCTCGGCAACCGCGCCCCGATCGTGATCCTCCCCGACGGCGGTGACCACAGCTATTGGCACAACCGCGCCGACGGCGACTGGGGGACGATGGTGCTGAAGGAGATCGTCCCGCGGCACGGTCCCGTCGCGATCGGCGGTATCTCGATGGGCGGCTACGGGGCGCTCATGCTGGGCGCGCAGGGCACGTTCTGCGCGATCGGCGGGCACTCGCCGGCGCTCTGGTTCCAGGGCGGAGACAGCGCGCCCGCCGCGTTCGACGACGCGGACGACTACGCGCGCCACGACATCGTCAATCACCCGCCGCACTACACCGCGCCGGTGTGGATCGACGTCGGCACCGACGACCGCTTCCACGACACCGCCGTCTACTACGCCAACGAGATCCATGCCCAGCTCCACGTCTGGCCCGGCAGCCACGACAGCGGATACTGGCACTCCCACATGCGGCAGTACCTTGCGTTCTATGCCCGGCACTGCGCTCACTGAGGAGGGGCCCGAGCCCTTCCCGAAGATCGAGCTGCACGTCCACCTCGAGGGGACAGTGCGCGCCGACACGCTCCGCGCGATCGCGCGCCGCAACGACTACGCGTTGCCCGACGACCTCGAGTCGCTCTACGCGTTCCGCGACTTCCGGCAGTTCATCGAGGTCTGGATCCTCACGACGAACGCGCTGCAGCGGCCGCTCGACTGGCGGCAGATGGTCGTCGACTACGCCGCCGAGGCCCGTTCGCACGGCTGCGTCTATTTCGAGGGGATATTCAGCCCGGCCGAGCGTGTGCGTCGCGGCTGCGACTGGCAGGAGATCTACGAGGGCGTGTGCGACGGAGCCGACGAGGCGCGGGAGCTGCACGGCGTCGAGGTGCGTCTCACTCCCGACATCCCGCGCGGCTTCACGCAGGAGGAGGCAATCGCGACCGTCGCGTGGGCCGCGCGGTACCGCCACCGTGGCGTGGTCGGCGTCGGGCTCGGCGGGCTCGAGGCGGAGTTCCCGCCCGAGCCGTACGCGGATGTCTTCGCGCAAGCGCGCGCGCTCGGTCTCGGCTCCGTTCCGCACGCCGGAGAGGTCGTCGGCCCGCCGTCGGTGCGCGGTGCGCTGGACGCGCTCGGGGCCGACCGGATCCGGCACGGCATCCGCTCGGTCGAGGATCCCTCGCTCGTCGCCGAGCTCGCCGACCGCGCGATCGTCCTCGACGTATGCCCGCTCTCGAACCTCCGCACCGGCGCCGTCGCGTCGCTCGCCGAGCACCCGCTGCCGCAACTCGTCGCCGCCGGCGTGCAGTGCTCGATCTCCACGGACGACCCCGCGATGTTCGACACCGACCTCACGCGCGACTACGAAGCAGCCGCTTCGCTCGGCCTTTCCCCCCGCGCGGCGTACGACGCGGGAGTCGCGGGCGCGCTCTGCGACGAGGCGACGCGGGAGCGGCTCCGGTCGATCGGCAGCACGTGCGCCTGGGACAGTTAGATTTCGACCTCATGGCGATTGCGAGGGAAGCGGAGCCCGTCGGCTCCTTCAACGAGGTGCGCGAGGCGGGACTCGACCGCGAGGACCTACTCGGCGTCTACCGCAACATGCTCATCACGCGCGGCGTGGAAGAGCGCGGCCACATCCTCTACCGCCAGGGCAAGATTCCCGGCTCGTTCTACACGGGGCGCGGCAACGAAGCCGCCGCCGTCGGCGTCGCGACCGCGATGGGGCCGGACGACGTCGGCACGCCGCTCCACCGCGACATGGGCGTCCACATCACGCGCGGCGTCGAGCCGTGGCGGATCTTCGCGCAGTACATGGGCCGCCAGGACGGCCCGACGCACGGCCGCGACGGCAACGTCCACATGGCCGACCAGCAGCTCGGCCTGATCGCGATGGTCAGCCACCTCCCAGCGATGCTTCCCGTCGCTGTCGGCTGCGCGCTCGCCTTCCGGATTCGGGAGGAGCCGCGCGTCGCGGTCGGCTGGTTCGGCGAGGGAGCCTCCGCGCGCGGCGACGCGCACGAGTCGATGACGCTCGCCGGCACCCGCCAGCTCCCGATGGTCTTCATCTGCGACAACAACCAGTTCGCCTACTCCACGCCGACGCAGTACGAGTACGCGACCGAGCACGTCGCCGACCGCGCGCAGGCGTACGGCTTCGAGGGAGTCGTCGTCGACGGCACAGACGTCCTCGCCGTCTACCGCGAGGCGAAGCGCGCGATCGAGAAGGCGCGCGCCGGCGGCGGGCCGACGCTCGTCGAGTGCCTGACGCTGCGGATGGAAGGCCACGCGGTCCACGACGACGCGTTCTACGTCCCGAAGCAGATGTTCGAGAAGTGGGCCGAGTCCGATCCCATCGAGCGCTTCCGCACCTGGCTTCGCGACAACGCCGAGATGACGGATTCCGAGGAGGACGAGATCGCCGCAAGCGTCAAGAAGCTCCTCATCTCCTCGATGGAGCGCGCGGACGAGTCGCCGCAGCCGGATCCCTCGACGCTCCTCGACGGCGTCTACGCCACGCCGGAAGACCTCGACACGCCTCACCACAAGTAATGGCCGAACTCACGTATTTGCAGGCAATTTCTGATGGCCTTCGCACCGAGATGCGGCGCGACAAGCGCGTCTTCCTCATCGGCGAGGACGTCGGCGTCTACGGCGGCGCGTTCAAGGTCTCGCTCGGCTTCCAGGAGGAGTTCGGCCCGTGGCGCGTCATCGACGCCCCGCTCGCCGAGACCGCGATCGTCGGCGGCGCGACCGGCGCCGCGATCATGGGTCTTCGCCCCGTCGCCGAGATGCAGTTCGCGGACTTCATCTCCTGCGCCTGGGATCACCTCGTCACGATTGCCGCCAAACAGCGTTGGCGAGCCGGAACCCCCGTGCCGATCGTCGTGCGGCTCCCCTCCGGCGGCGGCTTCTCGGGCGGCCCGTTCCACTCGCAGAACCCCGAGTCCTCCTTCGCGCACATCCCCGGGCTCAAGTGCGTCTGCCCGTCGACGCCGGAGGACGCGAAAGGCCTGCTCATCAGCGCAATCGAGGATCCGAACCCCGTCCTCTACTTCGAGCACAAGCACCTCTACCGCCGCATCAAGGGCGAGGTGCCGGAGGAGCGGTACACGACCCCGATCGGCAAGGCGCGCATGCACAAAGAGGGCTCGGACATCTCGGTGATCACGTGGGGCGCGATGGTCTACACGGCCGAGGAGGCCGCGCAGCAGCTCGACGCCGACGGCGTCTCGGTCGAGATCGTCGACCTGCGCACCGTCATGCCATGGGACAAGGCCGCGGTGCTCGAGTCGGCGCGCAAGACGTCGAAGGTGCTCGTCCTCCACGAGGACACGCGCACCGGCGGCTTCGGCGCGGAGATCGCCGCGACGATCGCGGAGGAGGCGTTCGAGGATCTCGACGCGCCGGTGAAGCGCATCGCCGCTCCCGACACGCCCGTCCCGTTCTCGCCCGTGCTCGAGAAGGCATTCATCCCGCAGGTCGACGACGTTGTCGCCGGGCTGCGCGAACTCGCCAGTTACTAGGAGGATCGCATGGCCACGGAGACCGCTGTCGACGTCGTGATGCCGCAGATGGGCGTGTCCGTTTCGGAGGGCACGATCACCCGCTGGCTCAAGCAGGAGGGCGAGCAGATCGAGGCCGACGAGCCGCTGCTCGAGATCTCCACGGACAAGGTCGACACCGAGGTGCCCTCGCCCGCGAGCGGCACGGTGACGCAGATCCTCGTCCAGGAGGGCGAGACCGTCGTCGTCGGGACGAAGCTCGCCCAAATTGGGGGATCAGCAGGGATCGGCGGCGCCGCGGCAGAGCCGGCGGCCGCAGCCGAGCCTGAGCCCGAAGCGGTACCCGAGCCCGCGACGGCCGAAGCAGCCGCCGAGGCCAACGCCGCATCCTCCGCCGAAACCCCGCAGCCCACGGCTCCCGAGCCTGCCGCTGCCCCCGCTCCTGCGGCGCCCGCCGCGAGCGGCAACGGGAAGGCATTCGTCTCGCCGGTCGTGGCGCGCATCGCATCGGAGCACGGCGTCGACCCCGGCCAGGTTCCGGGAACCGGACAGGGCGGCCGCGTGACGAAGAAGGACATCTTGGCGTTCGTCGAGTCCGGCGGCTCTGCACAATCTGGGGCAGCCGCTGGCGCGGCGCCCGGGGCAGCACCTGCCGCTCCCGCGAAGGCGGAAGCGGCCGCACCGCCGAAGCCCGCCGCTCCCGCACCGGTTCCCGCCGGCGAGACGCTCGCGGGCGAGTCGGTCGAGCCGATCACCGCCATGCGGCGCGGCATCGCCGAGCACATGCGCCGCTCGCTCGACACGAGCGCCCACGTCACGAGCGCGATCGAGGTCGATTTCTCCAAGATCGTCGCTGCGCGCGGGAAGCTCAAGAAGGAGTACGAGTCCGCGTACGGGGTCAACCCGACGTACCTCGCGTTCGTCGCGAAGGCGACCGTCGAGACCCTGCGCGACTATCCCTACGTCAGCGCCGAAATGCGTGGCGACTCGATCATCACGCGGAGCTTCGTCAACCTCGGCATCGCCGTCGAGCTCGCAGAGGGCAAGGGGCTCATCGTCCCCGTCATCCGCAACGCCGAGGGCCTCAACCTCCTCGGCCTCGCGCGCGGCATCGCCGACATCGCGAACAGGGCTCGGAACAAGCAGCTCGTCCCGGATGACGTCCAGGGCGGCACGTTCACGATCACGAACCCCGGCGGCTACGGCACGTTCCACGGCACGCCCGTCATCAGCCAGCCGCAGTCGGCGATCCTCGGCACGTACGCGCTCGTGAAGCGCCCGTGGGTGGTGCAGGACGAGCTCGGCCAGGACGTGATCGCGATCCGGCCGATGATGAACATCACGCTGACGTACGACCACCGCCTCGTCGACGGCGCCTACGCCGGCCGCTTCCTCCGCGACCTGCGCGAGCGGCTCGAGAGCTGGGAGGGCGACGGCGGCTAGCGCCGTAACGGCGGTGGTCGACACCGATGCCGTTCGCCGGCAGCTCTCCGCCGACGAGCACATCGAGTGGGTCGGTCGCCCCGACCCCGACAAGCGCTTCACGAAGGCCGACATCTTCCTCGTCCCCTTCAGCGTGATGTGGGGCGGGTTCGCGATCGTCTGGGAATCCCTCGCGATCGTAAGTGGTGGCGGCTTCTTCGCGATCTGGGGCATCCCGTTCGTCGCGATGGGCCTCTACCTCATTTTCGGCCGGTTCATCTACAAGGCGAACCGCAGGCGCCGTACGACCTACGCCGTCACCAATCGGCGTGTGCTCGAGATCGTCCGCGGGCTGAAGGGCGGGGAGTCGGTGAACGCGACGTACCTCCGTGCGATCCCGAGCATCTCGACCTCGACGACGTCCGGCGGCGAGGGAACGGTCGCTTTCGGACCCTCATCCGGCAGACTCGCCCAGCTCGAAGGCTCGGGCCTGGAGTTTTTCGCTCGCGGAGATACGAGCGGCCTTCGCTTCTACGACATATCCGACCCGCGGGCCGTCGCCGACCTCGTCGAGCGTCTGCGGGCGAGCGACGCAGGCTAGGTATCGCTGCGGCGAGTCCCCGAGAACCGTCCGGCTGCGCCCACTCCGAGCTCCTCCACCAGAAGCGCGCCGGCAAGGCAGGCGAGACCGAAGACGAGGAAGTTGAACGCATCCGTGTCGCTGATGGCGGCGATGATGAAGAGAATGATCGCGACCACCAAGAGGATCGCGCGCAGGCCAAGCTGCATCGGTAACTCCTTTCGTACGGATATGAAGGCCTCTAGTGCCGCTTCGCACGAGATCTGAAACCCGATGGTGGAGCCGGAGTCGGGCTAGGTGAGCTTCGCGGCCATGGCCGTGAGGAGCTTCCACGCGAGATCGGAATTGCTCTCGACGAGCGGCTTGAAGTCCCACGAGGTCAAGCCGTACGTGACCATGTCGGTGGTGGCGGTCAGCGTCGCCGTGCGGTCCGAATTCGTGAGGAGCGCGATCTCGCCGAAATAGTCGCCGGGCCCGACCGATCCTCTCGCCTCGCCGTCGACCGTGACGTCGGCGGTGCCGTCCTCGATGACGAAGAACCCGACCCCGGAGGTGCCCTGCTCGGTGAGCGTGGCGCCGGCCTTGAAGTGGCGCTCGATCATCCGGCCCGCGATGCTCTCGATCTCGTCGTTGTCGAGGTCCGCGAAGAGCGGGACCTTCTTCAGCGTGTCGGCTGCACTCATGAACCGGAGTTTATACCGGACTGCAGGCGCAGCGGCTGCGACAGCGAAGATGCGCGAATGCGGCTCCACGTGATCGGCTGCTCGCCGGCTTGGCACAACCCGGGCGGAGCGCAATCCGGCTACCTCGTCGAGGAAGGCGGACGGCGCCTGCTGCTCGACTGCGGCCCCGGCGTTCTCGCTCGGCTGCGACAGGACGAGGACTGGCCGCGGGTCGACGCGATAGCGATCTCGCACTTCCACCTCGACCACTGGGGCGATCTCCTGCCGTGGGCGTTCGGCGGACTGTTCGGCGCCGGCCGCGGCGCAGCCGCGCCCGAGCTGTGGCTACCGCCCGGCGGCGCCGCCACGTTGGAGGGACTCGATTCCGTCCTCTTCACGAGGGCGGTGCTCGACCTGTTCGACGTCCGGGAGTACGCCGCCGAGACCCCGTTCTCCGCGGCCGGTTTCGAGGTCGTCGCGTACCCGGTGCATCACTACGACCTCGATAGCTACGGGATGCGGGTCTCCGCCGGCGGCCGGACGCTCGCGTACAGCGCCGACTCGGCCCCGTGCGGCGGCCTGCTCGCGGTCGGACGGGACG